>CALFTK010000001.1 GCA_937916465.1 uncultured Bacteroidales bacterium
TCAATAATTATATCAAGGAATATGAATTTTGCATAGGAGCCGGTTATCCTATATCGTTAGATAAAGGTAAACGTTTAGCTTTCTGGTCCTTTCCAAAAGCAAATGATAACATATTAAATATAGTTTCTTCTGGTAAAATAGAGAAGTATCATGTTATAATCCCTGGAATGAAAGGATATATCAAACCTGAATGCGCTGCAAATAATCACTATTTTTTACTATATCAACATATTTCAAAAGATGAAAGATTAAGTAATATAGACAAATCGGATTTATCAGAAAAGATTGTGCAATTATATGAGAACAACAATGGGAATCCAGTGATATTAAAATTCGATTTAAAATAGATAATTGTATTAAAAAGCGGAAGTATTATACTAATTAACAAGCTCCGCTTTAAGAGTCTCTAATTTGAACATCTCATCACGATATTGGGCGGCTTCCAGAAAATCCATCTTGGCAGCCGCTGCTTGCATCAGGCGTTTGGTATTAGCAATAGCCTTATCAAGCTGTTGAGGTGTCATATATTTGGTAACAGGATCTGCCACACTCTGATGAACAGATGGAATAGAATACTCTTTTCTCTCTTTAGTGGTAGTGCTATCCTTTTTGCTCAGTTCTGCCAATGGCGATGTGTTGATGGCCTTTTCAATTTGTTGAGGAGTAATGCCGTGCTCTCTGTTGTATGCCATCTGTTTTTCTCTTCTGCGCTTAGTTTCGTTCATTGTAAGCCGCATACTCTCTGTAATCTTATCGGCATAGAGAATTACCTTGCCGTTTACATTGCGGGCTGCACGTCCGGCAGTCTGGGTAAGAGAACGATGGTCGCGTAAGAATCCCTCTTTGTCTGCATCTATTATGGCTACAAGCGATACTTCCGGCAAATCCAAACCTTCGCGCAACAGATTAACACCCACCATCACATCGTATAGTCCTGCACGCAGGTCGGACATTATCTGAATGCGTTCCATCGTCTCTACATCGCTGTGAATGTAGTTACAACGTACTCCGTTCTTAAGCAGATAATCTGTCAACTCTTCCGCCATACGTTTGGTAAGTGTGGTTACCAAAATGCGCTCGTCCCGTTCTATACGAACAGCAATCTCTTCCATTAAATCGTCTATCTGATTTTTGCTGGGACGCACCTCAATTTCCGGGTCTAAAAGACCTGTAGGACGAATTACCTGGTCCACTATAATTCCATTGCTCTCTTTCAGTTCGTAATCGGCAGGGGTGGCACTTACGTATATGGTTTGGTTTGTAAGTTCTTTGAACTCTTCAAATTTAAGTGGCCTGTTGTCTAATGCTGCAGGCAGACGGAAACCGTACTCTACCAGATTTGTCTTTCTGGCTTTATCGCCACCATACATGGCGTGAATTTGTGGTACACTGACGTGACTTTCGTCAATTACCATAAGGAAATCTTTGGGGAAGAAGTCAAGCAGACAGTAAGGACGTGTTCCGGCTTCTCTGCCATCAAAATAGCGGGAATAGTTCTCTATTCCGGAACAGTGACCAAGCTCCTTTATCATCTCCATATCGTATTCCACACGTTCTTGCAATCGTTTGGCTTCCAATTTTTTACCTATCTCTTTGAAATATTCTACCTGGGCAACCAGATCGTCCTGAATACGCCTAATGGCATTCATCTGGCTCTCTTTGGTAGTCATAAATAGGTTTGCGGGGTAGATATTATACTTTTCGTAGCGTTCTATGCGTTCACCTGTCAATACATCGAACTCTTCTATAGAATCTATTTCGTCATCCCAAAACTGAACACGCAAAGCTATGTCATTGTAAGCTAAATTTATATCTACATTATCGCCTTTTACGCGAAAACATCCACGAGATAATTCTATGTCGTTTCTGGTGTACAGGCTATCTACCAACTTCATTAAAAAACGGTTGCGGTCTATTCTATCACCTCTTTTTATCTGAATTACGTTGTTGTAGAAATCGGCAGGATTTCCCATGCCGTATATGCATGATACAGATGAAACAACTATTACATCTTTTCTGCCGGAAAGCAGTGATGATGTTGCAGACAGTCGTAGTTTGTCTATCTCATCATTGATGGCTAAATCTTTTTCTATATATGTATCGGTAGATGGAATGTATGCCTCCGGTTGATAATAATCGTAATAAGAAACGTAGTATTCAACGGCATTTTCAGGGAAAAAACTTTTGAATTCACTATATAGTTGCGCAGCTAATGTTTTGTTATGGCTTAACACTAAGGTGGGGCGGCCTATGTTTTTTATTACGTTTGCTATTGTAAACGTTTTACCCGAACCGGTTACGCCTAACAGTGTTTGTGCGGCTACTCCGTTCTTTATACCTTCGGTCAACTGCTTTATGGCTTCAGGCTGATCGCCGGTTGGTTTATATGGTGCAACTAATTTGAATTCCATAAAGTGCAAAGGTACTTATAAATTTGATTACAGCCATAATGCGTAGCTTCTATAACAAATCATAACATTTAATTACTATTTGATGGTTGTTTTTTCACACTTTATGAGTAACTTTGCCGATTGAAATGAAAAGAATAAAATTGAACATACTATTTCTGGTGCTCTGCGCAGTTGTGTTGGGCAGTTGTTCGGGTTATAACAAGATTATGAAGGCTTCGGACTACAATGCTAAATATAACCTTGCGAAATCACTGTATGTGGAGGGTAGATATACTAATTGCAGTTCCATATTGGAAGAGTGTGTTATAATGTTGCGTGGTACAGCACAGGCGGAAGAGGTTGTCTATATGCTTGCTAATTGTTACTACAATCTGTCTGACTATATATCGGCAGCGCAGTATTTTAAGAACTGCTACATGACATATCCCAATGGTGTATATTCAGAGCAGAGTCGTTTTTATTGTGGTAAGAGCCTTTTCTTGGATACTCCGGATCCAAGATTGGACCCAACAAGTACATATCAGGCTATTGAAGAACTTCAGGTGTTTGTGGAAGGTTATCCTGAAAGCAGTCACCGCGCAGAAGCGGAAGATATGATTTTCAATATGTATGACCGCTTGGTTGAAAAGGAATACAAAACAGCAACTTTGTATTACAATATGGGAAATTATTTAGGTAACAATTATCAAGCTTGTGTGATAGTATCACAGAATGCTTTGTTGGATTTCCCATCATCAAAATATAGAGAAGATTTGTCTTTCTTAATTTACAAGGCTAAATTCCAAATGGCAGAAGAGAGCGTCTTGGAAAAGAAAATGGACAGATACAGAGATGCAATTGATGAATATTATGCGTTCAAGAACGATTTTCCTGAAAGTGATTATATGAAAGAGGCGGAAAAAATGTTCCAGAAGGCTACTAAATATGTAAACGATTAATAACAACAATATGGATTTCAAAAAGACTAATGCTCCAACCAACACCGTTACTCGCGATTTGGTTGATTATGTAAAAGAGACAGACAATATCTATGAAAGCGTTGCTATCATAGGCAAACGTTCTAATCAGATTGCTGTAGAAATGAAAGATGAACTTAAACAGAAGCTTGATGAGTTCAGCACATCGACAGATAATTTGGAAGAGATGTTTGAAAACAGAGAGCAGATAGATATATCTCGCTATTATGAGCGTCTTCCAAAACCAACGCTTATTGCTGCTCAGGAATTTATAGAAGGAAAGGTGTATTTCCGCAATCCTGTGAAAGAGAAAGATAATTTTTAAATTGTAACATAGATTTATAGGGCTTCTCTGTATTTATATGTAGAGAGGCCTTTATTATACCGATTATGAATATAGAAAAATACGTTCATCAGATTTGGCTTATAGCAATATGCTTGCTGCTTCTATTTGGTCTGTTTATGCCTATAGGACAGTTTTCTAATCAGGAGGGTGCCACAGCGCTTTTGACAAACTTTAGAATGAATTACGTGGAGGGTGTTCATGGAACCGGAATGTGGGCGTTGGCCGTTATACAGATTTTTGCTTTGGCTATAGCTGTTTTTGAATTGTTGCTTTCAGGTTTTAGAAACTTTGTATTGCAGAAAAGGTTGATTGTATTATTGTCATTATTGCTTATAGGTTACTACATTGTATATCTAATCTATGTATTATTGGCAAAAGGCGATGCATCGTTTATTCCATTATGGGCAGCATCATTCCCCTTGATATCGCTTATTTTTTGCTATATGACCTTTCATGGGGTGCAGAAAGCAGAAGCTGATATAATAGCTCGTGCAAGTGGATTTAGATTGAGAGACTGATACGGTCTCTCTTTTCTTTATCTGCTCAGTGAAAATATATAGACTGCACGAAGTGATATGCTGCTATTTGCAGAACGTGCAAAGTAATCTCTTTTGGAGTTGTTATATATGTCTGACAATCCAAAATAGTATCGACCTTCCAAACCAAAAGATCCTATACCGGTCTTCATCTCAACGCCTATACCGCCTGCAATACCATATTCAAAGTTGTTGTCAAGTTCTTTGCCGTATTGTTCAATAACATTGTTAGGGCGGTTGGAAACATCCCAAGGCAGTTTGCCACCATAGTACTCTTTATCGCCTATAGAAAACCCTATCTGTGGACCAATATTCAAATATCCTTGAAATCCGCGATATTCACGTCCAACACCAAGATGCGTAAAGAAAGGTATTTCAATATAATTGATAACTCTGGTGTATTCATTACCGGAACCATCTTCAATCAGTTCAGTCCAACCACGTTGTGCAAAGTTTACTTCAAGTTGGGTGGCACTTATTAGCCAAAAGTATTTTTCTGAAGTATATCTAAGCAGAAAACCGCCGGTTAATCCCGGACTGAAAGTCTGTTTGATAGTTGGCACAAAAGATACACTGCTGGTACTTGCACCACCGGTAAAACCTGCCGAAAATACATTTCTTAAGTCGCCTATCTGTGCTTTTGCTGATATGGTGATAAGCAACATTACAATTAGCGGAACAAACTTTGTCTTTTTCATTTGTCGAAGTCAATTTTTGATACTTTGTAATCGTTTGACAAATGTACAAAGAATACTTTGCGGTTAATAAATCCGCCCCAGTTGTTTACTCGTTCAAATTTGAAACCCATCTGTACCGGAGTGGTCTTGATTTCGTCCAGATGATTGCTGAAATCTGTACCGAATGTAGCTAAGCCCTTTAAAAAGTAGTATGCCATGTCATACCCATACGAAGCAAAGCTTGGATAGCTTATCATCATCTGTCGGTTAAATGCCTTGCGGAAATTTGAATTGAACTGTTCTGCTTCCGGTAGTGTGTTGTTTGTGTAGAACCAACTGTAGAACCATGTGTCAATTTCATAAAACTCTTCCAGGTGGTTTGAAGCATATATCTGGTATTCAGGATAACCGAATAGATGTGTCTGTACACCTTCCGGCTTGTTCCTGTTTACCAACTGAAGTACAGGCAGGATGTCTGTTAAAGGTGCACTTGAACTTGAATTTATTACAAATATGTTGTGGCGTTCAGCGTCAAGAGCATCTATGTATTGTTGTGATGCTGTATCTATCGGCATGGTAATATGAGGAATGTTTGCACCATCCAAACTCAACTTTAAGCCATCAATAAATTCATTCTTTTTAAATTCGCCATCGTCTAAAATTATAACCTTGGAATTGGGGAACTGAATTAGGAAATGGTCATATATCTCCTGCATAAAATAACTTTGAGGAGTATTCAACTGGAAAACGTATGGGTTCTTATATACATCGTCTGCATTAGCACTTATTGGAAGTACCAAAGGGATGCAGTTTTTAGCAGAGTAGTCGGAAACTTCTGTTATATGATTGTTGAATTTTGGACCAAAAATAATATTCACTCCCTCCATTTTGTTACTTTCAAGCAATGGTTTGATGGATTTGTTTTCATCTTCTGAATCCATAACAACAAGTTCTACCGATACATTTTCCTGTTTTAGCTTTTCAAGTGCCATCAGTACACCCTGATAAAACTCAATCATCTTCTTCTGCTCAGTTGTAGCTGAATCGTTGAGTTCGAAAGGAAGTATAAGAGCAGCCTTTATTTTCTCTAAATGGGTGGTCTGGTCTTCATTTAGTGTAAACAGGGTCTCGTCATCAAGCATCTCTATCTGCTTAATAGCCTCTTGTCGCTCCTGATTGTTTTGCTGTATCTCTTCTTTTGTGTATGGAATATTGATAACATCGCCTACACGCAGTTTGTTATATCGTAATTCAGGATTTGCATCAATCAATTCTGATTGACTTATTCCATAAAGTTTGCATATTCTGTATATGGTCTCTTTCCTTTTTACGGTATGGGTAGATTTGTATTTGCTTATTTCGGTCGATAGAGTCTCTGTAGCCTCTAACGCCTGCTGTGGAATGTTGTCACCGGCTGCCTCCAATGTGGATTTTAATGGTTCTTCGTCAGTAGGAGCAGGAATTACAATAACTTGTCCTGCTTTGAATTGTTCTACGGAAAGACCTGGGTTTGCATCGCATATATTCTTAACAGATACCCTATTTTCTACTGATAGCCTGTATAGCGTTTCGCCCGGCTGAATAGTATGGAAACGCTGCTCGTTGTTGCTTTCACGCTTTTGTGGTATTTTTAGTTCCTGACCAACCTTTATTACCTTTTCACTACCGGGATTTAGTTGGATAATTTCATCTTCTGTAACATTGTACATTCTTGAAATAGAGTATAATCCCTGTCCTTTTGTGACTGTGTGCAGGAAATATCTTGAATCTTGTGCAAAAACTGTTGATACAATACATAGTGTGCACGCAAAGACTAATTGTTTGGCTAACCTTTTTATCATTTTCATTGTTATTTTGCTTCTATAGTGCAAAAGTAAGTAAAAAATAGTAGTTCGTAATGCATTTTGCATAACTTTGCGTTGTTATGAGGTATATGTTGATGATAATTCTGCCAATATTGTGTTGTTTGTTCTCAATGACCAATAACACTGCAGTTGAAACCGCCACTGTTTCATTTGATATAAATTGTCAAATTGAGAGCGAGGTGGTGCAACATTCTGATATGGTGGCAGTACTGACATTTGAGAATAATACAATAACTATACTTCATCATCCTTCAAAATTGAATCATACACGTTCGGAATGTTATCAATACAATGCAAAATTTCTGACTGGAAAGTCGAATATCTCCTACGTATTGTCGCATAATTCCGCTTTGCATGGTTTTTTCAGGTCAACAGACAAATATGTGTATGCCATACACAGAATAATCATTTAGCGTTTTTATACAACTTTTTTTTTATGTTTTCCTGTTTGCAGAGGAAAATAAAGCCATTATTGTGCTTAACTCTTTCAGTTAGGCACAGACAATAGTATTAACAGCTACAAGATTATTAATATGATTCCTATAATTGTCACAATATTTGTTTTAGGTTATGCGTGTATTGCTTTGGAGCATAAAATAAATGTAAACAAGGCGGCTACAGCGCTTGTTATGTTTGGGTTGATATGGACTATATATGCATTGCATTCGGGCGATGTAACGTCCAGCCTGATAGAGCATTTGGGTTCTACGTGTGAAACTTTGGTCTTTTTAATAGGTGCAATGACCATAGTTGAAATAATAGATAGTTATGGTGGCTTTAATGTTATTACCAAATATGTAACTACCAACAATAAATTCAAGTTACTATGGATTGTTGCCATAATGACCTTCTTTATATCGGCAGTATTGGATAATATGACAACTACCATCATTATGATTATGATGTTGCGCAAGATTATTGATGAACCGAAAGAGAGAATGTTTTTTGCTTCAATAGTTGTAATTGCTGCCAATAGTGGTGGAGCATGGTCTCCGATTGGCGATGTCACAACCATTATGCTCTGGATGCGTGGTAATGCATCTGCTATGGGTCTTATGTCGTATCTGATAGTTCCAAGTCTGGTGTCGCTTTTGATACCTGTATTCTTGATATCGAGAAAGTTCAAGAACAGTACACCGCTTGTAATGTCTTCTGTTGAAAAAAACAACCCAGTAGTTGGCGTGAGCAACAGATTAAGTGCCATGGTTCTGGTGATAGGTGTGTTGTGTCTGGTTTCAGTGCCGATATTCAAGAGCCTAACCGGATTACCTCCATATCTGGGCGTTATGTTCTCATTGGGTATATTGTGGGTGTTTACAGAGATAGTTTGTGATTACAAAAAGAATTTTTATGAAGAATCAAAATTCAGAGTAGTACAGATCTTGAGACGTATAGATATGGCTACTATACTATTCTTTTTGGGAATATTGATGTCGGTGGCGGGATTACAGTCAATGGGTGTATTGAAATCTGTAGCAAATTTTCTTGATACAAACGTGCATGAAGTCTTTTCCATTACTACTGTAATAGGTATGCTGTCTTCTATAGTAGATAATGTTCCTTTGGTTGCAGCATGTATGGGAATGTATCCAATTGTAGATGTGGCAGAACTGGCTACAGCTGTAGATCCGCAATATTTGCAGTTCTTTACGGTTGATGGACTGTTTTGGATTCTGCTGGCATATTGTGCAGGCATTGGAGGCAGTTTGTTGATAATAGGATCTGCAGCTGGAGTAGTAGCCATGGGGTTGGAAAAGTTGGATTTTATGTGGTATATGAAGAATGTTACACTCAACGCCTTTTTAGGTTATTTGGCCGGTGTCTTAGTTATCTTTGTGGAATCCTTGATATTTATGTGACGAAAAAAGTCTATATTTGCCATAGAATGTAAATCAAGAACAATGAGAGTGGCATATATACTTGTTTTTTGTCTATTGTCTATGCAGACCATGGCTCAAATACCATCAGCCAAACCATTCGTGGTGTTGCAGGATATAAGCGCAGAGATAGATACAATTTATACCGGTGATGCGGCATCGGAATCATACGAAGCACCTTTGCATGTCTTGTTTAATGCCGGTATAAATGGCGTTGATGACGATGTTATACTCTTTGGAGAATGGCGTGTGGAGCGTAGTTTTATGCAGGATGGTAAACAGAAGAATGAAACGTATCTGAAACGCCAGAATCTGGAGACGGAGTACACGTTTAATGATTATGGTACTTTTACCGTGCATTTTGCATATTCATATAGGCATCAAGATAGTACAACAACTATACAGGGAGAAAATTTGCAGCCTATTTCTTTTTCTATAGACAATTCAGAAATAACTGTGCCAAATGCTTTTTCTCCAAATGGAGATGGTATAAATGACGTTTTTAAGGTTGAAGTGCACTCTATAGTTAGCTTTAAAATGTCAATCTTTAACCGTTGGGGGCAACTTATTGTGTCCGCTGATGAAAAGAGTTTGCCATACGAAGGCGATGTGGATGGTGGGTATTATATCTGTTGGGACGGAACATATCATGGTGAGACCGTAAGTAATGGAACCTATTACATACGTATAGATGCAATAGGAGCCGGAGGAAAACGATATACTCGTCGTTCGGATATAAACGTAATGTTAGGATTAGGCAGGGAATAGTATGGAAGCAGATAAGATTAGCATAATAGGGGCCAGATCGAATAATCTAAAAAATGTATCGGTTGATATACCATCTAAATCGTTAACAGTAATAACAGGATTGAGTGGTAGCGGAAAGTCATCGTTGGCTTTCGATACGATATTTGCAGAAGGGCAACGCCGTTATCTGGAAACTTTTTCAGCCTATGCTCGAAATTTTTTAGGCAATTTGCAAAGACCGGAAGTAGATAAGATTTCGGGTCTGAGTCCGGTCATATCCATAGAACAGAAGACAACTAACAAGAACCCACGTTCTACAGTAGGAACTACAACCGAAATATATGACTATCTGCGATTGCTTTTTGCGCGTGCCGGCCAGGCATACTCCTATATTACCGGCAAAAAGATGGTAAAGTTCACCGAAGAACAGATATTGGATCTTATTCAGAAAGATTATAATGGTCAACGTATCTATATTTTAGCTCCTTTGGTTAGAAACCGTAAAGGTCACTATGCTGAATTGTTTGAAAATATACGCAGAAAGGGCTATCTCAATGTGCGTGTAGATGGTGAACTGAAGGAGGTAAAAGTTGGTATGAAACTGGATAGATACAAGAATCACAGTATCGAAGTGGTGATAGAAAAGCTTGTAGTAAATGAAAAATATCATCAAAGGCTTGTTGAAAGTGTCCGCTTGGCAATGAAACAGGGTGAAGGGTTGATGATGATACTCTCTATGCCAAATGATGCCAATGCTATTCCCGGATTGCAACAACAAGGGGTGATACGCCACTATAGCCGACAATTGATGTGTCCGGATACAGGGTTGTCGTATAAAGAACCTGCTCCACACAACTTTTCGTTTAATTCACCTCATGGTTTCTGTCATAAATGTAAAGGGTTGGGCTATGTGTCGTTAGTAGATGTAGATAAGGTCTTCCCTGATAAAACATTGTCTATCCGTAAAGGTGCTATAGCTCCGTTAGGACCATTTAAGAATACGTTAATATTCAGGCAGATATCTGCTTTGCTTCAGAAATATGATTATTCATTGGATACACCTGTAGAGGAACTTTCAGAAGATGTTGTAGAAGAGTTGCTGAATGGTTCTGAAGAACGCATAAAGGTGCAAATAACAGGTATTAACAGCGAAGAAGATGCCGTTTTTATGGACTACGAAGGGATAGCTAAATATGTGCGTTCACTGCAACAACAGAAGGATATATCTGCGGCAGAACAGAAGTGGGTAGATCAGTTTGCAGTAACAAAGGTGTGTCCCGAATGTGGAGGTGCCAGACTGAATAAAGAGTCGTTACACTATAAAATAGGTGGCAAGAATATCTACGAACTATCAATAATGGATATATCAGACCTGTATGACTGGACACTTTCGGTAGAAACTGAATTGACAGATAAACAACGGGCAATTGCTACAGAAATACTAAAAGAGATACGTTCGCGTTTGAAGTTTATGCTTGATGTAGGACTGGATTATCTATCATTGAACCGTCCCTCGGAATCGCTTTCGGGAGGCGAAGAACAGAGAATTCGTTTGGCTACTCAGATAGGTTCAAAACTGGTGAATGTGCTCTATATACTTGATGAACCAAGCATAGGGTTGCATCAGCGTGATAATCGTCGTCTTATAGATTCGCTCAAGACTCTGCGCGATATAGGTAATTCTGTTATAGTGGTGGAACATGATAAAGATATGATGCTGGCAGCCGATTGGATTGTGGATATGGGACCAAAAGCCGGTCGTAAAGGTGGTAATGTAGTCTTTTCAGGAACTCCGCAGCAGATGCTTTCAGAAAATACACTGACAGCTCAATATCTGAATGGAACGTTGAATACTGCGCCAAATCAGTTGGTGCGCCGTGACGGAATAGGAAAAAGTATTCAACTGAAAGGCTGTACAGGCAATAATTTGAAGAATGTAGATTTGGAAATACCATTAGGTAAATTGATTTGCGTCACCGGAGTATCAGGTAGCGGAAAGTCATCATTGATTAAGGAGACTCTGCAACCAATTCTTTCCAAACACTTTTATCGTTCTTTAAAAGAGCCACTTCCATACGAAAGTATAGAGGGAATAGAGTATATTGATAAAATAATTGATGTTGACCAATCACCATTGGGACGCACTCCGCGTTCAAATCCTGCTACATATACAGGTGTATTCAGCGATATTCGCAATCTGTTTGTGGAGTTGCCGGAATCAAAAATCAGGGCATATAAAGCAGGACGCTTTTCGTTCAATGTTAAGGGTGGACGGTGTGAAACTTGTTCAGGAAATGGCTATAAAACCATAGAGATGAATTTTCTGCCCGATGTTATGGTCCCTTGTGAAGTGTGTCATGGCAAGCGCTACAATCGCGAAACTTTAGAGGTGCGTTACAAAGGTAAATCAATAGCCGATATTTTGGATATGACTATAAATATGGCAGTGGAATTCTTTGAAAATGTACCTGTTATATTGAATAAGATTAAAGTGTTGCAGGATGTCGGCTTGGGTTATCTGAAATTGGGTCAGCCATCAACAACAATATCAGGAGGTGAAAGCCAGCGTGTTAAGTTGGCTACGGAACTTGCTAAACGTGATACCGGTAATACCCTGTATATTCTTGACGAACCCACCACAGGACTTCATTTTGAGGATATACGTGTGTTGATGAATGTGCTCAACAGATTGGTGGAAAAGGGTAATACAGTAGTGGTGATAGAACATAATCTGGATGTGATAAAGCAGGCCGATTGGGTTATAGATATGGGGCCTGAAGGCGGTCGCGGCGGTGGTCAGTTACTTATACAAGGCACCCCGGAACAGGTGGCTGCATCCGGGGTGGGCTATACTTCACAATTTATTGCCGAAGAACTCAATCTGGTATAGATAGGATTGCTTCAACAGCAGGCTTTGGTGTTAAATCTCTGTTAAATAGCAGTGGATAGTTTGTTCTGCGTGGAATAGGGTAGTCGTTCTTCCAGGACATGCTGTCGTGTAATCCCCAGAATGTGACTCTGTCTATTTTGTCGCGCTTGTCATAGAATATCTGCAGGAGCTCTTTGTATCTTGCAGTTAATTCTGCCTGTACATCGTCAGGTAGCCCATCTTTATATGGGTCAAAAAAGATTTCAAACTCTTCTAATTGGAATTGTGGCTCTTGCATGGCCTTTCCAATTATTTGTCCCTCTTTTGTAAGTGGTAATACATCGATATCCATTTCTGTTATCATTACCTTTACTCCAAGTGCTGCAAATGTATCTATAGCTGCTGTTATATATTCGTTTTTAGGAAAATTCAGTCCCCAATGTGCCTGAATACCTATACCGTCTATGCGAACTCCATTCTTTTGTAACATTCTTACCATGCGTGCTATTCCGTCGCGCTTTTCCGGACGCCAGGCATTGAAATCGTTATAGTAAAGTTCGGTTCCTGGTGCATACTGTTCAGCAAATTTGAACGCATTAAGCACAACAGCATCGCCATCGCCTTCAAAACTGTTTACCCAAGTGGTGGGACGGTATGAACCATCGTTATCAATAATTTCGTTTACAACATCCCAAGCGTCTATTTTGCCGTTATAGCGTGTGACTACCTTCTCTATATATTCGCGCATGGTCTCTATCATCTGCTCCTTTGTTTTTGCACTGCCATCTTCGTTGTTGAAGAAGAAAGCAGGTGTCTGGTTGTGCCAAACTAAGGTATGTCCCAAAATATGCATATTGTGTTTCTGACCAAACTCTACATATCTGTCGGCCGGACCAAAATTCCATACTCCCGGACGTGGATGTATGGTTTCTGCTTTCAGTTCATTCTCCGGAGAAATAGCATTGAAATGGTGCAAAACCAATGCGTTTGCTAAACTGTCTCTGCCGCTGGCAATGCTGTGGTTGATTGCGCATCCTATTTTGAATGCGTCAGCATACTCTTTGCATAGCGATGCGTTGTTATCCTGTTGCTCTAATCCGCAGGAGCTTAATAATACTGCTAACGTAGTTGTGATTGTTAATAATTTTGCTTTCATATTGCCTGTTGTGTTATTTGAATCGCCAATCTATTAGTCTTATATTGTTGTCGGAGAAAACAAAGAATAGTTTGTTTATTCCGGAAATCCTATTGCTTAATCTGGTGCGTACACACTCTTTTTCTCCAGTAGCTTCAATGTAGGCTATTGTTTCTCCATCTATGGAATCAACTCTTACTTCTATATAGCCATAGCCATCGACTGTGGCTGTTATTGATGATGCTTTTTTGCCAAAATCAACATTGGTCAAACCTATCCAAGCCCCTCTGTTCTTGCTGTAAACAGTGATGGAATCGGGTTGTTTGTCATTTTCAAACCAAATATCTGCACCATGCGACATGGTTGTTCCACTTGTGGTGTTAAACGGATTGAATGGTTCTATTGCATCAACTCCACGATGTGTACCTCGTGTCATCTTTATTTCAATTTTCTCTTCGTCGAAATTGAATTTTTCTACAGCCATGCTGCGGAATCCACCCTTTATGTTGAGATTGTCCTGCAAGTTCAGGGTGTGGTAGAGAATGTAGTATTCGCCTTTATACTTCATAAAATGGGTGTGGTTGTTGCTATGGCGCATCCCTAAATCGCCAGGGTTTGGAAAATAGTCACCTTTATATTCCCAACTGTCTGTTTCCATCGGTGTTTTTGATGTCATATAAGCCATGCTGCATGTCATTGGTACATCGTAACCAGGATAATTCCATGTCTCTTTGTTTCTGGGCAGCCAGTTGTTGTTATAGGTATATAGATACACGCCATTGAAGTAGTTTATTTCGTGGGCTTCGAATATGTACGGGGTGTAAACCTCTATTATAGTGTCACAACTTATCATATCGCTGTTCAAACGTGCTATACGCGATACACCTGGCATTTCGGCGGTTCCGTGTTTTGCTGTACCGGCTCCAAAGGCTACATATCCCACACCGTGTTCGTCTATACATACTCCGGGGTCGAATGGGTTGGGGCAGTCACCAATCTCAGGCATTCCTTGATATACCAATGGACTGCCTTTTGCGTCTATCCATGGACCTAACGGGTGCGTGGCAGTAATAATACCCACTCCGCATCCGCTATTGGAATAGTACATGTAGAAGTGAGTCTGTCCATCTTCTTCTATTCTGCTAACTATTGAAGGTGCCCATGAATTAACTATCCATGGCGATTTCTCTTCTATGTCTATTATTCCGTGGTATGTCCAGTTTACCATGTCTTCGGTAGAAAAACATACTAAAGATTTAATTTTTTCGTAACCATTTTCTTTAGCGTTAAAGTATTGTTGATGATCGTTTGTACCATATATGTATAAACGTCCTTCGTATTCCACACCGGTAGGGTCGGCGCAGAATACCACAGGCGATATAGGATTGTTGTTTTCAATAAACTTACCTATGTTTGTACTTGGTGATATCCTAGTAAACTCTTCCGAAATGTTGTTGCAACCTGTTATAGTGAAGGCTGCAATAATTGTCATAATGGATTTTGTAATTCTTTTCATGCACATTTGGTTGATAGTTAGTTCGGTTGGTTATAATTACTTTTTCTTCTCTTTCTTTAGGCGACCGCTCTTGTGGAGAGCTTCTGCTATAATCCACTGGAGCTGGCCGTTGGTAGAGCGGAATTCATCTTCCGCCCATTTTTCAACAGCCTCCATTGTCTGCGCATCAATGCGCAATACAAAACTCTTATTTTGCTCCTTTGGCATAATGCAAAGATAGATTATATTTATTAATGATGCAATGTTCCTGCATTAACTACCGGCTGTGCCGATTCGTCAGAACACAAAACTACCAATAAATTGCTGACCATAGCGGCTTTGCGCTCTTCGTCAAGTTCTACAATCTCTTTTTCTGATAGTTGATCTATTGCCATCTTTACCATTGATACAGCACCCTCTACAATCTTTTCGCGAGCTGATATTATTGCATCGGCCTGCTGGCGACGTAACATTACAGCAGCAATTTCAGGTGCGTATGCCAGATAGTTAATACGTGCTTCAACTACCTCTATTCCGGCCATTTTAAGACGCTCTGCCAATTTCTGTTCAAGTTCGTCATTAATTTCATCGGCATTGGAACGTAGGGTTAGTTCTCCTTCTACTGCTGCATTGTTGTCGTATGCGTAATTACCTGCTACTTGTCGCAGGGCTGCATCGCTCTGTACTGAAACGAAGTTTGCCAATGCATCCATGCGGGTATCGCTCATTTCAGCATTTATGTTTACATGTTTGTTCGCGTCGGTTGTGGTGGTTATAACCTGTTTAGGTGCATCTATATTGAAAATGGCTTTATAGATTTCATTTGCTTTTACTTTCCATACCAGAACCAATCCAATCATAATAGGATTACCCATCTTGTCATTAACCTTTATTGGGTCGGCATTAAGGTTGCGGGCACGTAGTGAAATCTTTTTGACGCTCATAAAAGGATTTACCCACCAAAAACCTTCGTCAAGCAGATTTCCACGGTATTTTCCAAAGAATACCATGACTCTTGCCTGATTTGGTTCAATAACCATCAATCCGCAAAGCATGATAATACCAACAATAACTCCTATTATGCAACCTATAACCATTAAAGTTGAATTCAGGTTAGCAGAATAGATAATTCCCCAAATGCTGCCTGCAATAATTGCAAGTGAAACAAATAGCATAAAAAAGCCGTTGGCTTTAAAACCTTTGTACTCTGTGTTCAAATTCTTTTCCATAATTTATAAAAATATTAAAGTGATATCATTTTGATATTGCAAATGTAGGTGTAATATTCAATATCTTCCAAATTTTTTTTCTCTTTTTTTTCAATTATTTGTTTGATGGCAATGATAATGGCGTTTAAGTTGTTGATTGATATTAATACCAATTTACTATCTTCGTATTAAAATTAATAATATGATAAAGAGAGTTAGTGTTGCAGTCTTCTTTTTTATAGCCTGCTTTCAAGGATTTGCCGCAGTAAATGGAGTGGTAAATGTGGAATTTAAAAATATAGTGCGTAATATGCCGGACGATTGGTATGCTACACAGGAGGCTGAAATGGTGGCCGATAGTGTATTGGCATATCAGTTCCCAAGCGGTGGCTGGGCAAAGAATCAGAATTGGCATTGGCCGGAGATTGGGATGAAAGCTTATGAACGTGCTTCTGTGCGTCAACAGATACAAAGTAAAAGTGGAATAGGTTCTACGTTTGATAACAATGCTACAATACAGGAACTTCAGTTTTTGTCAAAAATGTATAAGGCTACCGGTAAAAAGATTTATCGTAAAGCGTTTTTGAAGGGTTTTGAATATATGCTTGAAGCGCAATACGACAATGGCGGTTGGCCTCAATATTACCCTTTAAAAATAAGGGAGGATGGGAGTTATGACTATTCTGTACATATTACCTTTAATGACGACGTAATGACAAATATAATGCGTATGATGCGTGACATAGCAGCAGGAAATAAAGCTCCGTATGATGCATTGAAGTTGCGTAAGGCCGATTTGAAGCGTGCACAAGATGCTTTTGCAAAGGCTGTGGATTGTGTCTTGGGTTGTCAGATAAAGAGAGATGGCAAACCAACA
>CALFTK010000002.1 GCA_937916465.1 uncultured Bacteroidales bacterium
TTGCCGCTTTAGAAGCATATCTGAAAGCAAAAGATCTGTTCCCCGATACTTTAATACGTTATTATGCGTTGACGGAACAGAATCTGGGGTTGAGTTATCATAAAAAGGCTATGTATGATGAGGCTGTAGAAGAATTTGAAAATTGTCAAAAGAATGCATGTGCTTTATTAGATTATACTACTGCTGCAAACATGGACTATAGAAAGGCAAAGGTATATTCAAATAGAGGCGAATATAAGCGAGCAAAAGAACTTTATAAACAAGCTCTAAATAATGATTATTTATCTGACTTTTGTGTTGAAGAATCTTATTACCAATTAGCTGCAATATTCTATTATAATGATAACCAAGTTGATTCTGCACTCCATTATTTAAATTGTAATTTAAGAGGAAACTCAACAACAAAAGAGGCATCATATTCGCTAAAGGCTGATATATATAAAGATAGTGAAATGATAGATTCTGCTATGTATTACTATTTGAAGGCATTGGATAGTGGCGAAGAGCTTTATACAACTTGTTCTGTTTACGAAGATTTATCGGAAATTTATGCTTTAAAAGGTAATTATACAGAGTCTTCTAAATATATGTCGTTGCATAATGAAATGTTGGATCTATATATTCATTGAGAAATTCTTCAGATGTTTCAGATGTTATGTATGAACATGCTAAGACGCTGCTCCAAAACGATATGAATCATTTTAGGACTTTGGTAATTGTTGTTGCTGTTACGACTGCTTTAATTATCCTGTTTATTGTAATTATAGTTATCCAAAAGCGAGCAAAAGAGACTTTGAAATATTATATAAAGCTTAATGAGGATTTAAATAAAGAGAAAATAGGTGCTATTTCATATGAATCGTCAAAAGATGAAGTATTTGATTATTGTAACAAATTATTTGCAAATACACCTTCATATCAGATTTTAAAGGATCTGTCAGAAGATACTAAGATAGATGCTAAGACAAGACGTGTAATAGAACACGATTTAGAAGTTTCTTATGTGGAACTAAAGATGTATTTTCAACGACAAAATGTCTATTTTAGTAATACTGAGTTTTATTTTTATTTATTGGAAAAGTTGGAAATTAAATTGGTGAATATAATAGATATTGTGGCAATAAGTAATACCAGTAAAAGAGTTTATAGGAATAGAATTGAGGAAAAAATTGCGGTTGTAGAGTAAATTGTTGAAAAAAAACTTTATAAAGTGTGTTAATAGATTAGATTATTAGCCACTTTATGAGTAATTTTGCGCTCTGTTTATTGAATTTAATGATGAAAAATAATATACGGAAGCCAAACTACTTATTTTCAATCAGTTGGGAAGTTTGTAATAAAGTTGGTGGAATATATACTGTTCTTTCCACACAAGCAAAAACACTTCAAGAACGTACTGATGCGACTTTGGTCTATATAGGGCCGTTGTTTGTTGATTATAAAGATAATCCTCTTTTTATAGAAGATGATAAGATTTTTGCAGATTGGCAGAAAAATGTCTTTGAAACAGAGGGAATGGTGGTAAAGGTTGGTAGATGGAATATCCCCGGAAAACCATTAGCTTTTTTGGTAGATTCTACACCGTATTATAAGTATAAGAACGATATTTACAGTCAGGCTTGGGAACTGTTTCAAGTAGATTCTCTGCATTCATACGGAGATTACGATGAAGCCTCTATGTTTTCATACGCTGCTGCTATGGCTGTTAAGAGTTTCTACAATTTTTATCTGAATGAAGATAGTACTGTAATATATCATGCTCACGAATGGATGACAGGTTTGGGCGCTCTGTTCATTAAGCATTTTATTCCACAAGTAGCTACATTGTTTACTACACATGCCACTTCTATAGGTAGATCTATATGTGGTAATAACAAACAGTTATACGAATATTTTGAAGGTTACAATGGTGACCAGATGGCTTGTGAACTGAATATGGAGTCAAAACATTCCATAGAAAAGCAGACTGCTCATAGAGTGGATTGTTTTACTACTGTTAGTGATTTGACTGCGCGTGAATGTACTCAGCTTTTGGATAAGACTCCGGATGTAGTTACAGTAAATGGTTTTGAGAATGGCTTTTTGCCATCAACACCGGCGCAGTTTGATAAAAAGCGTAAGGCTGCAAGAAAAAAACTGCTTTCTGTTGCTAACAGACTGACAGGTGCAACTTTTGCAGATGATACTACAATAGTAGGTATAGGCGGACGTTATGAGTTCCGAAACAAAGGACTTGATCTGTTTATTGAATCGCTTAAACAGTTGCGCGATGATGAACGAATAGCCGGTCATAATGTTTTAGCATATATAAATGTTCCCGGATGGGTGCAAGAACCCAGAATGGATTTACAGGAGAGATTGTCTTCTAAAACAAAGTGTGTAGAGCAACTTGTAACTCCGGTTATTACTCACTGGTTGCATAATATGCGCGATGACAGATTGTTGAATGCCATTGCGGCTGCCGGTTTTAGAAACGAAAAGAATGATAATATTAAAGTTATACTGGTGCCTTGCTATTTGGATGGTAAGGATGGTATATTTAATATGTCATACTACGATTTGTTGATAGGACAGGATTTGGCGCTATATCCATCGTATTATGAACCTTGGGGTTATACCCCGTTAGAGAGTGCTGCTTTCCACGTTCCTACCATCACTACCGATTTGGCGGGATTTGGTCTGTGGGTAAACAGCATTAAAAAGAGATATGCACTGCTTAAAGATGGTGTAGAGGTGGTACATCGTACCGACAATAACTACATAGAAGCTGCATTGCAGATAAAAGAGGCCATGATATACTGGTTGCAGTTATCGGCCGAAAAAAAGGATAAAGTACGAGCAGCCGCAAGTGCTATAGCTGAAAAAGCATTGTGGACGAACTTTATAACATATTATGAAAAAGCCTATAAAGTGGCTGTTACTAATAGTAGAAAGAAGAAATAAAACTATATTAATTTAAAAAAGTAAGATGAAAATTCAAGCTAGTAAAGCAAATGTGCCGAATTGGCGTGAGATTAATGTTAAACCCAGCGTTCCTGAAGCTTTAGGAAAGTTGGAAGAGATGGCCCGCAATATTTGGTGGGTTTGGAATCAGGATTGTAAGAATCTGTTTAAAGATATTGATCCTGATTTATGGTCAAGGGTAGGACATAACCCTGTATTGATGTTGGAGCGTTTAAATTATGAAAAATTAGAAGAACTATCGCAGGATAAGGCTCTACTTGAGAGAATGAATTCTGTATATGATAAGTTCCGCGCATATATAGATACAAAACCAAATGCAGAACGTCCATCAGTGGCATATTTCTGTATGGAATATGGTTTGACTCATGTTCTCAAGATCTATTCAGGTGGTCTTGGAGTGTTGGCTGGTGACTATTTGAAGGAGGCTTCTGACAGTAATGTAGATATGTGCGCCGTAGGTTTCCTGTATCGCCATGGTTACTTTACACAGAGTCTTTCAATGGATGGACAGCAGATTGCTAACTATGAGGCTCAGAACTTCCAAAGTCTTCCAATAGACAGAGTAATGGATGCTAATGGTCAGCCTCTCACTGTAGCTGTTCCATTTATCAATTATACTGTATATGCTTCTATATGGCGTGTAAATGTTGGTAGAGTGCCTCTGTATTTGCTTGATACTGACAATGAAATGAATAGTGAGTTTGATCGTCCTATAACATCGCAGTTATATGGTGGCGATTGGGAGAATCGTTTGAAGCAGGAAATCCTTCTAGGTATTGGCGGTATGCTCACTTTGGAAGCTCTTGGTATTAAGAAGGATATTTATCACTGTAATGAAGGTCATGCTGCGCTTTGCAATCTTTACAGATTGACATCATACGTTAAGCAGGGTTTGTCATTTAATCAGGCAATGGAGGTGGTTCGCGCTTCTTCACTCTATACTGTTCATACACCAGTTCCTGCCGGCCATGACTATTTTGATGAAGGTTTGTTTGGCAAATATATGAGCGGTTATGCACAGCAGTTGGGTATTAGCTGGAATGAACTGATGGATATGGGAAGAACAAATCCCGGTGATAACAACGAACGTTTCTGTATGTCAACATTCGCTTGCAACACTTGTCAGGAAGTTAACGGTGTAAGCTGGCTGCATGGCGAAGTATCAAAGGAGATGTTTTCCGGTATATGGAAGGGTTATTTCCCACAAGAGAGTCATGTTGGTTATGTAACTAATGGTGTTCACATGCCTACTTGGGCTGCATCGGAATGGACAGCTCTATATGATAAGTATTTTGATAAGAACTTTATGAGCGATCAGTCAAACCAGAATATTTGGGAAGCTATTTATAATGTTCCTGATAAAGTAGTTTGGGATACTCATAAAGGACTTAAAGAGAAACTTGTTGAATATATACGTAACTCTTTCCGTGAAACCTGGTTGAAGAATCAGGGCGATCCTTCAAGAATTGTATCTTTGATGCAGAAGATAAATCCAAATGCGTTGATTATTGGTTTTGGTCGTCGTTTTGCTACATACAAACGTGCGCACTTGTTGTTTACTGATTTGGAGCGTTTGGCAAAGATTGTAAATAATCCTGATTATCCTGTTCAGTTCTTGTTTACAGGTAAGGCTCATCCACACGATGGTGCAGGTCAGGGACTTATTAAGAAGATTATTGATATTTCACGTCGTCCGGAGTTCTTGGGTAAGATTATATTCCTGGAAAACTACGATATGCGTTTGGCACGTCGTTTGGTTTCGGGTGTTGATATTTGGTTGAATACTCCAACCAGACCACTTGAAGCATCCGGTACTTCGGGTGAAAAGGCTTTGATGAATGGTGTTGTAAACTTCTCTGTTCTTGATGGCTGGTGGTATGAAGGTTATCGCAAGGGTGCAGGTTGGGCATTGACCGATAAACGTACTTATCAGAATCAGGCTTATCAGGATCAGTTGGATGCAGCTACTATCTATAGCTTGCTTGAAAACGAAATTGTTCCATTGTATTATTCAAAGAACAAGGAGGGTTTCTCGGAAGAGTGGGTTAAGGTTATGAAGAACTCTATGGCTCAGATTGCTCCTCACTATACAATGAAACGTCAGCTTGACGATTACTATGAAAAGTTCTATTGTAAGATGGGCAGACGCGCTGCTGAACTTATGAAGGATAACTTTGCAAAGGCTAAAGAGATTGCTCTTTGGAAAGAGGCAGTTGCAGAACGTTGGGATTCAATAGAAGTGGTGTCTTGTGAAAAGAGTGAAGGTATTCAACAAGGACAGTTCCAGAGCGGTAAACCATATAAGATTACATACGTAATAGACGAAAAGGGACTTGAAGATGCTGTAAGCATTGAAATGGTGACTGTAGCCAACATAGATGGCAAGGAGAAGATTGTAAGTGTTGAACCACTTAACTTGGTTAAACGTGAAGGCAATCTATACACTTTTGAATGTGTAGCAAAGAATGATGAAGCAGGTCAGTTTAAGGTATGCTACAGAATGTATCCTAAAAATTCAGAGCTTCCTCATAGACAAGATTTCTGCTATGTGAAGTGGTTTTATTGATTAAGACTAATTATATTGATAGTAATTGACCGATTGGTGTCTTCCAATCGGTCAATTATGTTTTATGTGGATTTGATGTTTTGATTTGTTTATGCTGTTACTTCAAGTATTTCTGTAACGCTTCTTCTACTGCTGAACCACGCAGGTTCTTTTCTATAATCACACCTTCTTTATTTACAAGGTATGTGGTAGGGATAGTCATTACTCCATAGAGAGTAGCCGGGCTTGTTTCTGATTCGTCGTCAATTAGCTGAATCCATTCCATCTCTTCTTCTGCTACAGCATTTTCCCAGTCGCTTCTATTAGCATCTACCGATACGCTTACAATCTCAAATCCTTTTGACTGCCATTTTGCGTAAGCCTCTTTCAGAGTAGGAATCTCTCTGCGGCAAGGACTACACCAGCTTGCCCAGAAATCTATGAGAACCAATTCGTTCTTTGCTACGAAATCAGAAAGCTTAACTCTCTTGCCATCGGCACCAAGCATTTCAGCTTCAAAATCGATATATTTGTTACCGATTGTCAGGTTAATCTGACTTTTTACATAATCTGAAAGTGCAACAAAACTTTCGTTTGTACCAAATACAGGTTCCATCTTTACGATGAATTCCATAAGTTCTTCAGGTTCAAACATATCGTAAGATTCTAATAGCTGCTGCAAACCGAATTCATTATCGGTGTTGTTAAGAATGCTTGCTCTTATTATATCTATGAATTCTTCCTGGAGTTCTTCCATTTTCTTGAATGCAGATTCTCTGTCGGCTTCTGTAGCAGCGCGCTGAAGTTCCATTTCAATAGCAGTAGCACGTTCGTTCATATTACTGCTCTTGTCATAGAATATCTGGAACTGTTCATTTACTAATGTTCCGCTTACATTCTGCATGCCGTTAGCATATTCAATCTTAATGTTGCCGGGTTCCAAAAAGAATGTGCAAGAGTTTGACTGAATACCATCTACTGAAAATGAGAGCATTGCAACTTGGCAAGTATCGGTCTTTCCGCTAAATGAAAAAGATTCACCAGATACTTTGGTTGAGTCCATTATGGCTAATTCACCATCTTCTATGTGAAAAAGCATAATGGTAGCATCGTCAGCTATACCATAAATCTTACCTGTTACTTTATAACTGTTACCGCTGCAAGCTGTAAATAACAGTGCTATCAGTGAGAGTGATAAAAGTTTTTTCATAATCCTGTTCTATTTAATTACATATTGTGAACTGATTGATTCGTTGGTTATGACTCTATGTATTGTTTCGGCAAACATAGATGCAACAGAGATTTGTTTTAGCTTCTTGCAAGGTATTGGGTTTCTGTAAGGAATGCTGTTGGTGAACACAATCTCTTCAAGTTGGGAATTGTCAACACGCACAGGAGCTTCGCCACTCATTACACAGTGTGAAGCTATGGCTCTTACAGAACTTGCTCCTGCCTCTTTCATTACATCTGCAGCTTTACATATAGTGCCGGCAGTATCTACTATATCATCAATTACAATTACGTTTTTATCTACTACATCGCCTATGATTTTTATATCATCTACTACATTGGCGCGTGAACGGGTCTTCTGACATAGTACTAGTGGTACATTCAGATATTTGGCGTATGCGCTGGCGCGTTTACTTCCACCAACGTCCGGTGCAGCTATAACAAGTTCATCAAGTTTAAGACTCTCTATGTATGGTACAAAGACCATTGATGCATACAGATGGTCAACGGGTACATTGAAGAATCCCTGAATCTGGTCTGCATGGAGGTCCATAGTGATGAGACGGTCTATGCCGGCTGTGCTAAGCATGTCTGCTACCAGTTTTGCACCTATTGAAACACGTGGTTTGTCTTTTCTGTCTTGTCTTGCCCAACCAAAGTAGGGGATTACTGCATTTATGCTTTTTGCAGAAGCACGTTTGGCTGCATCTATCATCAGTAATAACTCCATTAAATTGTCTGATGATGGATAAGTTGACTGTACTAAGAATACATCTGCACCGCGAATAGACTCTTCGTATGAGACTGCAAATTCGCCATCGGCAAAATGCGTAATGTTCATTTGTCCCAGTGGACACTTTAGATGTTCGCAAATCTCTTTAGCCAAATACATTGTATTTGTGCCTGAAAAGACAAGGAAATAGTTGCTTAAATCCATACGGAAATTCTGTTGTTTATAGTTCTTTTAAATAAGGTATGCAAAGGTACTACTTTTAAGTATAAGCAAACAATATTCTTTGAAGTAATTTTTACAGATTGCAAGCAATTTTTATTTTGAGACTCTATCCGGGTTGTTATTGACAAAGTCAGCCCAACTTTTTGACGATGATTTACCTTTTTGTCCGGAACTGCCTGCAGAACTGTTGTTGATTTGAGCTACCGGCTTGCTTATTTGTAAGAAGTGACAATATGCTGCACCCAGCGCATCGGTTGCATCAAGGAATTTAGGCATATCTTCTTTGCTGATATTTAGCAGGTTCTGAAGCATATAGGCTACCTGTTCTTTGCTGGATGCACCATTGCCGGTAATGGCCATTTTTATCTTTAGAGGTGCATATTCGGTAATTGGAATACTGTGATTTATGGCTGCTGCCATTGCTACACCCTGTGCGCGTCCCAATTTGAGCATTGATTGTACGTTTTTTCCAAAGAAAGGAGACTCAATGGCAATTTCGTCTGGTAGGAAGGAGTCTATTATACCGGTAACTCGTTGGAATATTTTGCCTAAACGCAGATACATATCGCCTTCTTTGCGTAGATCTATTA
The DNA here is from genome assembly GCA_937916465.1 of uncultured Bacteroidales bacterium. Taxonomy (GTDB): domain Bacteria; phylum Bacteroidota; class Bacteroidia; order Bacteroidales; family Bacteroidaceae; genus Colenecus. The sequence continues at coordinate 8,285 of CALFTK010000002.1, forward strand.
CTCCCATTGCTACCATTTCTGCTCTGTTGCCGGATATTTTAATTACACCATAGCCCATGACATTGGTACCTGGGTCTATTCCCATTATGATTTTTTCTACTATGGGCTTCATTTTTTTTAGGTAGGGAAAAGAAGTGGAGCATACGAGAATCGAACTCGTCACCTTTTGACTGCCAGTCAAACGCTCTAGCCAGATGAGCTAATGCCCCATGTTTATTATCGTCTGCAAATATACAACATCGCTTAGAAATCTGGTTAATTTTGAAGCAAAAATATTGCTATTCAAAGAATGATTGTATAAAGACTAATGTCATGAAACCAAAAAGCAAGGCGTAGGTGGCTCTTTTCTGATACCCATGAGCATGGGTTTCCGGTATCATTTCATCGCTTACAACGTAGAGCATTGCGCCTCCGGCAAAAGCTAACATTACAGGAAGAAGTATTTGTGATATGGCACCCATACCATAGCCTATCCAAACTCCTGCAATCTCTAACATACCTATTGCCAATGAGATTATGAGTGTGCGCATTCTGCTGACTCCTGCCATAAGAAGAGGGGATATAATAACCATACCTTCCGGAACATTTTGCAGAGCTATGCCGAATGTTACTGACCAGGCGGCACTACTGTCTGTTTCGTTAAAACCCACTCCGGCAGCTATTCCTTCCGGTAACTTGTGCAGGGCTATGGCAAGTACAAAAAGCATAACCTTGTTTATACCTGTATTGTTGGCGTGTTGTTCGGGTTCCAGTCCGGTTATGGCATGCAGGTGTGGTGTTAATGCATCCAATACATTGAGGAATAAAGCGCCTACAATTACTCCAATGGCAATAGTCCACCATCCACCTGTTCCTGCCCCTTCTACTGCCGGAAGTATAAGTCCTACTGTTGATGCAGCTAACATAACTCCGGCACAATATCCCATAATGGTGTCGTGAGCCTTGTGGGAAAGGTTCTTAAAAAACAGACCTATAACGGATCCTATAATTGATGCTCCACACAGTCCTATGGCGCTAATCCATACCTCGTTCATAATTGTATATGTTTATCGGGTGTAAAGATAAACAATCTTTTTATGAGATAAGTGTGTAGTTTTTCAAAATAGTATTATCTTCACAACGAAAAATTGTGAATTTATGATAGAGAAAATGATGGATAGACGTTCAGTACGTCATTATACCAATGAGAAGGTTAATAAAGCCGATGTAGAGGAGATCTTAAAATGTGGTATTTACAGCCCCAATGCACTTAATGCACAAGGGTGGGAGATACGTGTGTTGACTAACGAAACCAAAATAGATGAAGCCAGGCAGATATTTAAGAAGGTTATGCCGGAACGAGCAGAAGAGCCGGCTATAAGTCACGCTTTTCCTAATGCACCTGTCTATATCTTTATAGCTAATGATACCGCATCTGCCTATTCGGAAAAGGATTGTGGAATATTGGCTGCTACCATTACATACGCAGCTTGGGCTAAAGGTTTGGGTACTTTGATAATGGGTAGTACGGCAAACTATTATAATGGTATTCCTGAATTGAAGAACTATCTTCAGGAATTGGATTTTTCTGCCGGTTATAAATTGCAATTGGTTATTGCTCTGGGATATCCGGCTGAAACCCCTGAAGTAAAACCCCGAGATTTCTCAAAAATCAAATGGCTGTAAATAAGAATCTGTTTTCAAAAATAAAACAGTTTCCTTTAGAGAACTGACAATGTTCTAAAAAAAAAAGAGCCCGGAGGCTCTTTTTTTTAATAGTTGTAGTTGATAGTTACTGTACCGCCAGTCTCTTTTGTGGGGTAGTAGAACGCTGCATAGCGTGTTCCCATAAACAGACGTCTGTAATCAAATATCATCTTATAATTACCGCCAATCTGTGTCCAGTTCTCTCCATCGAAACTGTAGAAGAAGTTCGCAATGTCTTTACCGGGATTGAAGTCGCCATCAAAGCGCAGGTAGATGTGCTTAGCCTTGCTCTTTGATAGAGCTACAGTTTCAACCACCTTCTTTTTTACGTCTGTAATCTCTTTTTTGCCATTGCTGAGGGCTACATTTTCTTCAGTAAATTCAAGACTCCATTTGTTGCCGTCGCGTTTTACGGATAGAACTCCTGAATCGCCATTGAATGCTGCCAATCCTGTGCGGTCGCCGTCCTTCATCTTGCTGGCATCTATGCAGATGTAGTCAGAGCAAGTTGGGCCCCAAGTACGCCATGTAAGTGTATTGCGAGCATCGTAAATGGTGTTTGCAATTTTACTTGTAGTTAATGTTAACTGTTTGTCTGTACGAATTATATCCTCTTTTATAGGATTGTGGTTCCACTGGAAGTCTTTACTTACACTGACACCTGAATATAGACGCATACCATCGGCTGCCATCTCTGAACCTGGGATCACGTCTAAAACAACCTCTTCCGGAACTTTTCCATTAGCATCGCCTAAAATTGGCCAACCATCAATCCAATTACATGGTTCAAGTGTAAGAATACGACCTATTCCGTTGCGGTCCTGGAATATAACACCATACCATTCGCCATGTTTGCCGTCAACTATGGTTCCCTGACCTACATAACCGAAACCACCGAATTCACTCTTTAGAATAACTTTCGATTCGTAAGGGCCTTCAATATTATTGCTACGGTATGCAATCTGTTGTCTGCCGGTATTTGGCCAGCTGACACATAACAGGTAGTACATGCCATCGTGCTTTACAACACGACTACCTTCGTGTAGGCCACTTGGGCGTCCTTTCAGTTCAAGTTTCTTTCTAACTCCACCAGCTTTTTCTGCACTCAAATCCGGTTCAAGTTCAACCAATTGAATGTCGCCGCTGCCCCAGAATACATAAACTCTGCCATCATCGTCAAAGAACAGAGATGCATCGTGATATGCCGGAAGGCGGCCGTGAAGGGTCCAGCCTTTGGCAGGATCGTCTGTTTTGAATACCATTGATTTGTGTGGTTCGTCATTTGCTACAAAAAGTGCCCAAAATGTGCCGTTGTTGTAGCGTATTGTGGTTGCCCACTGTCCGCGTCCATAAACAGTACCCTCTTCTAAATCGTAACGTGGGGTATCATGAATTTCGTCAAACAAATAACTTACGGTTTCCCAATTTATAAGGTCTTTGCTTCGCATGATAGGAGCTCCCGGAAATACATGCATTGTTGTGGTTACCAAATAGTAGTAATCATCAACACGGATAATGTCAGGATCGGGTGCGTCAATCCACATCCATGGGTTTTTTACAGTGGTGGTTTGCGCGGAAATTGATAAGGTTGATATTCCGCATAATGGCATTATCAAAGCCAATAAAAAAATGATTCTCTTCATATAAATAATGTTAGTAGTTAATTAGTTTTCAATATTTGCAAAATTAAAACTTTATTTGAACAAACAGATTCTTTTGTCTGATTATTCTTAACTTTGCGGTCTATAAATGATACTTCTATGAATAATAAGGTAGCGGACAACCCTTTAAAAAACCGCACAATCAACCATCCGTACGCATTGATGGTTGTTACTGCGGTTTTTGTGACAATGTATTTGGTGGCCAATATAATGGCTGTCAAAGTGATTGGGATAGGAAAATTTATCTATTTTGACGCAGGTACAATAACTTTTCCACTTGCATATATGTTGGGAGATGTTCTGACCGAAGTCTGGGGCTACAGAACAGCGAAGCGTGTAATATGGCTTACGTTTTTCTGTAATATATTAATGGTGGTTTGTACTCAGTTGGGAGTCTTGTTTGATTCACCTGATTATCTACAGACAACAGCTCAAGCCTATAATACTATTTTTACCTACGTCCCTAGAATTGTAGTGGCATCATTGGTGGGCTTTCTGTTGGGAGAACTGTCTAATGCCTGGTTTATGGATAAAATTAAACAGAAGACTAAGGGTAAACGTATGTGGGTGCGTACTATAGGTAGTTCAGCTATAGCCTACTGGTTTGACTCCCTACCATTTGTACTGATTGCCTTTTTGGGCGTGGTATCAACCAGAGAACTTTTCTTGATGATAATGTTACAGTATCTGTTGAAACTATTAATAGAGGTGATCTTTGGTACTCCGCTTTTCTATGCTACAATACATTTTTTGCGTAAATATTTTATGAAAACAGAGTGTGATGAATAGATATTCTGTTATAGATTCAAAGCTGCAGAGAGAATTTGTGTTGCTTCAAGGTACCGGTTGCAGATGGAAACAATGTCTGTTTTGCGATTATCATAAGGATGTGAGTGATAATCCGTTCGGTGTTAATGCCGATGTTCTGGGAAGAGTGACAGGCGTTTACGGAGTGCTTGATGTAATTAATTCAGGTTCGGCAATGGAATTTGATGCTGGTACCATTGAACTGTTAAAACAGGTGGTTAAAGATAAGGGTATTCACACACTTTGGTTTGAAACTCATTATATGTATAGACATAGATTGGCCGATTTTGCCAGGCAGTTTGCGCCGGCTAAAGTAAAATTCCGTTGTGGGGTGGAGACATTCAATGCGGAACAGCGGAAAATATGGAATAAGGGAATTCCTGAAAATGTAACACCTTCTGATATTGCACACTTTTTTGACGGAGTCTGTCTGCTGTGTTGTACAGAAGGAGAAAACAAAGAGTGTATAGTAAATGATATAGAGATAGCAGATAGGTTCTTTGAATACTTTAGTGTAAATATTTTTTGTAATAATAGTACGCCTGTGAAACAGGATGGCGAATTGGTGTCCTGGTTTCTGAAGTCTGTATATCCGTTAATTAAAGATAACCCAAAAGCAGAGATTCTTTTGGAGAATACAGATTTGGGTGTGGGTGATTAGACTAAATCCTTCTACTTATTCTCTGAATCATAATAGCCAGTATTGCGGCAAACATTAAGCAAAAATATGGCATAAGTGATATTGATATGGTGTTGACAATGATTCCGAATAGGGCAGGGATGATAATAGAACCGGCAGATGCCATAGCCAATTGACAACCTATTAATAATTGTGAACCATTGTTGCCGCAGATGGCTGGAGAATAGTGAACCATGCTTGGAAAGATAGGGCCACAACCCATACCTGCAACTATTATCAGTGAATAGAGTAATAGCCCTTCTATTCCGGGAATAATCATAACCAATAAAGAGAGTATGGTAATTGTAGTTCCTGTAATGATCAATTTAATATCACCTAGTCTTTCAGAAATAATTCCGGATAGGAATCTGCCTAATGCTATTCCTATGTAAAACAGCATACCACATTTTGTTGCAGAGACCAAATCAACTTCTTTAATGGTTGATAGGTAAGTAGTTGTCCATAAGCCCATTGTGGTCTCTATTGCACAATAACAAAAGAAGGCAGAAAGTGATGCTTTTACGCCGGGGATTTTTATTAGTTCTTTAAATGAGAGCGGTTGTTCTTCTTGATCTTCATTGTTGTTATTATCTCTCTTCCATAATGGTATAGAGAATAGCAATACTGCAACAAGTATAAATTGGAAATAGGCTATAGCTCTGTATCCCTGCGTCCAAACACCTCCGTTTTCAATGAACGAACCCATGATGAGTGGGCTTATTATGGTTCCTATACCCCAGAAACAGTGTAAGAAGTTCATGTGGTTGGATTTGTAGTGTGTTGCTACATAGTTGTTAAGAGATGCATCTACACAACCGCCACCCAGTCCGTAGGGTAGTGCAAGCAGGCATAATGTAGTAAAACTTCCGGCAATGGAAAAACCAAACATAGTGATGGCTGTAAGTGCTACGGACAGCACTAATACGTACCCTGTCCCAAGTTTGCGTATTATTCTGTCGCTTGCTATGCTGGAAATCATTGTGCCTGAATATATTAGCATTGTGATTATGCCGGCTGAACCTTCAGGTACATTGAATGTTCTGAACATCGATGGCCAAGCTGCACCTAAAACAGAATCGGGTAAACCTAATGAAATGAATGCTATATATATAAGAATGAGCAGGATATAGTACATAACTTGTTAAGTGTTGTTTTTGTAGATGCAAAAGTAGGTGTTTTTTTAATGGCAAGGTATTAATTTAACATTATAAACTTATTAAAATGAAAAAACTGACAGATTTTAGAACAATATCAGAGCAGTGGTGCAATGATAAGCGATTCTATGTTAAGAAATCTACATTTGCAACTTATATGCAGATAGTGGAGAAGCATCTTTTGCCTTATTTTGGCGATAAAAAAGTTGTAAATGAGAAGTGTGTTCAGAGTTTTGTTCTGTTAAAACTCGATGATGGGTTGAGTAGAAAGAGTGTAAAAGATATGTTGATGGTGCTAAAAATGATTTTGAGTTTTGCGGAAAAACACCATTCCTGGGTACATAAGGAATTTGATGTTCGTTTTCCCATGGAACATAACAAGAAGGAGGTGGAGGTGTTTTCCAAGATTGATCAGCGCCGCATAATGGATTATGTGAAAGAGAATATGTCATATAAAAATTTGGGGATATTTATTTGTCTTAGTACCGGATTGAGGATAGGGGAGATTTGCGCTCTCACATGGAATGATATAGATGTAAAACACGAAACTATTACCATAAACAAGACTATTCAAAGAATATATTCGCCTAACAATACAAATGGAAATACAGAACTAATACTGGATACACCTAAAACAAAGAATTCAATCAGGGTGGTACCTATGTCTGAAGAGTTGATAGGTATAATAAAGCCGATAAAGGCGAGATGCTTTTGTAACTCTTATTTTATTCTAACAAATACCAGTGTTCCCACAGAGCCACGTACATATAGAAATTATTATAAAAAATTGCTTATAAAATTGGGGGTTCCATTTTTGAAATTTCACTGCTTGAGGCATAGTTTTGCAACTCGTTGTATAGAGGGTAAATGTGACTATAAAACTGTGAGTGTCTTGTTGGGACATTCAAATATAAGTACTACTTTGAATTTGTATGTCCATCCAAATATGGAGCAAAAAAAGAGGTGTATAGAGCAGATGTGCAGAGTTCTTAGGTAGATGAAAAAAAGAGAGTCCGAACTGATCTGAAGTGACCCCAAAAGTTTAGACAAAAAACTTTTGGGGTTTCATTATGCACAAA
>CALFTK010000003.1 GCA_937916465.1 uncultured Bacteroidales bacterium
GGGTTACTACTCTATAAGAGAAAAGAGTTAGTAATCCGGGCGAAAAGTTTATATGGATATGAATGCGACATTGAACATAAGGGTAGCGTTTCCTTTAGTGTGTATACGGCTATAAGTCGCAAGCCTATAAACTTTGGATATCGTTGCAAAAAACAATGTGGGATGCCAAAGACATTTAAACCAGCTGTGTTACATTATAACCAGAAAACTTTTATACCTTCGCATAAGGTTTAAGCAATAGCAATAGAGAGATAAGACTATGAAAGATTTAACTATATCAGGACCATTCAGCGAAGAAGATTACAATGAATTACTGCAATAAGCTGTAGCAGTAATTGAAACTTCTCGATTACGAATAGCAAAACAGCTGAATACTATTGCGATGTCTTCTTATTGGGAGATTGGCAAGTTGTTAGATGAGAGAAAAATTGACAGCAAGCATGGCGATAGTATCGTAAAGAGGCTATCCATAGATTTGAAAACAAAATATCCAGATATGGGATTGTCTCCAAGAAACCTATGGGATATGAAGAAGTTTTATCTCCGTTATAATGAAGGGGATACAAAACTGCGACAGCCTGTCGCAGTTTTACCATGGGGTCATAATCTGCTTCTAATGAGTCACGATCATACATATCAGTAATGGAAATAGAATACAGATACGAGCGTTTACCTGAATTAGAAAAGTTGCCATTGCGGCAACGCAGTGGTTAGAAGATGGAGGAAAAGGGGAAGTGGACGCACTTCCTCTTTTTTTTTCACAACAATGATAGAATGGAACCAATAGTATCATCCTTATATATGTAAATAACTTAATAATGTATAACGAAATGATGCAGAACACAATTAAATACAATGAGCCAATACGTACCCTGCTACGTGATTTTGAGGATAAAAGAAGCGGTAAGGTGGTTGAAGCACGCAAGGAGATAAGAAGACGATTTGATTATATAGATGGTTCTCAACAGATTCGTTTTTTATATGCTTGTTTTAATTCCGGTAAAATGGATAGAGAGTGGGCATATCAAAAAGTATTACAACTTTGGGATCCTCAGTTTGAACCGGTTATTCACAAGTTGTGGCATGAATACCACGAAAAGAGTGCAGCTCTCTGTATGGCCAAACATTTTTCAACAGACGTGGTTTTAAGTGAATTATCAGAAATAGATAATAAAAGTACCCACTATGATCTGTGTTTACGTTTTGTCAATCATCATCAATTCAATATTGATACATCAAAACTGACACCATTACAGGTACTTTCTATCTATACAAAAACAAATTATTCACCTTCGTATGACGAAATAGCTGAGCAATTGTATAGAGTGATTGAAAATATTGCAAATAAATATACTGCTATAATGAAAATATCAGGTAGAGATGATTTTTCATGTAGGAACTTTATGGAATGTGGAACAGCATATTATCTGATTTTTGAACTGAAACAATACGATCTTTTAGGGGAGTTCAATCATTGGGATGAATTCATTGTTGAACAAATAAAGAAGAGCGATGATTTTCACAAAATTCAAGAAAAACATCTATCGGATATTGATTATTGCGAATTTGTATCTACTTTATTTAAAAAGTTTATGCTCTTACACTTATCTCAATTAAAGAACCATAAAAAGGAACTATAAAATAATAAGTTTATCAGGTAATGACAAATATTGATTACAGAACTAACAACTAATTTTAGCGAAAAATTTCTCTTTCAAAATCTTCAGATTCTTTATCGGTAACTCCATTTATTTTCCAGTTACCGATAAAGAATCTCAACTACAAGTAGTGTGAGATACATATTTAAAAGGTAAAAATTCATGCTATTCCGAAAAAGTGGCGACTTTTTTGGATTAAGTTCCTAAAAATGTTTATACCCATTTATTAGGATTACTGTTAGAGCAGCCTAAAGATGGCTAATTGTTAACAAACTTTACTCCACAAATAAATCGTCAAGCACTACTTCGCTTTGTACATTTCCGCTATACATATTCTTTTTTAGTCCATATGTAGTAACAAAGGTTTGATGAAGCGCTTTACGTGTTTTGGTTGCGGAACGGAATATTTCAGCTCGTTCACGCAGACGTTCATCATACTGCTTTGTGATTTCAAACTCTCCATGTGAGAATTTCATTTCACAGAGATTGATAGTCTGATCTCTACGGTCAATCAATAAATCTATTTGAGCACCATCGCCTTTCCAACCACAAATATCACTTTGCACACCACTTATTCCTAATTTTTGTTTTATTTGGCGAATATGATGTAGTGCTAACTGCTCAAAGGAATAACCGCTCCATGCTCTACGAGACGGAGAGTCTATCATATTTTGCCAATGATTATCATCTTGACCTCGATAACCTTTGACATATCGCAAATGAAATAATGTAAACAAGTCCGTTAGTTGATATATTGTTCCTCGTTCTGTTTTACCAAATGCAGTATATTGACGAATGAAGTCGCAGTCGCACAAGTTTCGTAGAGCCTTTGTCAAAGCGCCGCTATCATCTATTTTAATTGCAGCTATAATTTCAGTACGTGTCAATCCGGATGCTTTGTTAGCCAATATTTCAATAATCTGTTTGTGAAGAGTAGCCTCTTTAAATAGAGATCGTAACAAAAAGTTATACTCACGCGATAGTGGTGCATTCTGCACAAAGAATAGGTTATCTACATTTTGAGTAAGACTTTTGTCTTTTTCAAGCAGTTGCAGATAAAGAGGTGTACCACCAAGTATCATATAACATTCGGCTATCTGATAACGATTCCACTTAATACCTCGCGATAAAAGATATTGCTCTGTTTCATATAATGTGAAAGGAGCAAGATATATACTTCTTGTAGTTCTGTTATATAAACCTCCTTTATCAGAAAGTACATTCTCACGCATCCAGGTTGTTGCACTGCCACATACAATAAGCTTTAAGCGGTTGTTTGTAGCTCCCCAGGAATTCCAAAAGAACTCAAAAGCTTTAATAAATCTACTTTTTTGAGTGTCCATCCACGGCAACTCATCAAGAAAAACTATAATAGGATTATCTCCATCTATAGTTCCAAGATATTCTCGCAATTGTGCAAATGCATCAAACCAGTCCTTTGCAACTTTCCATTTACGACCGGAATAGTATTCTAACTGACGATTAAACTCACCAAGTTGTTCTTTCTTTGTACCTTGATAAATACCAGTGAAATAGAAACTGAAAGTATCCTTAAAATATTGTCTTACCAGATAAGTCTTTCCTATACGACGTCTTCCATAAATAGCAATAAGTTCCGGAGACTTTGACTCAATACGCTGACGTAAAATTTCTTGTTCAGCCTTTCTACCTATGATAACATTACACATATCACAACCATTTAAGTTTATGCAAAAATAGGCAAAATCTTCAGATTCTTTATCGGTAACTACAAAATTTTTACAGTTACCGATAAAGAATCGCAACTTCAAGTAGTGTGAATTACCATATTTTGTGTTTTTTTGGATGGATTAAAAGATAGATTAAAAAGTAATTAAATCTGGAATGCCCTCTTGCGGTTGCTGTAAAGATTAACGACCTTACAGACAATATGGATGTGCGTCGCTACAAGGAATTTCACCAAATTGTAGACCTTAATCGGAAAGGAGAGTTAAAGCAATTAATACATAAAATATCTCTTTATGCGTGAAAAATACGCACGAAATTTTGTTGTTTAAAATATAGTTTATAATTTTGCGTAAAATAAACGCAATAAATTATGAATGAACATCAATTTTGTTATAAATATCCACACCCGTCGGTTACTGCCGATTGTGTGATTTTCGGCTTTGACGGTGTCGCGATTAAAGTACTTCTAATCCAGCGTGGAATTGAACCATTTAAAGACAAGTGGGCGTTCCCTGGCGGTTTTATGAAGATTGATGAGACTGCCGAGGAGTGCGCCAAGCGTGAGTTGGAGGAGGAAACAGGGTTTAAAAATGCTTCTGTTGAGCAGTTCTACACCTTCTCAGATGTGAACCGCGACCCTCGTGAACGAGTAATAACCGTGGCGCACTATGCTTTGGTAAAACTCTCGGATGTTAAAGGTGGCGATGATGCCGCATCGGCTCGTTGGTTTGCTATGGACGAAGT
>CALFTK010000004.1 GCA_937916465.1 uncultured Bacteroidales bacterium
GGATAGGACCATCGGGGTATTCCGGAGCGTAGAACTCTTCCGGTGGAAAATAACCCGCAAGAGTAGTGACACGTTTACTCAAATCGCGTTCTTGCTTGGCAGACGGAATAAAATAATCATCTTTAACCAATATATCCATTAAGTAGAATCTGCCATTATCTGATCTCATGGAGTATATCAATGCCGGTTCAAACAAATAGCTCTTTGATTTATAAAACAATGGAATTTCATCTGCTATGGCATACATCGGAAGTGTATTTTCCGATATATTAATGCTGACTAAGTGACTTATATTTTCTAAATAAAAACCGACATTATTCTCTATCATTTTTTCTTCAGTATGAACATAAGCGAATACCGGATAACCATTTATTCCGTACGGAAGACAGAATTGTTTTCTTGCTGATACACCAAGACTTTGATCTGTAGTATTACGTTCTTGATCCAAAATAGAAGAAACGTTATATCCCTTATCCAGAAGATATCCCAATATGTCTGTAGGATATTCTCCCATATCAAGCATTTTCTCTACATCTTTTCTAACATTAAAGGCCTGAAATGTATTATAGTCAAGATACTTTCTTTTGGCATTAATATCAACAGTAGGTAACAATATACTTTTATCTTTCTTAATATAACTGGGAATAGAATCTTGTTCTTTACCATCTATTACACTTAAGGAAGAACTACTTTTGCCTAATAGTGTCTCTACACCAAATATTGGTCGTAATTCTGGTGTATAAACACGCTCTAAACGAATTTTGGCTTTATTGCTATTATCTTTTTCTTTCTTTACTACGTTTTGAGGTCGCTTATACACCAGATTAATGGTAAGATCTGCAACACCATAAAAATCTTTCGTATCAAAACCAAAATAGCCGGTACTATCAGTTCTATACTTGCCATATTCAATAGGTATATTCCTATCTGTTAGTGCTAAAGCGGAATAGACATCCACATCAGGCAAAAAGACATCTCTGTCTATGGAAGAAATGGTGTTTTTAAGTACCCAACCATTTATGCCCAATGTCTTTTCCAAACGTTTGGTTTCGTTAAATGGTTCTGTACCACTCATGTACTTCCAATTGTAACGTTCCCAACCTTGAACAAGCATTAACAAATCTGTATGGCGACGATGAA
>CALFTK010000005.1 GCA_937916465.1 uncultured Bacteroidales bacterium
CTATTATGCAGGCAATGCCGGGACACTGTATGAAAATTACAGGTCTTGCGATGAAAGAACTACGATCTTTATTGCCATTACTTCGGACAATAAACGATGTGGTTAAGGTCTTCATTCTGTCAGAAACAGAGAAGGGAGATGAATATATCCATGCAACAAAGTTGATTGAATTACGCAATAATCCAAACTATGCTGTACTTATATTAGTACCTTCGAATAGTAGAACATCAGCTGAGGATTCTTATGGCGATGCTACATTCCAGAATCTCTCAACGATTGATTTGCAAGGTTCTTTTCTTTATAAGTTGATTGAAGATATACCAAATGAAAAATCTTATTTATGGAAGCAGATTTTTGATTTACTCAAAGAGGTACGCCTTTCATATACGACTTTGATCTATTACATTTTGTATTTGGAACTAAACCGCTATTCGGATGAAAGTTGGGGAAATGGTTTGTATATTTTTGGTCTATTACCTGATAGAGAACTAATTAAAGAGGATGCTTCTATAAGACGAAGATTCCTTATCAACCTTGAAAAGGTATCAGCTGTTATTTCTGATTTTACGATGACTGCTGCTGATAGAGTAATTAGTCTGCCTATCGAAAAGAATACGATCCAAAAGGACCTGATGGACTTTCTTTTAAGGGAAGTTTCATTAGAGGATAAGTATGCTCTGTTTGAATGTATACATAATGAACATCCTGAGTTTAACTATGCCTCTATACCTTGGATAATATCGGATAGTGGCCCAGTTAAGATTGAAGTCAACCTTGTTCCTGAAAAGGAGGCAAAAAAAGGAATTGTTAAAGACAATGAAGGTAATTGGGTGCTTAATACAGTTAAAGATAAAAAGAGCAAGATTCCATTTACAATAACAACAGACCCTTCTCCTAAGGACAATCCAAGCATATATGCTTTTGAGATAGCTCTCATAAACATTGAGGATTTCTCTGAAGTTGGAGTTATCAAGAAGGCTCTTGTTGAACTGGACGGTGCTCCTTTCAAAGAATTTGTTAAACACCGTGCAGAGTGGGCTCGCGAAACAAGTTTCGTATATCCCGGTCCTATACAGTACTTTGGTCCTACAGAAGTTTGTGACCAGCCTACAAAGACTCTGGCATTGGAACAGAAAAAGTAATCTATGTCCGTCAAGGGCAAAAAGAATACAGCTAAGAGGGCTCCTGCTGCTAAAAAGAAGAGTAGGAGCACCTCTTCTTTTTTTGCTACCGGCGAAGATATAAAGAAGAATGACCGTAAACGTCAGGTAAAACAGAATTATAAAAAGAAAAAACGTAAACAACGTGAAATGCCGGACTGGATGTATTGGTCATTAGCATCTGTTTTTGTCGCAATACTTATATTGGGGGCATATAGAATACTTATTGTGCCAAATTCATTCCGTTGGAAACCCTGTTATGGTTCAAAGGCCTTTGAAATGTGTGTGCCTAACGGATATTCCATATATGGTATAGATGTATCGCACCATCAGGGAAGAATAGACTGGCAGAAGGTGGCTACGACAAATGACAATGGTTATTCTATAGATTTTGCCATCATAAAGGCTACTGAAGGGGGGAATTTTAAAGATTCACTCTATCATCATAACATAACAAGTGCCAGAGAAGCCGGTCTTGTGTGTGGAGCATACCATTTCTATAATCCCGCCACATCGCCCAGAAAACAGGCGGAATTCTTTATTGCCAATGCAAAATTGATGGAAGGCGATATTATTCCGGTTGTGGATGTAGAGAAACGTGGAAACAGTAAAGCAGAGCTTCAGCGTGAACTGATAGATTTTCTTTCCATTCTGGAGAGCCATTATGGTGTGAAACCTATTATATATACATCGGCCAAGTTCAAGGAACGCTATCTTGATAATCCTGTTTTGAATGAATATCCGCTTTGGGTTGCACATTACCATACAGAACGCCCTTCAGTGGATTCAGATTGGGTAATATGGCAGTATTCTGATAAATCACACATAGATGGTATTTCTGTAAATACCGATTTCAATATCTTTTCAGGCAATAAAGCCGATTTCGATAAGATTCGTTTTTAGGAAATTTCCCCACCTTTTTTAGGAGTTTTCCCGAATAATAGTAATTATCCGGTTGTAATTTTGTGCTTGAAGAAATAAGCAAACAAAAATTATACAACTATGAGAAGATTATTATTAACATCGGTAATGATTCTGGCGCTACCCGCAATGTTGGTGGCTCAGAGAAATGATATCTATTCATCCGGTGTAACAACAACTACCGGCAAGGTATCAACATCTGTATCTGCTCCGGCAACAGCCGCGCAGCCTACAATAGCTTCTGCTCCGGTTGTGTCTAATAACCTGACAGAACGTAGTATTGATGAGTATAACCGCAGATACAGTTATAGTTCGGATCCTGTATATGATGATGTAGTGGCAAGTGATGTCATCTATGTTCACGATACAGTGTTTGTAGAGAGTTCGTTAAGTGATAGAAAGGCATATAAGGAGGGTTATCTGGATGCGTCCGAAGATTATGAATTCGCAATGCGTATGTTGCGTTTCCATAGCACTTCCAGATTGCTTAATCCACGTTATCGCTGGACAGCAATAGCTGATATTTTCTGGGATCCATGGTACGACCCATTGTATAGTCCTGCTTGGTCTTATGCATATTTGGATCCTTGGTATTATGATCCATGGTACTATGATCCATGGTACTATGACCCCTGGTATTACGATCCTTGGTATCCGCACTACCATGGCTATTGGCCCGGACATTCGCACACCATTATCATAGCAGGTAATGTAAGTCGTCCAATAGATAGATTTGTACCGAACAGACAACTCAATAACCGTTGGGACAGACAGTTGGCCGGTGGTAGCGGACGCTTGTCAAGAGGCGTTACTGAAAGAGATCCTATCAGACAGAGTATCAACAGTAGAAATACTGCAAACAGAACAACATCTACCAGTGTCGCCAGAACACCTTCTGGAACATCGCGTAATGTAAGGGTTACAGCTCCTTCTACAAGCAGAACTTCTACCAGCAGATCTACAGCTACTGAAAGAACTGCTGATAATAGGACAACAACAGTAAGAAATAACAGTACTGATAGTTCGTCATCTGTAAGCAATCGCGCTACATCGGGAACACAGCGTTCTGCATCGGTATCGTCATCTTCTGTAAGAAGCAGTTCAAATGTTAACAGAACTACACAGCCGGCTGCTACATACAACCGTCCAAGCAGCACCAACAGACAGGCTGCATCGTCAACAATACGTAGTAGTTCAACCGGTTCTACCGGTAGCAGACAGGCTACTTCATCGGCAGTACGCAGTAACTCAAGTAACAGTTCGAGCAGCAGACAATCTACCGGTTCTACTTTGCGTAGTAGTTCTAATACTCCAAGTCGTCAGCCGGCAAATACAGCTGCACGCAACAGTGAAAATAGTTCCAGAACTTCTTCACGAAGTGTAGGTTCTTCTTCCGGTAGTTCGTACAGTTCATCAAGCAGTTCATTCAGTTCGTCAAGCTTCTCGGGTGGCGGTGGTGGCTCACATTCTGTATCCAGTTCATCAAGAAGCAGCTCGTCTTCAAGAAGATAAAACAATAATGGTATTTGTCTAATTATATAAATGCTACAATTATGAAAAGAGGAATAATAACAATGATAGGTGTGTTGGCTTGTGCAGGAATCTCTGCACAAACCACATACGATGCAGCAAACACTATAGAGAAGGAACTTATAGGAACTGCACGTTATGTAGGTATGGGAGGAGCAATGAGCGCTTTTGGAAACGATATTTCCACTATATCCACCAACCCTGCAGGTATAGGAACATATACAACCAACGAAGTGAACTTTACAGGTTCTTTCTATGGTACCAAAACCGCAATGGGGGAAACATCAATGAAAGCTAATTCAGTATCGTCTATGAATTGGTATTCAAAAGAATCAAAGTCAGGAATAAATGCTTCGGCCGACGTATTGTCTTTTGTTCTTTTCAATAGATTGGGGGGGAATAAATCATTGAAGAATGTGAATCTTGGATTCTCATACAGAAAGTTGAACAGTACAGACAGGACTCTTACTTATTATGATTCCTTTACTGATAATGATGGATTTGAGGTGTTCAGAGATTTTGAAAGCAATATTACCAACAGACTGAAAACTTACGATTTGAACGTAGCTCTTAACTTCAATAACAAGCTCTATTTGGGTTATACATTGGGCATGTTAAGCTCTTCATATAGTTCTACAGGATATTTTTACGATTATTATCCTGAACAGCCGGGATTTGATGTCGTTACCGACTATCATTCGGCCGACATGATGACAGCTCAGTATGCTACAGGCTATAATATGTCATTTGGTATGATATATCGTCCGTTTAAGGCTTTGCGTTTCGGTCTTTCAGTTAAGACTCCTACATGGTATGGCGTGGAACTTGATTATGCCGATTATCTCTACGCTTTAAATGGTGAACCTAAAGATGGTGAAAAGTTTACACAGTATGCCGATTACAGATTTACATCGCCATGGACGGTAAATGCAAGTGCAGGACTAACCTTCTTAAAGACAGCCATAGGAGTGGAATATGAACACAATTTTGCAAATACAGTAATGCTGTTAGATAATAATAAGGTATATCTTGATGATCAGGGAACCTATGATTTGCAGAATTATGGTACATGGCGTGTCGGTTTAGAACAGAATATTGGCAAATTCAGTCTTCGTGCCGGTTATAACTATACATCGCCAATGTTTAACAAGCAGTCTTTTAAATTTGTAGGCGATACAGACTTTAACAGTAACAGAATGGATTTCCAGACTGAACGTCACGATGGAACAAGAAATATTTCCTGTGGTTTGGGATATTGTGCAACAGTAGGCAATAATGGTCAGCAGTTCTATGTGGATATGGCATACGTAAACAGTCTGCGTAAAAGTATCTTCACGTTATCGGAATACGATGATGATCCGGTATTGGGTTACGAAACAAAGACAAACCGTCTGCTCATATCAGTAGGTTGCACATTCTAATAAGTCTATAAAAACGCAATATATTGTCGTGAGACAACTACATTTTTATGGTTATTGATGGTCAACGGGAGATGAATTGATTCACCTCCCGTTGTAGGTTCTTGTAACTCTATGTATAAATTAGAATTTACCCAATATTCTATCCATAACCCAATTAGTGGGTGTTGCGCTTAAACCATCGCATAGACATTTTTCGCCTCCGTTCAAATGGTTAACTACTGCCTGAACCAATGGGAACTGTACATGTTCAGGGTTCGGGATGTTGAATTCATGGCGACCTGTATCATCATGTAGCGCTATGGGTTGGAAGGTAAAGATTGAAAAACATATCATACCTTTGTCACCTATCAGTTCTATACGGTCCTCTTTTGCCGATTCATCGGCTACAAAGCACCATGAACCGGAACCTACCAAACCATCTTCGAATTTGAAACAGGCACTTACAGTATCTTCTGCTTTATACAGACCGGCCAAATTGCTGCTCATACCGCAAGCATCAATAATGCAGCCGCAAATCTCCTGCACCATATCTATCTGGTGTGGTGCCAAATCGTAAAAATAGCCACCGCCTGCTATATCGGGAATTACTCGCCAGGGTAGGTTGGTGCTGTTATAGTCAAGCTCTTTAGGAGGTTGGGCAAACCTTATCTGCACGTTGATTAGTTTACCTATTCTCTCCTTTAACTCCATAACCTTTTGGAAGTAGGGGAGATAGCGCCTGTAATAAGCAACAAAGCAGGGAATACCGGTCTCTTTCGAAATTCGGTTTATGCGCAGACATTCGTCATAACTGGATGCCATAGGTTTCTCAATATAGACCGGTTTGCCGGCTTTCATGGACATAATGGCATAAGTAGCATGTGATGAAGGTGGGGTAGCTATGTATATAGCATCTACGTTCGGATCGTTTATTAAATCCAATGCATCATCGTACCATTTCTTTATATTGTGACGTTTTGCATACGATTTGGCTCTTTCAGCATCACGGCTCATAACAGCCTCAATAGCAGATCCTTCTGCTTTGGCAAATGCAGGGCCACTTTTCTGTTCAGTAACCTGACCGCATCCTATAAATCCCCATCTAATCATTTTAAATCAAATTTTTAATCAAAGAATGTCCAGCTCAATCCAAATTTAACCATACTTGGGTTTAGTGGATAACCGGGAACAAAGAATGAATCTGTATTCTTCAATAAATTGTTGTTGGCATGATAGTACATTACGTAGAAACGCACACCCTGAATACGGAAGTTGGCATAGGCATTTATTAATGGATAGCCACCCACTTCCTGAATTTTACTGTTGTTTTGCAGATGGAACATACCTGTTGCAGGGCTATATGTTGGCGCACTGTATTTTGTAAAACAGGTCATATTTGCTCCGGCTTCTATCTCTAATCTTTTTGCATACAGAAACTTAAAGTATAAATCTGTAAAGATATTCAGTTGAGGTAAAGGCAGTATCTCTTTATTGCTGGATACCTGCCAGGTAATGTCATTGTCCCAATGTAGCGGACCCAATTTAAAATTCTGTTGCAGATTTGCAGATAGAACCTGTATTGAACCATCAAATTGTCTTGCCTTTACATTGTATGTTGGCAGGGTGGAATTATCTACAGTGTAACTTTGTCCAATGTTTGTAAGATAGGTGTAGTTTGTTCTGTTCTCTACACCGGCCGATATACTGGTGTTTGTGCTCTCTATGTGCAGATTACCTGTTATACGTGTAGTAAATTCGCGTTTCAGGTTCAAATCCCACCAGCAATATGTTGAATGGAACTGACCATAGTAATAGGAGGGGGTAAGGTTACTCATTGTAGCAGTGGCTCCCAACTGAGCACTCTTTTTGAAAAGAGGGAAACGGAATTGTAAATTGCCGTCAAGTGAAAAATCACCGGCATCTTCGCCTATTACAATGGTTTCAGCATTTGCGCCAAATGATAGATTGTTGCTGGCAGAACGATTTATCTGTCCTCCTATATATAGATTATTCTTGGTATGTTTGCGTTGATACTCTGATGATATGCCTCTGTCTGCCAAAGTATCAGGCATATTATAAGAACGTAAATCGTGTCTTATATAAGCTGAAATATCAGCAATGGCCCATTTGCTGAAACCTTCGTTCAGCGATATGGACAACGTATTGGTTAAGTAGAACTCTTTTGTAGTATCCAAAGAATCGTCATTCAGATAGATGGCTGAATAGAAATTCTTAGGAACCATATTGTATATATATCTTCTTTTTAGTTCGCCTGTTTCAATAGTGTGGGCAATAGTGCTTATAGTCTTTACTTCTGAATGTGTTGTGTAAAATACTGTGTCGGCAGTTACCAAACTATCCTGATATTCAAATGTTTTGTTCAGTTTGAAACTATGAGTGAACATTAACTGCTTTCGCTTAATGTTGTTCCAGTTGTAGTACATTCTAAAAGGAATATCTTCCGGAGCATACTGTTTGCGTCCTTCAGCCATAGCTTCCGGATTTGTGATATAACGAAAATCCTCTATGCCACCATTTTCTGCCACTTTTATTTCGTCGGTGTTCATTGTAATATGAGCACTGTATCGGTCAGCTCGCCAGTAGGTGTAAATACGTGTGTCGAACATAGATGTGGATTGGCTGTCATAACGACCTCTTCCCAATAGGTAATCCATGTTAAGACCAATGCCCAACTTTTTGTTGAAGTTTGCGGCAAAATAGCCCTTTATACGTTCTTCGCCTGTAGTTTTGTTTCCACCCTTAAAATAGCTGAGATTCAGATGCGGAGTCTTTGTGTCTGTAAACCGGAATTCCGAAGCATCTTTTACATAGTAACTATAGGGCTGTTCAAATATGAAATCGTTTTTTTCTGTACGATCAAAATATATTCTGGACAGTCTTGGAGAACCCATATTACCCAAATAGCTGTATCGTCCTGTATAGCCTTCTGTCAGATGCTCGCTTTCAAAATAGTGCATGACAGTATCAAGCGGTAGAGTAACTACCAAACCGGTATTCCTGTCAATTATCCACTGATTATAGTCTTTGGATACTTCACGTTCTACTACAGTAGAATCTTTGCCGGGATCGGATGTTAGAAAACCGTCCATAGTGGCACCGTGAAAACCATCCTGATTTTGGGAAACTGTACTTTGAGCCTTAATGCCTGAAGTATAAATAACAAGCAATGAGACTATAAGCAGAAACTTATGTCCCATTGTCAATTTTATATGTGATACCCAATTATACATACACAAACAGTACTTTATGGCAGCAACCTTAAAATGAATTCCACTATCTTAACAACCAAAGACGATATTCCAACTATGAAAAATGCAGATGAACCCTGATTCTCTGTCTTAGTGAAATAGAGGATTATAGTAACCACTGCGCCTATCATAAAGATAGTGTTAAGCACCTTTCTAACAGTATCTATAGAACCTAAAGATGACTTTTTTGCGTTACCTTTATGCTTGTACTCGCCTGTTACGTCATATTTGGCGCGCTGCTCTATGTTGCTTAGAACAGCGTATGCTTCTTCTATCTCTTTATATGCAGCTGACGATGCAGGACAATTGGCAATAAGATTGTCATAAGCCTCTTTTATTTGAGAATCGGTAGCACTTTCGTCTATACCTAATCTGTTGTATAAAACACTGTTTTTAGCCATCTGCCTGTTATAGAGTATCTATTGTTTCTTTAGTCTGATTTGAAATTAGTTCAAACAGGTCTATTGTCTTTATACGGAATTTACCTGTAGTTTTTAGAAACTTGGTTTTGTTCTTGTTAAAGGCCTCTTGGTCTGTTATCCATTCTTCGGCAGTGAAAGATATACCTCCATTCTCTCTATTCTCTTCGTATAGATAACTGATATCTGTCATGGTTACAGTACATTTCTTTTTACCATTCTCTTCTTTAACGGCAAATGTCAGATTATAACTGACTTTTGTCATGTCTGTTACCAATGCAGTGTTCTTGAATACCAGATTCTGCTGAATACGCATTGTAATACGACGAGTATCCTGATTGTCGCTTAAAAGTTCGCCCTTGGTAACATTAGGTTGGGTGAAACGTCCTTTAACCCAAGTAAGAATACGTTCGTAACAGTTGTCCAAATTTACAGATGCCGGAATCTCTATATCATCCACGAATTCAACCCTGCCGTTTGTGTTTACAGTAACAGCTCCTACACCATACTTTGGTGCAATGGGTTCTGACTTTGCAAATACAGTTATCACTGATATGCAACATAGTGCTAGTACAAATAATTTCTTCATAATGATGTATGTTCTGTTGTTTATGTAGCAAAGTTACTTATTTTTTCTGTTACTATGTGTTTTGTTTAATAGTTTTATTGTTTCTATCTATAAATTAGGTGTTATCCTTGTGAAAATAATGAACTATAAATTTTTGCAACATTTTTTTTGAAAAAAAATAGGATAACTTTTGCGTATTTATCTAATTGTATTACTTTTGCGTCAATTAAAGATTATTCATTATTCAACTTTTAACAAAAATTAATTATGGAAGAGATTTTGATGAAGGCAGCTGAATTGTATGCTGCATTTGCAAAAGATGCAAATTCTCAGATTGAAAAAGGCAACAAGGCTGCAGGCACACGCGCACGCAAGGCTTCTTTGGAACTTGAGAAATTGATGAAGGAGTTCCGTAAGGCTTCTTTGGCAGCTACAAAGTAAATTGATACTGTCGTTAAATCTATTAGGGGCGTTCTCATTAAGAAAACGCCCCTAATTCATTTGGTTAGTAATGGTGTTTAACCTGGATTTATGTTATAAGTAGTAATAGTGATTATCTGATATAATCCAAAACCATACCGCTAATTTGCAGCAGGGATATTTCACATATCTTTGTGTCATATTCTACCTGAAGCAGACTCTCTTCTGCATCAAGCAGTGATTTTTGTGCTTCGCGCATCTCTATACCCGACAAATCGCCCAACAGGTATCTTTCGTAAGCAATTTCGTAGTTGTCCTGAGCAGTAAACAGATTCTGTTGTTCCAAAGCCAACAGACGCAGATTATTCTGATATGCCTGCCAGAAATCCTCTAAATTTGCTCTTAATTCAAGTTCCAATTCATCGGAGGCAAGTTCGGCATTAAGAATATCCAACGTAGCATTGCGTTGTTGTGTACGATGTTTGCCATCAAGCAGATTTATCCCCAATGTAGCACCGAAATCGGGGCCCAGCGATGCAGAACTTTTGCTGCTCCAACTGTGGCTGAATCCGGCATTTACTTTAAGATATGGGTAGTTTCTGGAAACAACACTCTTTTTGTCATATTCGGCAATATTTCTATCTGTTTCTGCTTTAAGCAGTTCGGCATTAGTCTCCAACATACTGTTTAGCAGTGTGTCGTAGTTCAGTTCATCTAAAAGAACTATGGCCGTGTCGGCAGCAACAATAAGTTCGTTCAAATTGCTGTTTGACATCAGTCTGTTCATCCTGATATTGGCCGATGCAACAAGTTCATGTTGTTTAAGACTGTTTGCGCTGTCTGCATTGAAATAGACCTGTGCCTGTTGCAAATCCAAACGTGAATTGTCACCTATATTATAACGAGCCTGAACAATACGAAGACGTTCTTTAGATAGTGTTACTGCATAATCCAGATTCTTCAGATGTATGGCCTGACGTACCATATTGTAGTATTCCGAAGCAAGATTGGCAACATAATCTTCAATGGCAATTCTGGTCTGTATTGTACCTGCACGATGCAACTCTTCAAGTTTTGAACGTGATGCCATTATACTGAACCCATTGAAAACTGTCATCTCAGCTCTTATGGCCGAATTCAAAGAGTGGGTTAGACCACCATTGTTACGTACTGCGCCATTGTAGGTGCTGGTTACGTTTACTGACGGCATACCTCCGGCATTGCCCCATGTATCATTGTTGGCAGTTTTCTGTTCATTGTTGTTTACCATTTTAATCTGGTAACTGTTTTCCAAACCACGCTCAATGCACTCTTTTAAAGATACTGTCTGGGAATATCCTGAAAAAACGACAGCACAAGCTATTATTATAGTAACATATCTTTTCATTTCTTATCCTCCTTATTATTGCGTGATGTTGAAATAATAGAATATACTGATGGTACAATATACATAGTAAATATGGTAGATATAAACAGACCGCCCACTACTGCTGAACCCATTGCTACACGTCCTGCACTTCCTTCACCACCGGCTATAATCAGTGGAAGCATTCCCAATATAGTAGAAGAGCTGGTCATTAGAATAGGACGTAAACGCTGAATGGAGGCATCGCGGATAGCTGAAAGTTTATCCAAACCCGATTCCTGTTTCTGGTTGGCAAATTCCACAATCAGAATACCATTCTTTGCAACCAGACCTACCAACATAATGATACCAATCTGACTGAATATGTTCATTGTCTGTCCGCCTATGTTCATAAATATCAATGCACCAAATACAGCCAAAGGTACAGTGAGAAGAATGATAAGTGGATCTTTAAAACTTTCAAACTGTGCAGCCAGAATAAGATAGATAAGCACCAATGCCAATCCGAATGCAAAAATCAAACTGTTGGAACTTTCGCGGAATTCACGAGATTCGCCTGTCAATGCTGTACGGAATGTATCATCAAGTGTCTCTTTTGCAATCTTGTCCATTACATCAAGTGCTTCACCCAAAGTGTGCCCCGGAGCAACACCTGCTGAAATTGTAGCCGAAACAAAACGATTGTAGCGATACAGTTTAGGTGGCGCAATATCCTCTTGAAGTTCTACCAGATTGTCCATCTGAATCATTTCGCCTGTATTGCTTCGCATATAGATGGATTTCAAATTAAGCGGTGTATTACGTTGCTGACGATTTATTTCACCAACAATATCATACTGCTTGCCATTCATATACAGGTAACCCATACGCTGACCGCTAAGTCCATACTGCAAAGTCTGTGCTATATCGCGTGTACTTACACCAAGCAAATTTGCCTTTTCTCTGTTTACTGCAATACGCATTTCAGGTTTTGAGAATTTCAAATCCACATCGGCCATTTGGAATATAGGATTCTCCTGCACCTTTGCCAAGAATGTTGGCAACACCTCTTGCAGCTTCTCTATATTGGTGGCCTGCAATACATAACGTACAGGCATACCGCCACGACCACCGCCAAATGTTGATTGCTGCTGAACAAAAGAACGTGCATCGTTTTCTTTGGAAACAGCTTGAGTAAGTTTGGCTGCCACCTCCATCTGTGAATAATCGCGTTCGGCCAAATCTTTCAGAGTAATCTGAATGTTACCAGAACCGCTCGAAACACGGGCAGTAACAAATTCGGCATCCGGCATAACTGAATCCACTATGTCGTTAATACGTTCTGTATAGTCGCGCATATATTCGTATGTAACACCTTCGGGACCTTGTGTGCGTACAGTAACCTGTGAACGGTCTTCCAGTGGAGCCATTTCTGCAGGAGTGTTAATCCATAATAGTACGCAACCTGCAAATGCCACCAACATCATAATCATAGCTACAAATCTATGCTTCAGACAGTATTCCAAACTCTTTCCGTACAATCTGTTCATACCTTCAAAGAATGGTTCTGTGGCACGATAAAAGGCATTTTTATTCTCTCTCTTTACCAAAATCTTGGTTGATATCATAGGAGTGAATGTTATAGCAGTGAAGGTAGATATAATAACTGCACCTACTATAACAAAACTGAATTCGCGGAAAAGGCGTCCTGTTGTTCCCTCCATAAACACAATAGGGATAAATACCGATATAAGTGTTATAGATGTGGAAATAATGGCAAAGAAAATCTCTTTTGCACCCTCAATACCTGCCTGTTTAGGGGACATACCTCGTTCTATACGCAAATAGATGTTCTCTGTCATTACAATAGCATCGTCCACCACAAGTCCCACGGATAGTACCACCGCAAGCATAGATAGTACGTTGATACTGAATCCCATAAGGAACATTACAAAGAATGAACCGATAATGGCAACAGGAATAACCAAACATGGAATAAGGGTTACACGCCAGTCACGCAGGAATAAGAAGATGATTACTATAACCAATATGAAGGCCTCGAACAGAGTCTTTTTTACTTCGTTGATACTTGCACGTATATATTTGGTGTTATCAAAACCATATTCGTATTTAACGTCTTCCGGCAAATCCTTCTCCATACGTTCCATACGTTCATATACACTGTTGGCAATATCAATATGGTTTGCACCAGGCTGTGGAACAACAACCACACTGACCATTGGTACACCATTCATCTTCATGTAGCTTTTTATGTCGCGTGGACTCAAATCGGCATTACCTATATCGCTAAAACGGACCACCTGATCACCATCATGTTTGATAACCAGATTGTTGAACTCTTCCATAGTGTGCATCTGTCCCAATGTACGAATTTCAAGTTCAACGGTGTTACCTTCAATAGTTCCCGATGGCAATTCTACATTTTCTTTATCCAGAGCATTCTTTACGTCCATTGGAGTGATACCGTAACCCGACATCTTGACAGGGTCTAACCATAAACGCATACAGTAACGCTTTTCTCCCCATATACTTACACTACTAACGTCCTGAATGGTTTGCAGTTGCTCTTTAACCACCAAATCGGCTATTTCGCTAAGTTCAAGCAGGGAACGCTTGTCGCTCTGCAATGCCACCATCAATATAGGTGAAGCATCGGCATCTGCTTTTGAAACGGTAGGAGGGTCACAGTCTCTTGGCAACTGACGCTGAGCACGCGAAACCTTATCGCGCACGTCGTTTGCTGCAGTTTCCAAATCGACAGAAAGTTCAAATTCAACTGTAATACGGCTACTTCCATACTGGCTTACACTGGTAAGTGAACGAATGCCCGGAATACCGTTAATCTGCTGTTCAAGCGGTTCTGTAATCTGATTC
This sequence comes from uncultured Bacteroidales bacterium, assembly GCA_937916465.1. GTDB lineage: Bacteria > Bacteroidota > Bacteroidia > Bacteroidales > Bacteroidaceae > Colenecus. The sequence goes on from CALFTK010000005.1 coordinate 13,928, forward strand.
TCAATAACTTCGGCATTTGCACCGGGATAGGAACAGGAAACAGATATGATAGGATTATCTACCGATGGATATTCTCTTACACCCAACGATACATATCCTACTGCACCGAATAGTATTATAATAAGAACAAGTACGGTGGATAGTACAGGTCTTTTAATGCTTAATTCAGATATATTCACGGCTGTAGATTATTTTAGTTATTCTTCAAAACTACTGATGTACCTGTGCGTAACTGCATAGTACCACTGGTAATAACTGTATCACCAACAGACAGACCTGTCAAAACCTGAGAATGAGATTCAGTTCTCAATCCTTTGGTTATGTTTACAGGCATTGCCTTACCACCTTTATATAGATATACTTTGTCTATACCCATTTCTGAAATGATGGCTTCACTTGGAACTGCCAGTGCATTTTCAAACACTCTGGTATTCAAGCTTACATCCACATAACGTCCCGGTACCAGTTTGCCATCTTTGTTGTCGTATATGGCGCGAACAGTAAATGTTCTGGTATCGGTATTAACTCTTGAATTGGTAGCATAAACTGCAGCACTGTGCTGAATGCTGTCACCTTCTACGGTAAATGTCAATTTGGCACCCTCTTTAAGAATACCGGCGTAACGTTCCGGAATGTTGAATTCTATTTTCAGTTTGTTTGTGTTGGTAAGTACAGCTACATTTGTGGTAGGTGATGCGTATGCACCTTCACTTACCTGACGCAGACCTATAATACCATCGAATGGAGCGCGTAGTTCTGTCTGTGCCAGACGCGCTTTAACCTCTTCAATATCGGCTTCCAGTTTTGAGAGATTGGCTTCTGCCTCCTGGAAAGCCTCCTGACTGACAGCCTCTTTTTCAAAAAGTGCTTTCTGTCTGTACAGACGGTCCTGAGTAGGTTTAAGCTGTGCCTCTAACTTCTTTAGCTGAGCCTGTAAAGGAGCATCATTTATCTTTGCTAAAATATCACCTTTCTTTACTTTGCTACCCTCTTCAAAGAAGATGTCGGTAATTTTACCTGAAGTTTCAAAACTTAGATTAACCTCTTCATTGGGGATAAGACTTCCGCTCACATTAATACCGTCAACAAGTTCGGTAGGTTTAATAACTACGTACCTTACGTAAAGAACATTCTTCTTTTGTTGTGGTTTTTGTGCTGATGTTTCCGAACTGTTTTTTAAATCACCACTCTTTTCCGGTATAAATCTCTTGACTGCAAGTGCAATCACAATAAGGGCAATAATGCCGATTAGTAGCCATTTTGTACTTTTCTTCATATTCTATCTGGTTATACCGCAAAAATACAAAAACATATTAAAACAATAAAACAATGATTAACACTCTTAACCTTTTTTATCAAATAATCCTTTTATGTGGAATAAAAACACTATTTTCGTACCGTAACATATAGCTGTTTTTAGGAAAATCCCCCGTTTGTTTTAGGGGTTTTCCCTATCGTGGCTGAATATATGCCTATATATTTGTAAAGTAAAAATGTAATTAAATATGAGAAAGTACGGTAAATCTGTTAGTAGAGCATTGGCGGCAATTTTAATATTGTGTGCCGTAAAAGTACAGGCAAAAGAGAATGTAAGTCTTCCGGGTCAGCAGATTAGTTTTGTCCTGGATTATAATGACAATGGTGATTTGGTCTATGATGTCAGTTATAAAAACGTTAAACTTATAGAAGATTCGCCTTTAGGAATGAATAATGCCGATGGTGTAAGCTATACTCCCGATAACTTTAAAATAGAGCTGGTTGGAACATCGGGTGAAAGTGGTACGTTTACTCCTGTATGGGGTAAACGTTCTATGGTGAATAAACACTATATTCAGAAGGCATATTTAATAAGTCCGTCACTCCCTTTAACAAGCGAACACAATACTCCTCCCAGTATATATTTAGAGGTAAGGGTTTACGAAGATGCTGTGGCTTTTCGTTACAGATGTGTGCTTCCACAACCATCTCATGAACCTGTAGTTCCGGTCAATACCATAATTGAGAACACAAAGTTTAATTTTGCAGGCGATTTTACAGCCTGGTACTATAATGGCGAACGTCACAATATAGGTCCTGAACTACTTTCCAGGGCAAGTGGCGAACGTCTGCCTGTGATGACTGTCAAAGTAAAGGATAATGTCTATATGGCTATTCATGAAGCCGATGTTAACGAACAGGCTCTTCCTATGCGTTTGCAGACCGAACAGGGAAGCACATCGTTTTCTGTGGTGACAGAACCATTGGATTTTCAGACAAAATATATATCACCATGGCGTGTCATTCTGATAGGTGATACTCCGGGTGCACTTGTGGATTCCGATGTACTGACTCTGCTCAATCCCGAACCCGCCAAAGATATGGACTTTTCGTGGGTAAAACCCGGTATAGCACTCTGGGATTGGCGTATAAATGGTGCTGAATGGCAAGGCTACCGCTACGGAATGAATTACGATTCTTGGGTACGAATGGTGGATTTTGCATCGGAACAGGGGTTTGCATATCTGGTACTCGATGCTAACTGGTACGGTCCTGAATTTGAAAAGAATTCAGATCCTGTTACAGGCGAAAAGGCAAAGGATGTTCAGCGTATTATTAAGTATGGTAAAGAAAAAGGCGTAGGAATATGGCTCTATCTGAATGATGTAGCAGGTACAAATTACCCTATAGAAGAGACACTGAAACAGTACGAAGAGTGGGGCGCAGCCGGTGTCAAGTATGGCTTTATGAATGGAACTCCACAACAGAAAAACGAAAAGACACGTCAAATAACAGAACTATGTGCCAAACATCATCTGCTTATAGATTTCCATGACTATCCTGTACATCCGTATGGTCAGGAAAGAACATGGCCAAATGCAGTTACACGCGAATATTGCAAGGCACAGTTGGACGGACACCAGACCTTTGAACCAAAAACCTTTGTGACATCGGTCTTTGTAAATATGATAGCAGGTCCTATAGATATGAATAACGGGTTTATGGATTTGCGCCAGGGACGTACCACACGTGTAGATAATAACCAGGAGGTACATTCTACCGTATCAGGCGAAATGGCTCGTACTCTTATAACATATTCAGGTGTAACCATTATTCCTGATATACCTGAATATTATGAAAAGTATCCGTCACTATTGCGTTTCCTGTCGGCTCAAAAGATGCCTTGGAAAGAGAGCAAAACCTTGATGGGTGAAATAGGAGAATACATTGTAATGATGCGTCAGTCTGCAGAGGGTGATTATCTGATAGGTGCGGCAACAAATGAAGAGGCTCGTACATTAGTAATTCCATTGGATTTTCTTGATAAAAAAGGAAGTTGGACAATGGAGATAACTCAAGACGCTCCTGATACTCACTACTTGACAAACCGTGAAACCTATTCAACCAGAACAGAGATAGGTACAAGCAAAGGAGTACTTAAACTGGAACTTGCTCCGGGTGGTGGTGCGTGTGTACTGCTTAAAAAGAGATAATGCGTAGATACCTTATATACATATTGTTGTTATTGCCTCTTAGTTTAGCTGCAGTTCCAACTTACTTTTGTACCGATGTAGGTACAACACTGAATTATGTACGTAAGTATGCTGATAGTGGTGAGGTAAAGTGGTATCATACACTCACTGTAAAGTACCAATACAATTGGCATTCAGATACAATAACAATAGTTACCAGTTCTGAATTTACAGATGCAGATTCAAAGCCACTTATTGACATTCCGGTTTCACAATATGTTAGGATAGCATCAGATGGAACTTTAAAGCTCAGTTTGACAAATGCAGTAGTGGCAATATTACATACTACATTACCATTTGGACATGCCAAAACAGTGGAAACGGGTGCAGTTCTGACTGCTAATATGAAACCGGGTGATATATTGCCATCGGCCGAAGCAGAAGTAACAATATTGGGTATGAAGTATCGTGTTAAGGTAACCGATAGAAAGGTGTTGCGTTATGAAACAATTTCTACGCCTGCGGGAACTTTTGACTGCATAGTGATAAGCGAACATAAAGTTGAAAAAGCACCCGTATATAAAAGGGAAACAACTGCTCTGTCGTGGTATTCGGATGGAGTAGGGTATGTCCGTCACGATACCTATAATAAGAATATGGTGTTAGAGACCAGTGAACAGTTATATTCTATAAAGAGATAATTTATTACTAACTAAATAACTGAATAAATGAAAAAATTAACCTTGACTTTAGTAATGGCGTTCTGCACAATTGGACTTTTTGCGCAGGAACTTGCCAACTTCAATTTTGGAAGAGTAAACGTAGTGTCACCGGAAATAGCTGAACAGAATGTAACATTCCGTATTCAGGCTCCGCAAGCACAGAATGTACAGGTATCACTATCATGGCAACAACAGCCGGTAGCAATGACTAAGAACCAACAGGGGGTATGGGAAGTGTCAGTACCACGTCCTGCAGCAGAACTTTATACATACAATTTTGTGGTTGATGGTGTAAAGGTAAACGACGCTAACAATATCTTTATGCAACGTGACGGAACAACATTCCTTAGTGTGTTGCTTATTCCGGGTGAACTGACAGAAAACTATTTTGAAGCCAATAAACGTGGTGATTTGCATCAGGTTTGGTACGAATCCCCTACACTTGGAATGGAACGCAGAATGTTCGTATATACTCCGCACGGATACAACGATATGAAAGAGCCTCTGCCTGTACTATATCTGTTGCATGGTGCCGGTGGCGATGAAGATGCATGGAGTAATATGGGACGTACCTGTCAGATTATGGATAATCTTATAGAAAAGGGGCAGGCAAAACCAATGATTGTAGTAATGCCAAACGGCAATCCTACACAGTATGCAGCACGTACATTGCAGATTCCAGAAAAGCAGCAGGACAGTAATGACCCAAACTTTGCAAATGCATACGTTACCAGTATAGTTAAGGATATGGTCCCATATATGGAGAAAAACTACAATGTAATAAAGAATCCTGATGGACGTGCTATAGCAGGTCTTTCAATGGGTGCCGGTCATACTATCAGCTGCACAAATCTGTTCCCTGGTTTCTTTAAGTATATCTGCCCATTAAGTAATGGTATCCGCGTAAATGACCAGAATAAAGCAGAGTATACCAAGCAGTTCCAGGCATTGAAAAAAGCCGGTATCAAGTTGTATTGGATAGGTTGTGGTGAAACTGATTTCCTTATAGAGAGTGCCCGTCAATTGGATGCAACACTTACCGAAAATGGTATAGAACATACATTCTATGAAAATAGTGGTGGTCACACCTGGAGTAACTGGCGAATCTATCTGAATCAGTTCGCTCCATTGCTCTTTAAGTAAGCCGCTTTCAGATAATTCAGATACAAAAGTCGGACACCTTGTTTGGTGCCCGACTTTTTTTGTTAACAGTTTACCATTTTAAATAAAAATCGTAAACACTAAAAAACTGTAAATCTGTTGTGTAGGTGAACAACGTGTGGAAATAGAAGATACTTTTGCAGAGAGTTAATCCTACAGCATTAGGTTTAACCGTTATTGTGTTTTTAAATAATAGTTTTGTTTGCTAAAAAAGAGTGATTATGAAAAAAATGTTCAATTATGTTGTTGTCTCATTGCTTGCTACCACAATGGTTTCTTGTGATGATTCCAACAAAGACGATGCGTTTGGCAGTGCCACGTTCATCTTTACTTCGAACGCCAGCTTGGATTTGCTCGAAGCGGCTAATGTGATTATCACCATAACAGATAATTATGGTGTAATTCATGAAGAGTCTATGTCAACTATACAATGGGGAAAAAGTATAGTGAATATAAACTCTCTACCTGCCAATGCTATTATCAATGTCAGGGTAGAACTGAAAGATGATTTTATTCCTGTGGTAGGAGAAAAGTACGATTTTGATTTTAACGTGCTGTATGCCGTGCAGGTAGTAGAAAAAGATGGTGAACTGGATGAAAGTCGTATGGGTTCACTATGGAGTGTGACCACAAGTGGTGTGGAATCGGAAAAACTGAAAGAGACCTTCAAACTTATTTTTCCTGAAAGCAAAGAGTTTAAGCTTGGTATAAATCACAAGCCACGTGACAAAAATGATTATATTATTACCATAGACGAACTTCGTAATTAAAATAGATGAGGGAGACTTAAATCACACACTTAAGTCTCCCTTTCATTTCATATTCTTATAGTAAAGCCTTATTGTAAGGCCTGAGGATCATTATAACGTATATATACTCCGTAGTCGTAAATATAACTGTTCAGTCCGGAAGTATTGTTTGGCATACCTTTACGCTTTCCGGACAGCACATCTTCTGACATTTTCTTTTCATCGAGAATACGTTGTAGCGTTTCGGGATTACCCTGATAATGTCCCGGGTATAGTTTTTCTATTCCATTCTGTTGCATATATTCAGCAGTGCGGGTGGTGGTTTCTATTAACTGCTTAAAAGTGCCTCCAAACAGTAGTAGGTTAGTAGAACCAAACGCATCGCCACTAAAACCGTAATGGCGTTCTATGTCAAAGAATGTGGTTGAACCGGAAGTATGTCCCGGAGTGTACATTACTTCAATTTGTCTGCCACCCAAATCTATTGTTAAACCATCTGATAAATATCTAACCTCTCCCTTATAATTGGTTTGATTCTTTAGCAGGTTAGAATCTGCAGGGTTTATAAATATCTCCGGGAAACAATCAATAGCACCTGCGTGGTCGCCGTGAGCATGTGTCAATGCTACCAAAACAGGTTTGTCGGTAAGTGTAGCCACAGCTTTATCCAAATTAGGCATTACAGTACCGGCATCTATAAGCAATGCTTGTGTTTCGCCCTCTAAAAGATAAACAGATTCATTGTAAACCAAATGTCCGTTACCTACCCAGGTATGTTCGTCTATCTGTCTGAATACTACATCTTCATCTCTATATACCATCTTTTCAGGATATATCTTGCTGAAATCTTCTGCCTGTTTCGCATTCCAAACTACAATGGCGCTACCGTTTTTAAAGTAGGTATCCAGTGTTTGATGGTCAAGTCCCGATGGGGTGGTGGTGGCTGTGCCGTTTTCTATCTGGTCAAGAAGCTCTTTCATATCGTTCAGATAATCCATTCCCATCTCTTTCTTGCCAAGTTCAGGCAACCAGTCTCTCTGCCAATAGTGACCACCATATATGCGTAACTTTTCCAAATTTACCTTATGTTCCGGATTATTGAGCCATGCTATAAGGTGTGGTACGGCGCGTACATATTTGCTAAAACCATCTGTGTTGAAAATCCAAACTCCATGTCCTGAACCAATTGCATCGCCTGTAAAGAGTATATCACGTCCGTGCAGGTAGAAAACCATAGAACCGGCTGTATGTCCAGGTACTGCAATAGCTTCCACTTTTGTACCACCTAAATCAAACATATAACCTTCGTTATAAAGATGGTATTTGTCTTTTGGGAAACGTACAGCCATCTGTGAAAAGTCCTCTTCGGGCAGAGCAAAATGAACATCTGAATTGATAAAAGCAGAAAGCATACCTGTATGGTCACCATGGTTATGGGTGAATGTAATAGTAAGAGGTTTGTCTTCTATACGTTCTGCAACAATCTGTTTTAAAGACTCTTCTGCATTATCTGCCCAAGTAATTCTGTTTGAAAGGTCTATTAGTAGAGCACTCTCTTCACCAACAATAAGATAGATGTCGGAACAGTTGTTAAAGTGGGTCTTGTTACCCTGTTCGTCAAACTGCTCTCCACCGGGATATTCAGAGTTGAAATCCTGAATGTGATAGACGTTGTTGTCAATTACCTTAATAGTGTAAGGACCAACTTCTGTACTTTTGGTTAGACCATTACATGCAGTGCATAGTGCTAAAATCAGTGCACATACATAAAGATAAAGATGTTTGCACATAATATTCAGATTTTAAGTGGTCTTCTATTTTACTAATGAGAGTGCCTTCTTTAATAGCTTCTTAGAAGGTGCTTCAGGAAGATCTGATGGAATCAGATACCAGCGTACAGTCCAGCTTAGTTCTTCGCCTGCCTTTAAAGTGGTATATGCACCCTGTTCTTCAATCTCTACGAAAGTTTTGCCTGGATTTGCATAAATCTGAATTTCGCCCTCTGCCGGTGCAGGTTCTTCCGGAGTAAGATCAGCGAATTTTTTTACAAACAGCATACCGTTGTCGTAAAAAGCAAGCCAACCTTTACCGTCTATGTTTACCTTACGGTTAGAGTTTGATTCATCCAATACATACCACAATGCTTTCTGTTCAGCAACAAATGGCAAACCCTCCATATTATTGGCAGGAGTAGCCTCTTTGGCATCGCAGAATAGAATACCGCCATTAGGTACTCTTGAAATTTCCCAAGGAGCAACTTTACGTTCTTCGCCGGATTCATTGATAATAGTGTAGGTAATAACAAATGCATTGTCTTTTGCATCTGTGGTAAATTCTTTACGTATTCTATAACCAAAACGTGCAGATTTATCGCCTGTTAATACCAATGTATTACCTTTAATTTCAGCATTAAATGCTCTAGTATCGTATTCCGGTACAGGAGGCCAGTTCCATTCAGATTGTGGGCTGGTCCAGAATGTACTTCCAAATGAATTGGCCATTCTGGTTTGTGACAAAACTTCAGAATCGCCATATTTGTACGATACAATTTTACCACCTTTGGCAGCATCAATAGTCATTGTAATATTGCCTGCATTGATACTGTACTTGCCGTCTTCACTTTTGTTAATTGTCTGGGCTGTAGTTGAAATGGTGCCCACTGATACTGCTATAAGCAGCGATAGAATAGTTCTCTTCATCTTTATTTATGTTTAGTTTATCAATACCTTATATATTTATGTCCGCCGTAAAATTAAACAATCATTTTGATATATGTCCAATAAGAAGTGTTTTTGTGTACTGCATATAGGTGATTAAGCAGATTCAATAGGCATAATTCGTTAAAATGTTAAATAATGATAAAATATAAATAAACTATTGCCGGAATAAAACGAGTATTATATATTTGTAACGATTACAAAAATGAAGTGATTGTAATTATTGTGATTATTAACTTATTGCTTATTACTAAAAGAAAAATCGTATGAAAAAATTATTGAACTATGTAGTTATTACTGTGTTGGCTACCACATTATTATCTTGTGACGATATATTTACTGATAGAGACGATCGCTTTGATAGTGCTATTGTACAGATAGAATCAACTGCCAGTTTAGATTTACTTGAAGTGGCAGACGTAGAGTTTACAGTAACTGATGCACAGGGTAAAGTGCATAAAGAAAAAATGGAAACATTGCAGTGGAAAAACAGTATAACCAATATTAAAAGTTTACCTGCCAGTACACAGTTGAGTGTAAAAGTTACTCTTAAAGATGGTTTCGTTCCTGTAGATGGTGATGAATTAGATTTGGACTTTAAGGTATCATATAGCGTTCAGGTTATTGACAGAGGTGGTGAAGTTGATGAAGACAGAAAAGGTACTCTGTACAATATATCAGCCAAAGGGGTTAAATCGGAGAATCTTACAAACTCATTTAAGATAATCTTCCCAAAAGACAAAGCCTATGGCTTCTCAATTAAAGAAGAAACACGTGACAAAGATGATTACATAATAAATGTAGATGAACTGGATTGAACAAATCAATTATAACAAGGTGGTTCGGGGGAATAGGTTATTCTCCCGAACTTTTTTCATTTACCATTTTTACAATCCCCAGTATTTTAATGAATAGGTGGATTCAATACTTTCTTCAATATTGTCATTCAATTCCTGAAACAGATCCAGACCGGATATCTTTTCCAATTGATTTACGCTCATAGCACATTTCTGCATATTGGCATTACTGCTTCTGTTATACATAACAAAAGCAATTGCCTGATTATCTGCCAATATTGCTTTGAACAGTGCGTCGGGTATTACAACCTGGTTATCTCCTATAGTGCCGTTAATGTTCTTTCCTATTATTGGTCCGGTTACAACTGTCACGTTGCCAAACTGTTCAGCCCAATTTCTAACTTTGTTTTCAAGTGTGTTCCACTGACCGCTGTTCAGCGATTCGTCCTGAGGGCAGCAGTTTGTGTAATAGAAACTCTCTTTCATTGCATTTTCGCTCCACTTGAAATCGGCAGCCGGTGCCATGTGTCCTTTTGACCAACCTGAATTGCGATAATCGTCTGAATGAGCCTGTGGTAATGGAACGTATGCATCTTGTTTAAAGTTCTTTCCTTTTCTGGTGTAAGGACCATCGGTTTCTTCTGCCGATAAATCATACTTTACCCAAACAGGAATTTTTGTTTTCGGATTGTATGAAACCGTATATCCTTCATATTCAATTAGAAAACCTTCATCGGCAGTTGAATTTAAACTGCCATACATAAACAGTATTGCTAACCCTTCTAAAATGTAGTTCAGAATCTCCCTAAACATTACTCTCTGTTTTTATCGTTCAATAATCTCTCTAATACTCTCCATTCTTTTCCTCTGCAAAGTTACTGTTTTTCCATCCTTTTCATCCCAGGAAAACCAAAATATAACCAATGCAAAGATATTGCAGTTTTTGTAAGATCTTCAGAATGCTTGTCTTCTTAACCATTCGTTCACTTACAACATTTAAATGCATTTGATGTGTGGGATTGAAATAATAGGACCTGAAAATTGTCACATATTGCTCTGCTTTAGGGTATATAGCAATCAAAATAATTAAAAATTTGCCCAACTCACGCAAAAATATTTGCACTAGTTGTTGTTGTTTGGTATATTTGCGGCGGATTATGTGATACTGACGCAAAATTATTTGCATGAGTTATGGTTATAGATAGTTTTATCATTGAGGGATTTTCCAATATTGAGCATATACGTTTAGATGTAGGAGAGATAAACGCCCTCATCGCCCCTAACGGTTATGGCAAGAGTAACGTTCTCAGTGCCATCAGTTTTGGTTTGATGTATCTGAATGCCAATGAAGAAACAAAAGGTCAGATGCTTCGAAGCCGCTTTCTCCCTATTAATGTCTCAATCAAGGAAAAGAAGTTCCACTTTGAGATCCTTGGTAGATTACAGCGTGATGGACGTACAGAGCTTGTGCAGTATGGCTATGAATGCCAATGGGCAGAGGGCGCAATTCCTGGCTATGTGCTTTCGGAGTGGTTAAAGATTAAGACAGAGGGCGAGCAACGCTATCGACAAATGATAAACAGACAGGACGGCAACTACTCTATGATTGTTCCATCGGCTATGGGTCGTTGTAACAAACCTTTTGCCGCCACCCCTAAACAACTATCCCTGCCAATGATAGCCAACGGTGGATTGTTCCTGTCGGACTTAGCCAAGGAAATATGTAGCATAAACATCCCGAACCTACAGACCTTGGATAACCCCGAATCATACTTCTCCATAGACGGGGACAACGGGATCGCCATGCTCGGCGGCATGACTCTAAGCGAATATATCTATCGGATGAAGGAGACGGATGCTGATAGTTTCAGCATCTTGTCAGATGGTATTAAGCAGCTGATTTCTGGCGTGGTGTCATTCGAACCAGATGAAATAACATTGAGTGACGGACGCAGCAAACTCTATGATATAAGAATACAGGAGGATTTTAATTCACAGCCCACCAGTATCCGGTTGTTGTCAAGCGGTAGTAAGCGTATGATTTTCTTATTCACATTGTGTATGGCAGCTCAGAAGCAGGATATACCAATGATTATGGTCGAGGAACCAGAAAACTCTGTCCATCCAAAGCTGATGGAGAATCTTCTTCTTACCATACAGGCATATGCATCAAATACCAAAATACTGATGACGAGCCACTCGCCCTATCTGATGCGCTATATGCAGCCAGAGCAAATGTATTTCGGTCTTCCCAGACATGACGGACTTGCTCATTTTGCGAAGGTTAATCCATCTAAACTGAAATATCTGTACAAATATGCCGGCGACATGGAACTGACCTTTGGAGAGTTCATGTTTGACTTCATGCTCGACATGGAGAATGACAGCGAGAAGCTAACATCTTTCTTCAAATAAAACATGGCAATGGCGAAAAAGAAACTAATGAATCCTTCGCATGTATTAATATTTGTAGAGGGAGATACGGATGAGGTGTTCTTCAAAGCCCTCATAGATTATTATGCATCCGTCAGCAGCAATAAGTTGTTGCCCTATGATGTATGTAACCTAAAGGGAGTAACAAGATACTCCAGCAAACTATTGGCAAAGTTGAAAAATGAATACTTGCCAACAGCCAAATTGGGTAGTTACAAAATAAAGACAGTCTGTTGTTCGTATGATACTGATGTCTTCGAGATTAAACAACCGCAAATAGTAAAATGGGATGCCATAGGCAAAAGCGTTAAGCGTATGGGTATTGATGAATTTATACGTATCGGTGTCAAGAGTTCCATTGAAGACTGGATTCTTGATGACATGCATGGCATTTGCAACTTCCTTCGATTGAAGCAAGTTCCTTCATCGTTGAAGGGGATAAACGGGTATCAGAAATTGTTGGATTTGTATAATAAGGCTCGTAAAACCTATAAGAAGGGGTATGAGACCAAGGAACTCATCAATGCACTTGATATGAGTGCCATCCGTTATAAACGGCAAGATGTACTAGCGCCACTGGAAGAAGCATTAGGCGTGGTCATGGCATAGCAAATCCCCTGTGTATTTCTGCTTTCTTATGGGTAAACACAACCGAGTTGTCCCATAAAACATAAAGTGAGCCCCAGAGTTCGGATAGACTTTGGGGCTCAAATATTATACGTGTGTAGTGCTACAGTAGCTGTTATTCTGTAGGTTGTGGGAACGGTAGCAATCCGGTGGTAGAGAAACCGCCGTCGTGATACAGGTTCTGCATAGTTACTTTGCGTGTAAGGTCTGAAAACATTACAGCAATGTAGTCTGCACAGTCTTCTGCCAAAGCGTTGCCAAGAGGTGACATGGAGTCTGCATATTTAAGCATATCCTGCATACCTGCAATACCCTGACCTGCAGTGGTTGCAGTAGGGGACTGTGATATGGTGTTTACGCGTACACCATATTCTTTACCATATATAGCACCAAAACTGCGGGTTATGGATTGCAGCAGTGCTTTTGCATCGGCCATATCGTTGTAACCCACAAATGTGCGTTCGGCAGCAATATATGTTAGTGCAAGAATAGAACCACCACGCTTAATGGCATTCTTGCTATAAAGAACCTTTAGCAGTTTGTGAAATGAAATGGCAGATATATCCAATGTTTTGCCAAAAAAGTCGTAGTTAGTTGCTTCGTATGGTATGTTCTTGCGAACATTGGGTGACATACCGATAGAGTGAAGTACAAAATCGAACTGTCCGCCAAACTGTTCCATGGCTTTATCTACCAGCATTTCAAGGTCTGCAACACAAGTAGCATCGGCAGGAATAACTATTGAACCTGTCTCTTCGGCCAGTTTGTTTATAGCACCCAGTCGCAGTGATATGGGAGTGTTGGTAAGAACTATTTCAGCGCCTTCTTCCACTACCTTTTGGGCAGCTTTCCAAGCAATAGACTGTTCGTTTAATGCTCCAAATATGATGCCCTTTTTCCCTTTAAGTAAATTGTAACTCATATCCTTTTATAGTTTATATCTTTTACTAATATTTCGTAAAGGTATCAATTATTATTTGGTTTAGGTATAAGAACGAAAGAAAAATTTCCACTGCAACATAACTTGTCATTCACTTTCGATGTAGCCTCTACAAAAACCACTTTGCCTTTACGTTGTGTTACTCTGGCTCTTATACAGATTGTATCGCCGGGAACAGCCGGGTGTTTGAATCGGGCTTTGTCTATGCCGGCATACAGAGGCAGATTCTCTTTCAGCAGGTCTGATATAAGCAGACAGCAGGACTGTGCCATAATTTCACAAAGAATGACACCGGGAACGACCGGCATTCCCGGAAAGTGCCCTTGAAGAAAGTGTTCATCGCCTTTAACGGTGTATGTTGCATTAACCCAATCGCCATCAATCTCTACGTTATCTACCAGCAACATAGGTTCGCGGTGAGGCAATATGTTCTTTAGCTCTTCTCTATTCATTGCTGTATTTTTTCAGTGTTACACAGGCATTGTGTCCGCCAAAACCTAATGAACTGGATAGTGCAAAATCTGCCTGAATGTCTCTAGCCTGGTTTGGAATGTAGTCCAAATCACATTCCGGGTCAGCTTCTGCATAACCTATGGTTGGTGGCAATATGCCGTTTTGCAGTGCCAATGCTGATGCAATAAGTTCTACAGCTCCGGTTGCACCCAGCATGTGTCCGGTCATGGATTTTGATGAACTTATCATGGCCTTTCTGGCAGTCTGTTCGCCCAATGCCAATTTGAATGCTACGGTTTCACACTTGTCGTTAAGTGGAGTACTTGTGCCGTGAGCATTGATGTAGAGCATTTTGTCATCGGTATAGCCTGCTTCCTGCAGTGATTGCTTTACGGCTGCAGCTGTGGTTGTGCCGTCAGGACGTGGGGCAGTGTAGTGGTAAGCATCGCAACTGTTACCATAACCAACCACTTCTGCTATAATGTTTGCTCCGCGTTTTATGGCGTGTTCGTACTCTTCCAGTACCATAATACCTGCACCTTCGGCCATGACAAAACCGTTACGACGAGCATCAAAAGGACGACAAGCCTCTTCCGGATTCTCAGTTGTGGATAGTGCTTTGATGTTGGCAAAACCACCTATTGCCAGTGGGTTTACAGTGGCTTCGGCACCACCTGTTATAATAGCATCGGCATATCCGTGTTTGATTGCTCGGAATGCTTCACCTATGGCGTGTGTACTTGTAGAGCAAGCAGAAACTACAGGCAGACAAGGGCCCTGTGCATTGAAACGTATAGCTATATTTCCAGCACAAATATTACCTATCATCATGGGGATAAATAGGGGAGATATGCGTTCAGCTCCTTCGGTGTACATAACATGAGTCTGCTTTATAAAGGTGTTCATGCCACCTATACCGGAACCTACATATACACCAAAACGTCCGGGCTCTATGTTTTCGCCCGACACTAATCCGCTTTCTGCTACAGCCTGAATGGCAGCGCAGTTTCCATACTGGTTGAAAAGGTCGCTACGACGGATGCTGGCTGCATCCATGCCAAGTGCTTTGGCATCGAAATCTTTAATTTGTCCTGCTACTTTTATGCTGAGGTTCCATTCATCAAGTCCGGATAGTCTGTCTATACCGCATACTCCGTTAAATAGGTTATTCTTAAAAGTTTCTACACTATTTCCTATTGGAGTAATGGTACCCATTCCTGTTATAACTACTCTTTTATTCATAGTCTTTATTCTGTTTAAATCTATTAGTTTCGTTTTTTTTTCTAACTTCGCAGCCGAATCCAAAATTAGTATAAAGTTAATGGAAATACCAAAGCTTTTTTTTCAAAAACGATTCCTGTTGGAATCTGTCGCTTTTGTTTCGCTCTTCTCTGTGCTGTTTATGGCTATATATCAGCCATTTTCAGTTACTACTTGGTTCGGTTTTAGTTCGTTATATACATTCGTAATCACTTCGCTTTTTTATGTGGTAGGTGTTTCTACTCTGATTATCAGCAAATTTTTATTGCTGAGATACCAGAAAAAAAAGCAAATTGTCACAATAAAAACATTTGCACTCTGGATACTTGGCGAATTCTTTGCAATAGCCGTTGAATATTGGGCTTTGACTCAAACTTTTGGAATGAGTAGTACTCATACTACTTTTGTCTTAATAGCAAAGATACTGTTTTGTGTAGCATTTATTCTTGCCATTCCTTATACTATAATAGGCATTTATGCTGCCTATCGCGCAAAAAAAGAAGAGTTAGAACTATTTAAACTGAATCATAAACGTGAAAATCTTTCTCCTGCCGGCCGTTTGGTAAAACTAAATGACAGTTTTGGAAAGACTAAGATGTCTGTAGATCAAAGTTCCATATTCTATATAGAATCGCAAGATAATTATGTTCAGGTATATTATGAACTTGATGGTAAACTTACCAGTTATCTGTTACGACTCAGTACACATAAAATGGAAGAGTATCTGACAGATACATCTATTGTACGTTGTCATCGTTCATACTTAGTCAATACTACAAAGATCGTCAAGTTCAAGAAGGAACGAGGACGTGCCAAAATTACACTTGCTGCTCCTTCTAACAAAGAGATTGTGGTAACTCCTTCTCACTACAGAAACATACTGTCCCATTTGGACAGCAGGTCTCTGTAAGCAAGTTTTAAGAGTACATAAATCTCTTGATACTGCCCTT
The DNA here is from genome assembly GCA_937916465.1 of uncultured Bacteroidales bacterium. Lineage (GTDB taxonomy): Bacteria > Bacteroidota > Bacteroidia > Bacteroidales > Bacteroidaceae > Colenecus. The sequence continues at coordinate 30,186 of CALFTK010000005.1, forward strand.
TGGTGTTTTGGCAAATGGTTCGAAACGTAGTTCGAAATCTGCTATGGAAGAGTAGGCAGGTATCTCTTTATTCAACTTTTCAATATTGCCGCGCATTACTGCATTCAATGCTGTTGAATCCATTCCGCTATTGGCAACCTTGTCATTATCTACTACTATTATGGCCACTCTGGCTGCTTCGCGTTGTACTATAAGTGATTCTACTACAAATGGTTTTGCATTGAGAACAACTTCAATTTCTTCAGGGAATATGTTCTGGCCATTGCTTGAAAGAAGCATATTTTTGCAACGTCCCATCAGGAATAGAGTATCGTCTTTATCAAGTATGCCCATATCGCCTGTGCGGAACCAACCATCTTCTGTCATAACTTCGGCTGTAACTTCCGGGTTCTTGTAATAGCCTGTGAATACACAATCGCCCTTAACCTGGACTTCACCGGGTATATGTTCGGGATCGACTGAATTTATGCGTGCTTCAAGACCTTCCTTTATTACTTCACCGCAAGATTTAAGTTTGTACATCTCTTTGTGACCAATACATATTACCGGTGCACACTCTGTCATTCCATATCCTGTAACAAAAGGCGCTTTCAGTTTCTTTACAAGAAGTTCTTCCAGTGCCGATGGAATAGCAGCACCTCCTGTAGCCAGAAGTACGCAATTGTTGCCAAATCCGTCCATAAAGAGTTTCTTTAGTGAATCGCAATATTCGCGGTTCTCTTCGTAGTTTGCCAACTTTGCTTTGCCCTCTTCACTGTTGATGAATTCTCCAATTGTTCCCTCTATCATTTTGGTGAGTATCAGCGGAACGGATAGGAAAATAGAGGGGTTAACCTCTTTTAAAGCAGGTTTCAAGTAGGTTGGGATAGGAGGTAGGCCCAATATAGTAAGGTGCATACCTAAACAAAGCGGTTCTATAACGTCGCAAGTTAATCCAAAGATATGTGCAAATGGCAATACACTCAGATAGTTGCCATCTTCTACAAATGGAAAATGTATAGGCAATAGATATACGTTTGCGCTGAAATTTCTGATGGTTAACATTACACCCTTTGGATTGCCTGTAGAACCTGATGTGTAGTTTATGCCACATACATCGTCTGCATCCAATTCAGGATATACTACATCTTCCTGATTGAAACCATTAGGATGCTTTTCGCTGAACATCTGCTGACGTTTTGCATATAGAGAGTCAAAACCGTTGCGGAATGCAAGCAGTTCTCCTGTCTTAACATCTATTACACCAAGCAGGTTAGGCATGTTCTCTATATCCATGTGTTCAAACAGACGTTTTTCTGTATATAGCAAAAGGCTGTCTGAATGGTTTACCAGTTTCTGAGTGTCGGTAGGTGTGTATCCGTCGAACAGTTGAACTCCTACATAACCACCGCTTACTATACTCATGAATGTCTTTGCCCAACCGGCGCAACTTTTGGCATTGATAGAGATTTTATCCCCCTTCTTTAATCCTGCAGCACACCATAGTATATGGTTTGTCTCTATCTCTGCCGCCAGTTCACCGTATGTTACTCCTTCCTGCTGATAATCTTTAACAGCAGGTTCATTCCAATGCTTCTTGACAGTTTTTTCAAACTTTTTGATAAATGTAATATCGAACATAATCTTACTGTTTTTTTGCCACTCATTTGTTCAAGTGACAATGCAAAAGTATGTGCATTTATCGGCTTAAGAATGTTTGTGGTGTTGGTTTGTGGCTAATTTGACGGTCGCTGTGGCGAATCTGCAAACTGTCTGATTGACCAATTCGCCACAAAAATGCGCCCTGTTACACAACAGAGCGCATTCATACACAATACTAACCAAAAACTAACTAAAACCAATTATAGTTTTGCTTTCCATAATCCATGTATGTTGCAGTATTCATATACTGCTATCGGTTTGTCATTTCCCAAACAGAATAGTGCTTCAGGTTTCTCTTTAGGATAACAGAACATTCCGCCCTTTTCTGTTTCAAGGAATATAAACACAATGTGGTGTTCTGGTAAAGTAGGGTGTTCAATACTTCCTACAGTTACCTTTAGTTGATTACCGTCCATCATTTTGGCAACAGGGATATGTTTCTCTGTGCTTGCCTCAACAGTATTTGCGGTAAGTTCTTCCATCCTTTCACCGCAGCAAACAACCGGCACTCTTGAATCTACCATCTTGACAATAATATTGCCACAATGATTACATCTGTAAAATCTAATAGCCATATATATACAATTATAATAGGTGAATAAATATTGTTACGTTGCAAATGTAAGTTATAGTGCAATAGGTTGTTCGCATTTAAAATTATTTGTGTTTCATATTCATAATGTTATATAATATGAGGTGTAATAATGCAATTTATTGTGAATAGAGTGAAAGATTTACAAATTATTCCTTATCTTCGCAAAGTTTTATACGTAACACGGAATAATTATTATCATTATACAAACAATTATGAAGAAGTTATCATTTGTAGCCGTTCTTGTGGTTATGGCGGCTTTAGTCTCTTCTTGTGGAGGAAATGCGGAATATGAATATCCGTTCCAGAATCCGAAACTATCTACTGAAGAGAGAGTTGAAAACCTTATGTCTTTGCTTACACCGGAAGAGAAAGTAGGCTTGATTATGAACAAGTCTATTTCTGTTGACCGTTTGGGTATTCCTTCTTATAACTGGTGGTCAGAGGCTTGTCATGGTGTTCGTCAGAGTGATTATACCGTATATCCACAGCCTATCGGTATGGCATCTGCATTCAGCCCTGAATTGATTTACGATGTTTTCTCAACTGTTTCAGACGAAGCTCGTGCTAACTGGAACCGTTCAGATCATGACATCTTTAACATAGCAATGGGTGCTAACTACGTTCCCGGTAATCCTGAATTGACATTCTGGTGTCCAAACGTAAACATCTTCCGTGATCCACGTTGGGGACGCGGTCAGGAGACTTACGGTGAAGACCCATATTTGATGGGTGTTCTTGGCGTTGAGAACGTAAAAGGTATGCAGGGTAACGACGACAAGTACTTCAAGACTCATGCTTGTGCAAAGCACTATGCAGTACACAGCGGTCCTGAACCAGATCGTCACAGATTTGATGTAACTGTATCTATGCGTGACCTTTGGGAAACTTATCTCCCTGCTTTCAAAAAGTTGGTTATAGATGCTAACGTACAGGAAGTTATGTGTGCATACCAGCGTTACGAAGGTGAACCTTGCTGCAGCAGCGAACGTCTTCTTATTGATATTCTGCGTAACAAGTGGGGTTACAAATCATTGGTTGTAACAGACTGTGATGCTATTAACAACTTCTACAACACATATCAGCACGGTACACACGCAAATGCTTTGGAAGCCAGTGTTGACGCTGTTCTTTCAGGTACTGACCTTGAGTGCGGTAAGAGCTTTATGTCACTTGTTGAAGGTTTGAAGAATGGTAAAATTAACGAAGCTGATATTGATGTTGCTTTGCGTAGAGTATTGACAGGTCGTTTTGAACTTGGTATGTTCGATCCTGCTGACATGCTTCCATGGGCTGACCTTGGTGAAGATGTAATCAGCAGCGAAGCTAACGATATTCTGGCTACTCAGGCAGCTCGCGAATCAATGGTTCTTTTGCACAATGAAAATGTACTTCCTCTTTCAAAAGAGTTGAAGACTATTGCAGTAGTAGGTCCTAATGCCGACGATGCAGGTATGCTGAATGGTAACTACGGTGGTACTCCTACTCAGGAACATACACGTTCTTTGCTTCAGGGTATTAAGAATGCTGTTCCTAATGCAGAAATAATTTATGAAAAGGCTTGTGAATTGAATGAAGAGTTCCAGACTGTAAATCACATTGATGAATTCAATGGCGGTCAGGGTATGTATGCTGAATTCTTCAACAACACAAATATGAGTGGTAAGCCTGTTACAACAGGTTACTATGACGAAGTTAACTTCAGTACATTTGGTGCTTACGACTTTGCAGAAGGTGTTCAGAAAGAGAATATCTCAGTAAGATTGACAGGTAAATATGTTGCTGACTTTACAGGTAACTTGAGCTATGTAGTAAATGGTGATCAGGGTTATAAACTGACTATCAACGGTAAGGTTGTTGACGAACAGAAGGGTGCTGCACAGCGTGGTTTCGGTTTTGGTTTCCGTCGCGGTGGTACTCAGTACAAGACTTTTGCAGTAGAAGAGGGTAAAACTTATAACATTAAGGTTGAATACAGCCACACAACAGGTCAGTTCGCTACATTGAGCGCACAGTTCTGCGAAAGAAGAGTTCACGACTTCTCAGAACTTGCAGCAAAAGTTAAGAATGCCGATGCTATTATTATGATAGGTGGTATTTCAGCAAGAATGGAAGGTGAAGGTGGCGATAAGGCTGATATTGAACTTCCTGTAGTTCAGCAGCGTTTGCTCCGCGCTATGCACTCAACAGGTGTTCCTGTAGTTTATGTTAACTGTTCAGGTTCAGCTATTGGTTTTGAAAGCGTAGAGGGTCAGTATGATGCTCTTATTCAGGCATGGTATCCTGGTCAGGGTGGTGCAAAGGCTTTGGCAGATGTTATCTTTGGTGACTACAACCCATCAGGTAAACTTCCTGTTACATTCTACAAGTCAACAGCTCAGCTTCCTGCTCTTACAGATTATAATATGGAAGGCCGCACATACCGTTACTTCCACGATGAGCCAATGTATGCATTCGGTTACGGTTTGAGCTACACCACATTCAACTATGGTGAAGGTAAACTTTCAAAGAAATCTATCAAGGCTGGTAGCAATGTTAACATCACAGTTCCTGTAACTAACACAGGTAACTTGGCAGGTGAAGAGATTGTTCAGGTTTACGTTAAGGCTTTGGATAACCCAACAGCTCCTATCAAGTCATTGAAGGGCTTCCAGAAGGTTAATATTCAGCCTGGTAAGACTGCAAAGGTTAAGATTACTCTTACTCCTGAAGCATTTGAATATTATGATGAATCAATTGATGAACTTTCAGTACGTCCTGGTAAATACCAGATTCTTTACGGTTCATCATCAAGAGATGAAGACTTGAAGTCACTTGACTTTGAAGTCCTCTAACAACCAACAATAACCATATTTTTTTTTGAAGAGGGTGTGTCAGTTTTGGCGCACCCTTTTTTAATCTGTGACTTTTTTTGCGTTTGGAATTAGATTACGTTTTTTCTTTATCTGTGCATTCGTGTTGTTGAAGAATACTATTTTTGTTTTGTGAAAACAATAAAACTATGAAAACAATGGAACATATATTAAGAAGATGCGTGCGCGTGATTCTGAATTGAATGTCAGGTGGGGTATAATTTGTACCCCTACTCGAATGATGGCTTCGGATGGTAAACACATTAACAACGCTTTGCAGGAGGAATTAAACCCAGAACTGTTGAGGTCAAAAAACGGTTTGACTCAAGTTGTCGCAAATTTTGCGACAACTTGAGTGATATGGGTCGTGGTCTCACCACTGTAATCAAACACAGCTTTACGCCGGAAGAGATACTAAGTAGAGTTTAAGATAAAGCCATCAGCCCTTTAGGTTGGTGGCTTTGGTGTCCTATGGTGCATACTAAATCTTTTTTGTATCTTCGCGGTGGCATAATGATTCGTGATGAAAAAGAGAGAAGATAAGTTGGTAGCGCCGGGTGGAGCGGAAAAAGTTTTGCTCCATACTTGCTGTGCCCCATGTTCTGGTGCCATAATAGAGGCAATGTTGAACAGTGGGATAGAGCCGGTAATATACTACTGCAATCCAAATATCTATCCGTTGGAAGAGTACGAAATTCGTAAGAATGAATGTAGCAGATATGCCCGGAAGTTAGGGCTGCAAATAGTGGATGCCGATAATGACCATTCAGCCTGGTTGGAATGTGTTAAGGGGCTGGAAGCAGAACCGGAACGTGGCGCACGCTGTCTAAAGTGCTTTAAGTTGCGTTTGACAGCCTGTGCCAAATATGCTGCAGAAAACGGCTTTACGGTAATTACATCAACTCTCGATTCCAGCCGCTGGAAGAGCCACGAACAGATAGTTGAGGCCGGCAATTATGCAGCTTCGCTCTACGAAAATATTACATACTGGGACTATAACTGGCGTAAGGGTGGGCTTACTGCACGCAGGGCTGAAATTATAAAAGAGAACGATTTTTATAATCAGCGTTATTGCGGTTGCGAATTCAGTATAGGCCATCTGAAAGATAGTAAACCGCTTATCCGTAAGGCAGTAAAGGAGAGAGTTGCTGCTATGTCTGAAACAGACAAACAGAGAGAAGCGGATGTTTTATTCAGCTATCTGGAAAATTCAGAACTGGTAAGAAATAGCAAAAAGATACTCCTGTATCACCCAATGGCAGATGAAATAGATGTAATGAAAGCTGTGCGGAAATGGGCAGAGACCAAAGAGATATATCTGCCAGCCATAGAGGGTGATGATATTGTGATTAGACAATATAAAAGCGAACAGGATTTAAAGATAGGAAAGTACGGTATCTTGGAGCCTGTGGGTGCAGTGTTGGATAATCCGGAAGAGATAAATCTGGTAATTGTGCCGGGACGTGCTTTCGATATTCGTGGCTACCGTTTGGGACGTGGCAAAGGGTATTATGACAGGTTACTACCCAAAATGAGAGCTATTAAGATAGGTGTCTGTTTTGACTGCCAGTATATTTTCCGTGTGCCGGCAGAAGAACATGATATTCCTATGGATTATGTAGTTTGTAGAAAATTGATTGAGAAATGATATTCTGGTATTCGGGTTGTGGAAATAGCAAGTTTGTGGCAGAAGAGTTGGCTAAAGGGTTAAATCAGGATTTGGTGTTTATACCCGATGCTGCAAGAAACGGTAATGAGTATATTGTTGCAAATGAAGAGGTGGTAGGTTTTGTATTCCCAATATATGCCTGGGCTGCTCCAAAAATAGTTACAGAGTTTATTGCAAAGATGCGGTTTGAACACAGACCAAAATATCTGTTTGCTGCAGTTACCTGTGGCGATGAAACAGGCTACACATACCGTACATTCGGTAAATTCCTGACAAAGCAAGGATTGAAGCTTGATGCATTTTTCTCCTTTAAAATGCCTGAAACATATATAAATCTTCCGGGCTTCAAACTGGATACTCCTGAAAACGAAAAGAGTAAGATAGATGCAGTTAAAGAGCAACTGCCTAAGGTTATAACATCCATTGCAAAAAGAGAGCAGGGTAACTTTGATGAACTGAAGGGTGGGGCACCTTTCCTGAAAAGCTACATATTAAAACCGCTATTTTATGGGTTGCTTATATCGGATAAACCTTTCAATGTGAATGACAGTTGTAACGGTTGTGGCAAATGTGCAAAAGAGTGCCCGCTACAGAATATAAGTATGGTGGATGGCAAACCAAAATGGAATGGAAACTGTACCAACTGCATGAGTTGTTATCATCGTTGCCCAAACAATGCCATCAACTTTGGAAAACAGACCTGCGGCAAAGGTCAGTACTATTTCAATATGCCACAAAAGGCCAACCTTCAGAATCGAAAATAACTCTTCTGGTGAATAGCTTCGAAGCACCGTTGTGCTGTTTGTCGTATGCGTGGCAGAAAATGCGCCATCCATCTCCAAAATCATAAACTGAACAGTGGCCTATACCTGCATAACGTTCGTCAGGTCCTAATAGCAGTGTGCCGCCTCCTTGGTCCAGAGGAACACCATCTTTGTCTAAATATGGTCCGTCAACCCTCTTGGAACGGCCTACCACTACCTTGTAATTACTGTTTAATCCTTTGCAGCAGTAGTCCCACGATACAAACATATAGTAATATTTACCCTCTTTTATTATAAAAGGTGCCTCAATGGCATTTGAACCTGCCTGTGGAGCAGCTGCAGAACGTTTCAAATCTTCTTCCGATATGTTGTTTGTACCGTTGTTCGGAGCATAACGTCTTGCTATTGTCTTGGGTTCTCCAATGGGGGTGATAAAGTCTTTTTCTAACTGTACTATCTGTATGCCATCCCAGAAAGAACCCCAGGTGAGCCATGGGTTACCCTTCTTGTCCATTATCAGGTTAGGGTCTATTGCGTTCCAGTTGGTCTCTTTGAAACTGCGTACAACTGCGCCTTGATCTTCCCATTTGTATGCCGGTGATGATGGATTCAGTGTTGTGTTGGTGGCCACGCCTATTGCCGATTCATTCTTGCCAAAAGATGAGCAGCTATAGTACAGATACCATATTCCATCGTGGTGGTAGATGTCGGGAGCCCAGGTATGACCGCGATATCCGCCTACACTCTCTACTGCCCATTGCGGTGGAGTGCGTAATGCTCCGGGCAGATATTGCCAACTTTGCATATTGTCTTCAGATTTCATTATGCCTACACCATTTCCGGTTGTAAACATATAGTACGTACCATCTTCGTATGCAAGTACGGGGTCGTGTACGTCAGGGTATGTTACTGTGCGCTGGGCTGTTGAGCTTCCACACATCAGCATAACAAGTAGCTGTAATGCAAATACTCTTTTTGTAGTTATCTTCATCATAAATCGATCTGTTAGTAATTATTGTAAAGGTAGAGATATAGTACTGAATATGCAACTTATTGCATTTATTTCTCATTTCTTTAATAAGATTCAATAGATATAAGATTTTGTAAATTTTGCAAAAGGTGATACATCCTTTCAATAAAAGCAGTAATATTGCACAAACAATAATTAAAATTTACATATATGATAGAAAAAAGATGGGGATACTATTTTGTGGTTATTCTGATGGTTGCATTGTTTGTTGCGGGGTGTCAAAAAGAGGATGATTTGCTAATAATTACAGCCGATTTTACAGAGTTTGCAATTGAAGAGGAGGTGAAACCTGCGCTGATAGATGCAGATAACAAGATGGTTACAGTATATGTGAACGATTCCATTACGATGCGTGCGGTTACAGTTAAGAGTCTTCAAGTTACCAATAATGCTGTAGTTGAGCCGGCAATTGCCATTGGTAGTGTGTTGGATTTGTCTGAACCTAAGATGGTCTATCTTAAAACCAAACAAGACTATTTGTGGCGAATAAATGCTCATATAGCCAATACAGATTCCATAGTTGAAGATCCATCGGGGTATGCACGTATAGTAGTTCCAAATCTGGATTTCGATGAGTGGTACCTGAAAGATGAAAAACATTGGTATCCTAACAGAAATCTATCGGCAGCCAACTATTGGTGGGATTCCGGAAACAGAGGAGCAAACATACTGGGACCAAAGAATCCTACAAGTCCTGAAACCGATTTCGTAGTTTCCGGCACTGCTGCCAAACTGAAAGCTACATCTGTAATGGGTATATTGGCATCGGGCAGTATCTTCTTAGGAAAGTATGTAAAGACATCAGGTTTGGGAGCAGAACTTGCAATGGGACGTAATTTCAATAGTCGTCCGGTTGCTTTGAATGGCTACTATTGCTATCATCCCGGTACAATAGACAATGCAAAATCGCCATACGCAAATATGAAAGGAAAGAAGGATTACTGCTCAATCTATATTGTTCTTGGCGACTGGAAAAACCGTGTAAAGATAGATACAAACGAAGGGATATTCCTGGATATTGAAAACGATCCAAATATTATAGCATACGCAGAACTATCTACAAATGAAGATAGCGGTAGTGAATATCTGCCATTCAGATTGCCATTGGAGTATAGAAATGACCGTACTCCCACTCAGATACTTATAGTAGCATCGTCGTGCAAGTACGGTGATTATTTTACAGGCAGTTCAAACAGCCTTCTCTATGTAGATGAATTCTCTTTAGAGTATTGATACTAAACTATTTCAATGTGAAAATGTAAGTTGATATTGAGTTGGGTAGCAATTCAATGTTCAACTTGCTGTTTTCGCAAAGCACATTGCTGCTTACAATATTCCATTGTTCACCATCTGACATAGAGCCGCTTGTGCGGATATGTGTAACCTTTGATTTGCCACTATGGAAATCGCTAAGGTCGATATCCATATTTTGGCTGTTAGCAGTGGTGTTGGTGCATACCACAGTTATCTGTTTGCCTTTGTTGTCTATTGCTGCAATGGCATTGCAACCTCTGTTCAGACCATTGTTGCAGATAATCAGGCTTGAACCCGGACGAATGTATTTGGAGAAATGGCCAAATGCATAATACTTCTGTGTAAGCACAATCTCTTCTGTATCGTGATTGGCGTATGCTGTACCCCAATAACCTCCCATAGTCTGTAACGGACCTTTATCTACACGACCTTTGTAACCCTCTTTAGATACGTGGGTATCTATTACCTGCCACAATACCCAGGCCGATGGTTCCATAGCTGTAATGTCATTTATTATTTTATTGGCAAGCCATAGAGCTGCACCCATTTCGCCTGCATTTGTTCCTGCTGTACCGTTTCCATCTACTTCGCTCATCCACAGGTTTATATTCTCTTCTTTTGCCAACTGTCCCAATTCGCGTATTCCGTTCACACCGTATGTGTGAGCACTTATTCTGTTTATTGCAGCGCGTGCCTGAGGTGTCATCAGTTTAATCTCTTCTATCTGCTTGCCCGGGTTGGTTTCATCGCTTGCGGTAAGTATAATGTTGTCTATACCATATCTGGTCAATGCTTTTTTTGTTTCAACCAGAAGTTTTGATTGGGATTCTCCTGCATCTATATGACAACCCTCCTGCTTGTAGTTGAATGCAGGCCAATAGTTTGTGTTTGGTTCGTTCATTGGCGAAATGCTCTTTACATCCAGCTTTAGCTTTTTCATCATATAGTGTGTAACGTGAGCCAGATATTCTGCAAAATCGTCGTAAGCATCGGCGCGAATATTGTCTTCGTCCGATTTGAAATTACCGGTAGAACAACCGCTGACTGTCATAAAATATGGTGGTGAATTTGAGAATACTTCAATATATGCGTCCTGTCCGGCTGCTTTTGAAGCGGCTTTCAGAACATTTAACTGACGGAAATCGGCATCGTAATCATATTCGTATTCTCCAGTCTCTGCATTGTAGTATTGCCAACCGGGTACATCGGAATCGGTGCGGGTTATGTGGTTGTGGGTAGGATCATCGCCTCCACCTATGTTGTAACGCATTATGTTCAGCCCCAATCCCTTCTTGCTGTCAAAAAACAGATAGGCCGATTTTTTTGTCAGGGTGGGGTTGTAGCCTATTCTATTTGCCCACCAGCAGAGTGATGTGCCCCAACCTTCCCAATAACCGTTATTTGTGGTAATCAGGTTTTTCTTCTCCACTTTGATAGTGCTCTGTGAATAACCGGTTGCAAATAGGGAAGTTATAACCGCTAATAGAATTAATCTCTTTTTCATAATTGATTAGTATTTGTTTACGATGCGAATATAGGATTTATTTATATAAATAAGGAGATTTTTTTAAGAAAAAAGCGTGTTGGTTTGTTTATGAAAAATAAATGTACTACTTTTGCGGTCGCAAATTTTATTAATTAATAATTCATAATCAAAACAAATTATGATTCAGTACGAAACCGTTTTCATTTTAACTCCCGTTTTGTCTGATGCTCAGATGAAGGAAG
>CALFTK010000006.1 GCA_937916465.1 uncultured Bacteroidales bacterium
GGAGTATTTTATATCGTTATGCGAACTTCCACTACCCCAACTTGCCGGTATAGATAGCAGTGTTTATCTGTCATTAAGAGATGTTTGGCAGAATTTTACAGAACAGGATGCTGCTCATATCAAAGAGATTGAGAGTGTAACCAATCATGACGTAAAAGCTGTTGAATATTTTTTGAAGGAGCAGTTTGATAAAATACCTCAGTTAATTGATTATAAGGAATTTATTCATTTTGGTTTAACATCACAGGATATAAACAATACTTCAGTTCCATTGTCTATAAAAGAGGCAATAGAAAATGTCTATATGCCGGCTTTGGAAAATCTGCTGTCTGTTCTTAATGGATATGCAGACCAGTGGGCTGATATACCGATGTTAGCCAGAACTCATGGTCAACCGGCTTCTCCTACACGTTTAGGAAAGGAGATTAAAGTATTTGCTTACCGATTGGAGAATCAGATAAATCAGTTGAAGGCAGTGCCTGTATCTGCAAAATTTGGTGGCGCAACAGGTAATTTTAATGCTCACAATGTGGCATATCCTTCAATAGATTGGAAAGCTTTTGGCGCAAAATTCCTAAAAGAAAAACTGGGATTGGAACGCGAAGAATATACAACGCAGATAAGTAATTATGATAACTTGGCAGCTCTTTTCGATGCGATGAAGCGTTTGAATACAATCCAGATAGATATGAACAGAGATTTCTGGCAGTATATATCAATGGAATATTTCAAACAGAAAATCAAAGCCGGAGAAGTTGGTTCAAGTGCAATGCCGCATAAAGTAAATCCTATAGATTTTGAGAATGCAGAGGGTAATTTGGGTATTGCAAATGCTATTCTGGAACATCTCTCATCAAAATTGCCTATATCCAGATTGCAGCGTGATTTGACAGATTCCACAGTTTTAAGAAACGTGGGTGTTCCTTTTGGACATCAAATGATAGCCATAGCAAGTTCAGTTAAGGGTTTGGGCAAATTGCTTATAAACGAAGCCAAGATAGCTGCCGATTTGGATGGATGCTGGAGTGTGGTAGCAGAAGCTATTCAGACAATACTTCGTCGAGAGGGTTATCCACATCCTTATGAAGCGTTGAAGGCGTTGACAAGAACCAATAGCCTTATAACAAAGGAATCCATTATGGAATTTGTTGATGGGCTTAATGTTTCAGATAGTGTTAAATCAGAGTTGAAAAATATAACACCAAGTAATTACTTTGGTGTGTAAAATAAAATCATACAAAATATTAACCACAATGAAGGCCGTGAGGCTGAATCAAAACAAAAGTAAGAATTATGGATACAGAAAACGGAAACAAATTTTTTGCGGAAAACAATTCTGAAGAGAATGGAAACCGCTACAACAGGTACGAAAATGGTGGTCACAATGATTATCAGAGTGGCAGAAGAGAAGTGCGTCCTCGTTTTGTAAGAGTAGATTACAACAATAGAACACAGTACAACCGTTACGAACGCGCTTCGCAAGCACAGGGTAATACCGAAAAGAGGTATGGTTCTCAGGATAAGCCCTACACACAACGTTATCAGGAAAGACCATCTTATAACCAAAACAGAGGTTATAATCAGGAACGCCCACAGTATAACAATGGTGGCTATCAGAACAGAAGCTATGGCCAGAACAATTATGGCGGTCAGAGACCATATAATAACCAGAATGCAGGACAGCCACGTTTCTATCGTGAACGCGTTCAGGGACAGAATGGCGAACAGCAGGAGGGTGGATATCAGCGTCCATATCGCCCACGAGTAACTGAGGGTGGATACAGACAGAATCAGTATGGTCAGAACAGACCTTATAATAACAATGGTGGATTTAAGAAGCCTGTACAGAAAAAGGCTGTAAGCAACAAAAAACGTATTGAATACAGCGATGTGTTCCACGATCCAAATGAAGATATACGTCTGAACAAATATTTGGCTAATGCCGGTGTATGTTCACGTCGCGAAGCTGATGATTTCATAAAGGCCGGTGTAGTAAAGGTAAATGGTCAGACAGTTACTGAATTGGGTACAAAGGTTAAGAGAGGTGATAATGTTTTGTTCCACGATCAGTTGGTAAACATTGAGCGTAAAATATATATCCTTCTTAATAAGCCAAAGGATTGTGTTACTACCGTAGATGATCCGCAAGAGCGTAAAACCGTTATGGATTACATTAAGGGTGCTTGCAAAGAGAGAGTATATCCTGTTGGAAGATTAGACCGAAACACAACAGGTGTGCTGTTGCTTACAAATGATGGAGAGATGGCAACCCGTCTTACACATCCTAAGTATCTGAAGAAGAAGATTTATCACGTTCGTTTGGATAAAAATGTATCTTCAGAAGATATGCAGGCACTGCTTGATGGTGTAAATATAGGCGAAGGTGGCGAAGCACGTGCAGACGAAGTGAGCTACGTAAACGATGATAAGTCACAGGTAGGAATAGAAATCCATTCAGGAAGAAATCGTGTTGTAAGACGTATGTTCGATGCACTTGGATACCGTGTAACCAAACTTGACCGTGTTCAGTTTGCCGGTCTTACCAAGAAGAGATTGCGCCGTGGCGATTGGAGATTCTTGACAGAAAAAGAAGTTAACATGTTGCGTATGGGTTCATACGAATAATAATCTGGTATTAAAATGAGCTTAAAAAGAACAAAAGTTATAGACCTGTTGAAACGTACCGATTTTGGTGCTGAGGTTTTAGTTAAAGGATGGGTACGTACTCGTCGTGGAAGTAAGGCAGTTAGTTTTATTGCTTTGAATGACGGTTCAACCATAAAGAATGTTCAGATTGTAGCCGATTTGGAGAAGTTCGAAGACGAACTGATGAAACAGATAACAACCGGTGCTTGTATAAGTGTAAAAGGTACTATGGTTGAAAGTATAGGTTCGGGTCAGGCTGTAGAAGTTCAGGCAGCAGAAATAGAACTTTTAGGTCCATGTCCTGCCGATTATCCTATGCAGAAGAAAGGACAGTCTTTTGAGTATATGCGTCAGCATGCTCACATGCGTCTTCGTACCAATACATTTGGCGCAGTGTTCCGTATTCGTCACAATATGGCATACGCAATACATAAATTCTTTCACGATAAAGGATTCTTCTATTTCCATACTCCGCTTATAACTGCTTCTGACTGCGAAGGTGCAGGTCAGATGTTCCAGGTAACTACATTGGATTTGAATCGTGTGGCAAAGAGTGGCGAAGTAGATTATTCAGAAGACTTCTTTGGCAAACCTGCAAATCTTACCGTTTCAGGACAGTTGGAAGGTGAACTTGCTGCAACAGCATTGGGAGCAATTTACACATTCGGTCCAACATTCCGTGCAGAGAATTCAAATACTCCTCGCCATTTGGCAGAGTTCTGGATGATAGAACCGGAAATAGCATTCTATGATATTAACGACAATATGGATTTGGCAGAAGAGTTCATAAAGTATTGCGTTAAGTGGGCTTTGGATAACTGTCGCGACGATTTGGAATTCCTGAACAATATGATAGATAAGGAACTTATTGCGCGTTTGGAGTCTGTAATAAGTACCGATTTTGTACGTCTTGAATATACTGAAGGTATTAAGATTCTTGAAAAGGCTGTAGCGGATGGACATAAATTTGAATACCCCGTATTCTGGGGAGCAGATTTAGCATCTGAGCATGAACGCTATCTGGTTGAGAATCACTTTAAACGTCCTGTAATACTGACAGGTTATCCAAAGGAGATAAAGGCCTTCTACATGAAACAGAATGAAGATGGTAAGACAGTACGTGCAATGGATGTACTATTCCCGAAAATAGGTGAAATAATAGGTGGTTCAGAAAGAGAAGAGAATTACGATAAGTTAATGAATCGTATAGAGGAACTGAATATTCCTATGAAAGATATGTGGTGGTATCTGGATACAAGAAAGTTTGGAAGTTGCCCGCATAGCGGATTCGGACTTGGTTTTGAAAGATTGTTGCTTTTTGTAACCGGTATGCAGAATATTCGTGACGTGATACCTTTCCCACGAACACCAAGAACAGCTGAATTTTAATTATTAACTTTATAACCAAATTATTATGGCAAATATGAAACATCCTAAAGGATTGTATCTATTGTTCGCAACAGAAATGTGGGAACGCTTCAGCTACTATGGAATGCGTGCTCTGTTGGTGCTATATTTGACACAATCCCTATTGGACGGTGGACTTGGATTCACTGAAGAGAATGCTACATTGTTGTATGGACTCTTTACGGGTTGCGTTTATATCACACCGCTTATAGGTGGTTGGTTGTCCGATAACTATTTAGGTCAGCGTAAGGCTATTACAATTGGTGGTATTACAATGATGTGTGGACAGTTCTGTTTGGCTTCGGCTGCAACCCCATTCTGTTTATACACCGGTCTTATACTGCTTATTTTAGGTAATGGTTTCTTCAAACCGAATATCTCTGTATTGGTAGGCGATTTGTACGAACCAAATGACCCTCGTAAAGACTCCGCGTTTACAATCTTCTATATGGGTATCAATGTGGGCGCATTCTTTGCACCATTGGTATGCGGATTCTTGGGAGTGCACTATGGCTATCGCGTAGGTTTCCTTGTAGCAGGTATAGGTATGTTGCTTGGACAGGTGTTGTTCAATACTCTTGGTCAGAGATTCCTTGGCGATATAGGCAAATATCCTGTTGCAACAAACAAAGAGACCGGTAAATCAGATCCTCTGACAAAAGAAGAAAAGGATAGAAGTTGGGTTATTATAATCATAGTACTCTTCTGCGTATTCTTCTGGGCAGGCTTTGAACAGGCAGGTAGCTCTATGACACTTTATACTGATAAATATATCAATAGAAATGTGTTTGGTTTTGAGATTCCTACATCATGGTTCCAGTCTGTAAACCCAATGTTTATAGTACTTTTTGCTCCAGTGTTCTCTATGATGTGGGCATGGTTAAACAGAAAGGGTAAAGAGCCGTCAGTGCCTATGAAAATGGGTATGGGTATGATACTGCTCGGCGTTGGTTTTGTACTGATGGTACTTGCTTGCATGCAGCGTGGTGGTAACAATCCTGACGAAACTGTTAAAGCTAATCTGTTGTTCCTGGTAGGTGCGTATATGCTCCATACATTTGGTGAATTGTGTCTGTCACCAATTGGTCTGTCCATGGTAACAAAACTTTCGCCTGTAAAACTGGCTTCACTTATGATGGGTGTTTGGTTTATGAGTAGCTTTGTTGCAAATATTGCAGGTGGATTCATAGCTTCGTATGCATCTAAGATGGGTGCAATGAGCATATTTGTTGTGATAGCAATATTGAGTATAGTTCTCGGTCTGTTGCTTATGTCACTCAACAAGTGGCTTGTTAAAAAATCGCACGGCAAACTCTGATAACCTGCCGTCTAAATTATATAAGGTGGTCCGACATTCGCTTAATGGTGTTTGTCGGACCATTTGTAAAACCAAAACAGATTATATATTGTGGGAAGAAATAAATTCTCAAAAAAGGAGATTGATATTATTGGAAAGTTATTAAGCAGAAAACTTTCCGGTAACAGATATCAGCAGAAAATGGTTCGTCATACGCTACGCACAGTATTTGATTTCAATATATCCGATTTTAATGTGCAGGGTAAAGCTTATGGTCCTAAGGATTTGCAGGAGAGCATTAACCGTGGTCATATACAGATACTGGATGATGCTACCATTGAAAGCATGAAGCAACGTTATGCTGAAAAAAAACAGCGTGACGAAGCTTTGCGTCAGGCTGAAGCAGTAGCAGCCGGTGAAGTGGTGGATTGGCAGGAGGCTCTCAGGCAGTGGGAAGCAGAATATCCTTCTGAACAGAATCAATAATAATAGTTGTAAAGCAGAGGTAAAAAAATGAATTTTCAAATTATTGCAACTTTATTTTGCAGATTTAGAACAAAATAGTACCTTTGCAAGCCGATTATTATCAATCTTTGAGATAAAAGATTAATTATTAGCGTGTTAAACCCCCGAGTACGGAAATTAAGGGTAGCGTACCTTGGTTGACAAGCGTTAGGGAGTTTCCTTTTCATTGTGAAATGATGGGTTGCGTTCAGGGATTATTAAAAATTAAAACAAAAACGATTTAAAGTTTTAAAATGAATACTTTAAGTTACAAAACAATTTCGGCCAACAAGGCTACCGTTAATAAGGAATGGGTTGTAGTTGATGCTACAGACCAGGTTCTGGGACGCTTTGCCGTTAAGGTTGCCAAACTGTTGCGCGGTAAGTACAAAACTAACTTTACTCCACACGTTGATTGTGGTGACAATGTTATTGTTATCAATGCCGATAAGGTGGTGTTGACTGGTAAAAAATGGACTGACAGAGTATATTTGCGTTATACAGGTCATCCAGGTGGTCAGCGCGAAATAACACCTGCACAGATGATGCAGAAACCTAACGGTGCAGAGAGATTAATGAAGAAAGTAGTAAAGGGCATGTTGCCAAAGACAAAACTTGGAGATCGCCTTCTTGGTAATCTTTACGTTTATGATGGTGCTGAGCATCCACATCAGGCACAGACTCCTAAGACTATAGATATCAATTCACTTAGCTAATTTAGAAGAGAATGGAAGTAATCAATGCATTAGGTCGTCGTAAACGCGCCATAGCACGTGTCTTCGTTACAGAAGGAACAGGTAAGATTACCATCAACAAGAGAGATCTGACAGTATATTTCCCTTCATCACTGCTTCAGTATGTTGTTCTCCAGCCTCTGAAGAAGCTTGATGTAGCTGAGAAATATGATATCAAGGTAAACTTGAACGGTGGTGGTTATAACGGTCAGGCAAACGCTTTGCGTCTAGCAATAGCTCGCGCTCTGGTTAAAATCAATCCTGAAGATAAGAAAGCTCTACGTTCAGAAGGCTTCTTGACTCGCGATTCTCGTTCTGTTGAACGTAAGAAGCCAGGTCAGCCAAAAGCACGTCGTAGATTCCAGTTCAGTAAACGTTAATACGTATCTGATATACCCCGCTACAGGTTAAGCCTGTATGGGATGGGTTTAGTATCTAAACTATCGGGATCTGCCTAAGGGTAGCTACCCGATGGTTGTTTTTAGAAAGAAAGTAAACAATTAATTAAAATTTTTATGTCAAGAACAAATTTTGAACAGCTTTTGGAAGCTGGTTGTCACTTCGGTCACTTGCGCCGTAAATGGAATCCTTCAATGGCTCCTTATATTTTCATGGAGCGTAATGGTATTCACATCATTGATTTGAATCAAACTGTATCTGCTATTGATCAGGCTGCAGAAGTACTGAAAAAGATGGCTCGCGATGGTAAAAAAATACTTTTCGTAGGTACAAAGAAACAGTTGAAGGACATTGTTGCAGAGAAAGTTTCTGCAGTAGGTATGCCATACGTTATTGAGCGTTGGCCGGGTGGTATGTTGACAAACTTCCCAACAATCCGTAAGGCTGTTAAGAAGATGGCAACTATCGATAAGTTGACAAACGATGGTACATATTCAAACCTTTCAAAGCGTGAAATCCTTCAGATTACACGTCAGCGTGCAAAGCTTGAAAAGAACTTAGGTTCTATTGCAGACCTTTCTCGCCTGCCTGCAGCTCTTTTCGTTATTGATGTTATGAAAGAGAATATTGCAGTTCGCGAAGCTAATCGTTTGGGTATTCCGGTATTTGCTATTGTTGATACAAACTCAGATCCTTCAAACATCGACTATGTAATCCCTGCAAATGACGATGCTACAAAATCTGTTGACGTTATTCTGACCGCTTGTTGCACAGCAATAGCAGAAGGTTTGGAAGAACGTAAGGCAGAACGTGGTGAAGAGGCTGATGAAAGACAGGAAAAACCACGCAGAGAGCGTGTTCGCAAAGTTGCAAAACCTGTTGAATCAATAGAAGATGCACCTGCAGCTGAAGAAGCTCCTGCTACAGAAGAGGCTACTGCAGAAGCAAAACCAAAACGTACACGTAAAGCAGCTCCTGCAAAGGAAGCTTGATTATTAACAACTAATTAAAGATTAACTAAAATGGCTATTTCAGTTGCTGATATTACCAAACTTCGTAAAATGACCGGAGCTGGTATGGTTGATTGCAAAAGAGCACTCACCGAGACCAATGGAGATTTTGATAAGGCTATGGAAGAGATTCGCAAGAAAGGTTTGGCAGTTGCTGCTAAGCGTTCAGACCGCGAAACTTCTGAAGGTTGTGTATTGGTAAAGGTTGATGGTAACTTTGGTGCTATCATCGCTTTGAAGTGCGAAACAGACTTCGTTGCTACCAATGCAGATTTTGTACAGCTGACTCGTGATATACTTGATGCTGCTGTAGCAAACCGTTGCAAGACTCTTGACGAAGTAAAGGCTCTGCCTTATGCCGGCAAGACTGTTGCTGAAGCTATCATAGAACGTACAGGTATAGTAGGTGAAAAGATGGAAC
>CALFTK010000007.1 GCA_937916465.1 uncultured Bacteroidales bacterium
TGTCACCGGAGTAGGAGTAGTGTGCAGGCATGTTCTCTATGAGAAAACGTGCGGCTGCCAGTTTTTCGGGATGGGAGGCATAGTGTTCAAGTACACGTTCCAACTCCGGACGGTTACTGCCTGCCTGTGTAAGGCTTTCACGTAACAGGCCGGATTCATTACAACTGCATAAGCAGAGCAAGGACAACATCAGTAACGATGTTGATTTTGTGGTTTTTCTTTTCATCTTTAGTGTGTTTTAGTTATTAATATGTTTTCAAAATTAAATAATCAGTTTATAGTTTAGTTATCTGTTTTGTTTTTGTTTTATACCTCTGTAAATTAAATAAGCACCTATAAGAATAAACGGAATACTCAGTATCTGTCCCATATCTAAAGCCATTCCCTCTTCAAAATCTACCTGAACCTCTTTGCAGAACTCCACAAAAAAACGGAATGTAAAGATTGTGGCCAGACAGAAACCAAAATAGAAACCGCTACCAACCATATCTTTATGCTTCTTATATATAAGGATAGATATAATAAAGATGATAAAATAGGCTATAGCTTCATAAAGTTGTGCCGGATGACGTGGAAAATCTTCGCCAAGTGCAGCAAAGATAAATCCCCAATCGGTACCAGTGGCCTTTCCCACTATCTCTGAATTCATCAGGTTGCCAATACGTATGCAGCCCGCTGTAAAAGGTGTGGCTACACAAATCATATCCACCACCTCTAAAAGTTTAACTTTGTACTTTCTGCAATAGAGATATATAGCTATAAATATACCTATTGTTCCGCCGTGGCTTGCCAATCCTGCATATCCTACCATCTTTACACCATTTGGAGTGAAAGCTATAGGCAGCAACATCTCTATAATATGTTCAAAACTGCTTAGATAGTAGTCCGGCTGATAGAAAATACAATGTCCCAAACGTGCGCCTATCAGGATACCCAAAAAACAGTAAATAAATAGCGGTTCAAATGTGTCGTCGCTTATCTTTCGGTCTTTAAAGAACTTTCTAACCAAAAAATATGCAGCCACCAGTCCTATACACCACATAAGCGAATAGTATCTAACAGGCAGTCGTCCAAACAGTCTGAACAGTTCAAGTTCAGGATTCCAAACAACAGATAATAGGTTGAACATAGTGTTTTAAATTTTATACGTTGAATCTGAAGTGCATTATGTCGCCGTCCTGTACAACATACTCTTTTCCTTCCACGCCCAATTTTCCTGCCTCTTTAACAGCTGCTTCGGAACCTAATTCCACGTAGTCGTCGTATTTTATAACCTCAGCACGAATGAATCCCTTTTCAAAATCGGTATGAATAACACCGGCACATTGAGGTGCTTTCCATCCCTTGCGGTATGTCCAGGCCTTTACCTCCATAGGACCTGCAGTGATAAATGTCTGTAGGTCTAACAGGGTGTATGCCGATTTGATAAGCTTTGACACTCCCGATTCCTCTAATCCAATCTCTTCAAGGAACATCTGTCTGTCTTCGTATGAATCCAGTTCGGCTATTTCCGATTCCGTTTTGGCAGCAATGACCAGTAACTGAGCATTTTCATCTTTAATGGCATCGCGCACCATATCCACATATTTGTTTCCGTTTATGGCGCTGCCCTCATCTACATTACAAACGTAGAGAACAGGTTTTGATGTAAGCAGAAATAGTTCCTGAGAAATCTTCTCTTCCTCTTTAGATTCCAATGCCACTGTTCTTGCCGATTTTCCCTGCAAGAGAGCCTCCTTGTAACGTAGCAGCAGATTACATACCACCTTTGCGTTCTTGTCGCCTGCGGCAGCCTGTTTCTGAATTTTCTGTAAGCGCAGTTCTACGCTCTCCAAATCCTTAATCTGAAGCTCTGTGTCTATAATCTCTTTATCGCGGATAGGGTTTACACTACCATCTACGTGGGTTACATTTTCGTCATCAAAACAACGCAACACGTGAATAATGGCATCGGTCTCTCTGATGTTAGCCAAAAATTTATTACCCAGTCCTTCGCCTTTGCTGGCACCTTTTACCAATCCTGCTATATCAACAATTTCTACCGTAGCCGGAACAATTCTGCCGGGATTGACCAGTTCTGCCAGTTTGTTCAATCGTTCATCCGGTACGTTTATAGTACCTACATTAGGTTCTATTGTACAGAAAGGAAAGTTTGCTGCCTGCGCCTTTGCGCTTGACAGACAGTTAAAAAGGGTTGACTTACCTACGTTGGGCAGTCCTACTATTCCGCATTGTAATGCCATATCTTATTATTCGTTTATTCCAGTTTTAGTGAAAAATTTTTCAAAAGTACTCATTTTGTGCGTTTATTACAACATATCATGGTCTATAAGGTATATGATTTCTTCAATAGCTTCATCTTCTTCATTGTTTTGAGGGTCATATTCCTTTTTCAATGTTGCTCCAAAAAGCGATGCAAACACTTGGTAAAAATTAGCTTTAAAACCACCCATAAAGGCATTTATCAGTTCAAAACCTGTCTGATTACACTCTCGGTCAATCAGTTTTATTAGCAGTTTACCCTGTGAAAGAGTCAGTTTTTTCATTTCAGGCAGATATTGATCCCAAACACCCTTTTCAACCTGTTCTATATGTTTCTGTTTTGCATCATCGTCGGGTAATGTCTGCAAATAAAGATATGTCTCAACCAATATCCCCTTAACCTCTTTTGCCAAAGGATAGGTCTTCATTACATTATGAACCAACTTATCATATCTGCGTTGTTTGCGTACGTTGGTAAAAGTCCTTCTGCCATAAATGGTAACTTCATATAGGTCGAAAGAGGGAATGGTATCGCCTTTATAGACGGTACTCAGCGCCACATTTATCTTGTCCTGCTTTGACTTGTCGGCAAACATCATTTGCGGAATGGTCAATAATGCTATGATTATCAATATGTGTGCATTACTTCTTTTCATATCAGGTGCGAAGATACGAATAAGAAATGAAAGTCAAATATTCGTTATTACAATATTAAATCCTATTTTTGCACCGAATACCATTTAATAGACAGATATACTATGAAAAAAGTTTTTTTTGTTGCAACACTTTTGTTGTCAAGCATTCAGTTTTATGCAACTCCAGATAGTTGGGAAGAGATACTTGAAACAGTATTGATAGAAGACGATATACCCGAATGGGAGATAGAACAGATGTGTGAAGAGTTAGAGATTTTGCACAGTACCCCCATTAACATAAATACAGCAACCATAGAAGAACTTTCGCAGTTGCCCTTCCTTTCCGGATGGCAGATAGAGAATATTCACGAATACATTTACCTGCACGGTCAGATGCAGACATTGGGAGAACTGCAATTAGTTGGTGGAATAGATTACCACACCCGTGAACTTTTAAAACACTTTCTCTATGCTGCCCCTGTAGAAGTAAAAAAAGAAATCTCAGCAAAAGATGTTTTCAAGTACGGCAGACAGGAAATTGTATCAAGAATAGATGTACCTATGTATAAAAGAGAAGGATTTCTATATCATTCTCAGGAAGAACTGGAACGTTATCCAAATCGCAAATATATGGGTAGCCCATATAGCCACAACATACGCTACTCATTCAATTATAACAATAAAATCAGGTTTGGAATAACTGCCGATACCGATGCAGGCGAACCTTTTTTTGGTAAAAACAGATACGGCTACGATTTCTATTCTCCATACATCCAGATAAAAGATATGTGGGGATTTAAAAATGTGGTAGTTGGAAATCTTAAGGCCAATATAGGGTACGGACTTATGGCAAACAGTGGTTTCAGTTTGGGAAAGAGTATGTCAATATCGGCAATTGACAGGGGTAATACCGGATTCAGACCACATTCGTCTGTATCGGAACAAGGGTATTACAGCGGTGTGGCAATGGTACGTTCCATAGGAAAGATAAATGTATCGGTAATGGCGGCACACACCCCAACAGATGCCACATTGAAAACAGATACGCTAATATCCTCTTTCAAAACAGATGGCTATCATCGTACCCCTTTAGAATGGCAGAAAAAGAGAAACGTATCTGTAAACACACTCTACGCAGGAATTTCCAGAAATTATAACGGAACAGTGATAGGAGTAAATGCTATCTATGAAAGGTGTTCTCTGCCTACTGCATACGGAACTGTTTATAAGGGTGTGTCAGCACACTATTCCATAAGACGATCCAAATATCATTTTGCCGGAGAGACATCATTTTCGGGTAATTTCGCATTTGCCACTCTGAATACTTTATCTTTAAAACTATCAAACAATCTTGATTTACAGATGCTGTATAGGTTCTATTCCCCGCAGTATAGAATGTTACACGCAAATGCTTTTGCAGAGGGAGCAGTCACTAACGAAGAGGGACTATATACTGCTATTACATACAAATGGCGCAAATTGAAACTGATAGGTTATATAGATAAGTTTCATCACCCAAAACCCACAAGCAGAGCATCTTTGGCATCGGATGGGGTTGATGCTAAACTGCAAATAGAGTGGAAAAATACCGATGAAATGGCGTTAAAATGGAGCGTTAAGTATAAAAGCAAGCAGCAAGACCACAAAGAGAGTTGTACTATGCAGTATAAACAGACATTGCGCAGCAGTCTGCAGTGGAAACAGAGTTTTGGAACCATCTGTTCACTCCAATCCACATTCAATTACAGTTGCTATTCATTTCCTGCAAACAGTTATGAACATGGTTTTGGATTAACAGAATCTGTTTCTGTTCAACCATCGGAAAAACTATCCGGGAACATAACCTTTCACTATTTTAATACAGACAGTTATAGTTCTTCTGTTTCTATCTACGAAAAAGGTCTGCTTTATGGTTTTAACTACCAAACTCTGTCCGGCAGTGGTATGCGTCTGGCTGCACAGATAAAGTACAGTTTTACAAATTCGCTTTACATTATGGCAAAGTTTGGAGCAACAAAATACTTTGATAGAGAAACTATAGGTTCATTACAGCAACAAATCCATTCTTCTCACAAAGAAGATTTATCACTTCAACTACGCTACAAATTCTGAATAATCCAATTCAATTATTGTCTTTGTCCCTTTTTGTTCCTTGAATCTCCAGATCCCAAGGAGCAAAACCAGTTTCTTTCGCTATTTCCTCTCTTGTATATCCTTCACGTTTTTGAGATAGTGTATATCTGTTCAAGTTTATTTTGCCACAAATGCACTAAAAGTTTATTTCGTGGCAAGTTTATTGACGCTTATTTTGCCACAAGTGCACTAAAAGTTTATTTCGTGGCAAGTTTATTGATGCTTATTTTGCCACGAGTGCACTAAAAGTTTATTTCGTGGCAAGTTTATTGACGCTTATTTTGCCACGAGTGGTAAAAATAATGCTTTAGCGGCAAGTTTATCGGTGCTTTATTGACCTCAACTGAAAAAGGTTGTCACTTTTTGGAGAGTTAAACTTAATTGGTTA
>CALFTK010000008.1 GCA_937916465.1 uncultured Bacteroidales bacterium
GACCTACACTGTCTGTTACCAAATTAGGATTCCAGTATAGTGTGCGGCGGTAATCTACATCACCGGGGATAGGACCATCGGGGTATTCCGGAGCGTAGAACTCTTCCGGCAATGAATATCCTGCCAATGTAGTTATTCTTTGTCCAAGATTACGTTCTTCCTTATTTGATTTTAGTTGATGTTGTTCTTTAACTTGAACATCTATCAAATAATAGTGATTATAAGCATTCATTAATGATGTAGGATTAAATAAATACTCTTTAGATTTATAAAACAGAGGAATTTCATCTCTAAGTACACTCATTGGCATTGGATAATCTGATACATTAACACTAGCTATTCTACTGATATTACTGGTGTAGAATTGTTGATCATCAGCTTCTATATATTTATTCTTTGAGTGAACATATAAAAAGCATGGCTTATTATTCAAAATGAAACCGGTCCCTGCTGAATCAAGTAGTTCCAATGTTGTATATCCTTTATCATATAGATAGCCCCACAAATCAGGTGGGTACTTTCCAAGATCTAAAATCATCTCAACATCTTTTTTTACATCAAAGGCCTGAAATGTGTTATAGTCTATATACTCGCGCATAGCCTCTATATCAACATCGGGAAGTAATATGCCGTTTTCATCGTACAATACAGAAAAATCCTTAATATCTGTATCTGTTTCTAATACTTTTATATTGGAGCTTCCTTCACCAAGCATTATTTCAGTTCCATAAATTGGTCTTAAGGTAGGTGTCATAGAGCGCTCCAAACGTATTTTTGCCTTGTAATCAAGATTACGTCTTTGTCGTAAGTGCTTTTTATATACAATACTGATGTTTAAGTTAGCTGTACCATAATAATCTTTTGCATCGAAACCAAAATAACCGGTTTTATCTGTTGTATATCTACCATACCCCACCGGTAGATTTTTATATGGTGGTACTATTGTAGAATAGACTTCTACCCCTTTTAAAAATTTATCGTTGGGCAATGGAATTAGCGGATTTTCCAGTATCCAACCATTTACGCCCAAAGTTTTTTCCATACGTCTGGTTTCTGCAAATTCTGAAACACCGCTCATCTCCTTCCAATTGTAACGTTCCCAACCCTGGACTTGCATAAGCAAATCAGTATGTCGGCGATGAACGGAATCGTCCGATTCAAAATAGTATTCAGGGTCCTTTATAAATCCACGTAAATCGGAGGAAAGGAGCATATTGGTTAACAAGTTATCGGAATAGATTGTTCCATATTCTTTACTGTCGCGAACAGACAGTGCTATTCTGTCACGAAACGGAATACCGTCTCTATCTTTTAGTTGCAATAAAAAAGAAACTTTGCTATTTGGTTGAAAATCTGTATTAAAATCACATACGTTTATTGTAGTAGGTCTAAAATCATTATTATAATTAAACACATAACGCGAAGACAATACCTCTCCATTTATATCAAACAAAACCAAATTACATACACCTAATGGCCAACCTACCTTTGGAATGTAATATACAAAGTTTTCCACCTTAGTTTCAAGGTCAAGTTGGGCATAGTATATTAATTTACCACGACAAGTTACACTAAGACCTAAATAATATACTTCACCACCGTGTACAGTATTGTTTGAAATACGCAATGTTAGAGTATCATTCTTAAATGTATTATCTACTGATATTGTATATCCTTGTCTCTCTATTTCCGGTAAGTTAACTGAATACTCTTTACCCTGATATGTAAATATTGCTTCGATAGGTTTTGTCGATGTAGGTGTTATATGAACACTGCCCATTCCGTCGTGTTCGGTAGCGGCTTCAACACTTCCCTCTGCAATATTACCATCTATTCGCAATATACCGTCTATATTGTAGCCACGCTTATCTGTTGCCTTAAAAGCAACATTTACAGGTAACCCTGCTACAATATGACCACCTTCTGGATAGAAACTAACATTTACATCATCAAGTTTTTCGGGTTTG
>CALFTK010000009.1 GCA_937916465.1 uncultured Bacteroidales bacterium
CGTGGGTTCAACAACACACAATCTATTTTAGGAGAGTAAGTTTGGCAAACTTAAGTAGCAGTACTTTTCTACTGTAAAACTCCTACTATCGGTGTTTCAAGTACATTTGAAATCTTGGCAAGAGTTCTAATGGTAAAATTATGCGTACCTCGCATCCATCGAGAAATTTCCGCTTCATTTTTACCTAAAGCTTCTGCCAAATCACGATGCGACATTCCCTTCTCCTTGAGAATGGCATCTATTCTGTCTACTATGGCAAACGAAAGATCAATTTCAGCTTTCACATCTTCAGTTACGCCGGCCAGACAACTTTGAAATAAAGCATTTGTTTTCATATCTCAAATATTTTACCCTCTACACCTATAATTTCTTTTTCTTCTATGCTCAATGTTCCTCTTTTTATACCGGTACGAATAAGTTTCTCAAATTTTTGCAAATCTAATACATAACCACTCAAAATAGGATTTTCGTTATATGTACGAGTGGACTTTATTCCACCATTACCCACAATTAAAATTTGGTCAGACATTCGCAAACAATACAATCTTAATTTTCCAGACTCTATAGGCACGGCACAAACTCCATCGTTAATTTTTCCTTCAGGACGAAAGTAACGCTCTAAAGCTCCATTATTAAGAATTATACTGATTGCATACACAATACGTTGAAAATCTTCATTTAATTCTGCATTATCTTTAAATGTCTGCAAAAACTTTTCAAACTCCGTTACGTCTTCTCCATTAAATTTTATGGAGTACAAACTAACTTGTTCAGACTGTTCAACAATTTCTAATTCAGCGTGACTCATAATATTTTCTAATTTTATTTTATATGGCAAAGATATATATAAAATTCTTACCCTTGACATAAAAGTCAAGTTTTTTTAAACAAAAACTATCTATATATATCAATAAGGTTTACGCGTAATCATGCAAAGCGTGGGTTCAACAACACACAATCTATTTTAGGAGAGTAAGTTTGGCAAACTTAAGCAATAGTACTTTTCTACCAAAATTGACAAATTGTATTGTTGCTTTTGTATCGCCACCCATCCCTTCCATCTCCAGCACTTTACCTACGCCAAAACGGTCATGTTGAATAATTGAGCCCACCTGAATATCGTTATCCGTTTTTACAGATGCTGTACTTTGCAACATCTCTTCTGTAACCACCTGGAATTTGGATTTCGGCTTACGCTCTTCAAACAGTGGTTTAGGTTTGCTTCGCTCTGCAAACTGCCTGGAATTATTAAAGCTACTATTTGCAGTACTTTTAAATTGTGGTTTACCGGATGGTTCAAAAGATGAAAATCCGAAATTTGAGGACGATGTAAAATGCGGTTTTGAGATAGGTTCTTCTGACACCTTATTAATATAAACGGGATCTATATCTCTTAAAAATCTACTAGGTTGATTAGCCTCTATATTACCATGTCTGAATCTTGTAGTAGAATGAAACAGATAAAGATATTTTTCTGCTCTGGTCATAGCCACATACATCAAACGACGTTCTTCTTCCAGTTCATGTTCGCTTGATGACATATCACTGGGGAATAGAGTCTCTTCTAATCCTACTATCATTACTGCCTTAAATTCAAGTCCTTTTGATGCGTGGATAGTCATCATTGTTACTTTAGAAACCTCGGCATCATCTTCTTTGTCTTGATCGGTCATTAACGAAACAGAGCCCAGATAATCTGAAAGGAATATTTCATTACTACCCTCCTCTATCCTATCCTTACAAAACAATTGAATACCGGACATCAGTTCCTCCACGTTCTCTTTGCGAGCCATTCCTTCCGGAGTTTTGTCAGCATTTAGTTCTGCCGTAAGACCACTCTCTTCATACACTCTTTTGGCTATGGTATATGCATCGCTGGTAGAGACACCGGTCATCAAGCTACGCAACAAAGTAGAAAAATCGTATAGTTTCTTCTGCGTTCCACTATTTACAGCAACACCGTAGTCTGTAGGATTACGTATAACATCCCATAAAGTTACATCGTATTCCAATGCTGCTTCCTTCAACTTATTTATAGTAGTATCGCCTATTCCACGTTTTGGGAAGTTGATAATTCGTTTTATAGATTCTTCATCACTGGGATTTACAATAACTCGCAGATATGCCAGTGTATCTTTTATCTCCTTTCTTTGATAGAACGATAAAGAGCCATAAATTCTATATGGCAATCCACTTTTTCTAAAGGTCTCTTCCAATACTCTGGACTGTCCGTTTGTTCTATAAAGAATTGCAGTTTCATTCCAATCTACATTGTGATATGTATGCAAATCCAACAACTTATTAACCACCATTGTAGCCTCCTCCAAATCGGAATGAGCCCTGGTAAGTTCTATCTTATTGCCCTTTTCGTTTTCTGAAAAGACATTCTTTCTAATCTGGGAATGGTTCTTTGCAATAAGACTGCCTGCCGCATCCACTATAGTTTGCGTAGAACGATAGTTCTGTTCCAACTTAAAGAGTTTTGAATCCGGATAAAGTTTTTCAAAACTAAGCATATTGTGGATATTGGCACCGCGGAAAGAGTAGATACTTTGAGCATCATCGCCTACTACGCATAGACGCGCACCACCTCGGGTGAGCAACCAAACTATGCTGTGCTGAGCATGATTTGTATCTTGATACTCATCAACAAGTATATAGTTAAATTGATCCGCATATTTCTGTTGTATCTCCGGATTATTCTTTAGCAACAAATATGTATTCAGCA
>CALFTK010000010.1 GCA_937916465.1 uncultured Bacteroidales bacterium
TCTTGTTCTTTCAAGTTTACGCTCTGCTTCAACCTTTCTACTCTTGAATTTAGAAATACCCGCAGCATCTTCAAATATTCCTCTTCTATTTTCAGGCTTAGCATTTGCGGGTTTAATAGTTACACTACTATATCAAAAAGAGGAACTCAAATTACAACGAGAAGAATTGGCACAAACCAGAGAGGAGCTAAAAGGACAGCGTGAAGAGTTTGAAGAGCAGAACAAAACAATGAAACGCCAACGCTTCGAGAACACTTTCTTCAATATGTTGTCGTTACAACAAGAGATAGTTGCAAATTTGTCATATGACGAAGTAGAGCGTGTGATGGATTTTAGTAACCCGTTGAAAAATAATGTTAAACATACGATATACAATGGGAGAACAATATTTAGAGAGATGTATCTAAATCTAACTGTTTCGATTCCAGGCAATCATTCATATATGGGCATTAAGCGTGCAATAGAAGCTAATGATTATGGAGTCTATTCATATATTTCATATACAACCCGTTTTGACCATTATTTTAGGCATCTCTATCGAATCTTCAAATATGTGGACTCAACAGAGTTGATAGAAGATAACGAGAGGTATGATTATGCTTGTATTGTTCGCAGTCAGTTATCAGACTATGAGTTGGTAATACTGTTCTATAGCGGTTTAACAGCAGGGCGAGATAAGTTTAAGCCATTGATTGAGAAATATTCAGTACTTAACAATCTTCGTTTTGAGCTATTGGCAAAAGCGAATGATAAAGAAGAATATGCACAAGGTGCATACAATAGATTCACGAAGTAAGTATTAATAAGTCCGAGACGATATGAGCGAAATAACATTAGAATCATTGATTCAAGAGCAAAAAGATAGAATCGCACAATTGAAATACAAACCGGACCCACCTGGTTGTTGGGGATTCTCTTACTATTATTATGATGATTCTGAGTCATACCAGAAGTGGTTGGCTACTACAAAAAGATTTATAGGAATTATGTATCCTAATGATAAGGATGTTAATGAGTTTGATTCCATAAGTAAAGAGGAGTTAGGTCCAGAACAGCAAAAACGTCTTCTTGCCATATTAGAGGCTTTTGCCGCACTGCCAACCGTAATACCAGATAATCGCACAACGCAGATTACCGAGAAGAAGGGAAAAGGGAAAGATGCTATCAATGTCATAACGACAATTAATAATTCTAATAGCCAATCTCAAAGCCAAGAACAATCGTTGGCTGTGGAGTTGTTTATTGAGGCAATAAAAGATGATTTAACTGGTCGCCAAATTAAGGAGAGGAGTTCTTCAATGGTATATCCATTCCACGCAACAAGGAGCTGATGCGTATCTACCGCGATGTGGAACTGGTTGAATCGTTAGGTTCTGGTATTCCGCGTATTTTGCGCGCATACGGTGAAGATTGTTTTAAGTTTACGGACAACTTTATCCGTATAACTTTGCCTATAAGTGTACAAGATGGCACCCAGTCGGCACCCAGTCGGCACCCAGTCGGCACCCAGTCAGTACCTAATATTGAAAACCTTGATAAACTGATTGTATTCTGTTCTGAAGCACGCTCTTTTGGTGAAATGCTAGCATTTATGGGTCTTTCCGATAGAACTAAATTTAGGAGAAAATACATTCGTTCACTTTTGGAGGCTGGTATCATAGAGCAGACTATGCCAGACAAACCTAACAGCAGGAATCAGAAATATCAATTGACTACAAAGGGGGTAGAGTTGATAGAGCATTTGAAAAATAACTAATAGAGGTTTAGACGAAGATGAAAGAAGAAAATAAGATAATATTATACCAAGACGATAACGAGATTACTCGTGTATCGGTGCGATTTGCAGATGAGGATTTGTGGTTGACGCAGAATCAATTAGCTGAGATATATCAGACAACACAGCAAAATATTGCTTTGCATATTAAAAACATATATGCCGATGGCGAGCTGAATGATTCAACTCACAAGGATTTCTTGTTAGTTCGTCAAGAGGGCAATCGTCAAGTGCAGCGTAATATTGTACATTACAACCTCGATATGGTTATCGCTTTAGGTTATCGTGTGCAGTCGCAGGTGGCTACCCGTTTTCGCCGTTGGGCAACCCAACGACTTCACGAGTATATCCAAAAGGGGTTTGCTATGGATGATGAGCGTTTGAAGCAGGGTGGCAACCGCTACTTCCGCGAGTTGTTACAGCGCATAAGGGATATCCGTAGCAGTGAGCGTAATTTCTATCAGCAGGTAACAGATATTTATGCCACAGCAACAGACTATGACCCCCGTAGTGAAATGACAAAGATGTTCTTTGCTACGGTGCAGAACAAGTTGCACTATGCTGTTCACGAGAATACCGCTGCTGAGGTTATCTACAATCGCGTGGATAATGAAAAGCCGTTTGTGGGTATGACAAACTTCAAAGGCAATTATGTTACCAAAGACGATGTAAAGATTGCAAAGAACTATCTTTCAGAGATTGAATTGCAACGCTTGAACCTTCTTGTTTCAGGATTCTTGGATTTTGCAGAGTTCCAGGCGTTGGAAATGAATCCAATGACAATGAAAGATTGGATAGAGGCTCTTGATGATCAAATCATCGCACATAAGCGCAAAGTACTCATTGGTAATGGCAATGTTTCGCACCAACAGGCAATAGCCAAAGCCGAAAAGGAGTTTGAGATATACCGCAAGCGAGAAATGGATTTACTCGAAAGTGATTTTGATAGAGAAATCAAGAAACTTAAAGAGAAGTAGAAATTTGCTCAACCTATCATATAATATGTAAAAACCGTGCTTTTTCTATATTTTATGATAGGTTATGGAGTGCAGTCGCAGGTGGCTACCCGTTTTCGCCGTTGGGCAACCCAACGACTTCACGAGTATATCCAAAAGGGGTTTGCTATGGATGATGAGCGTTTGAAGCAGGGTGGCTTTTTGTTAATGTTTGTGTGGTGGATGGTGGGGATTTGAAGTTTAATAGTTATAATTGCAGTAGTTTTTAGTAGGATGGTTTTGAAGGTTAGATAAATGGGAAAGAATAGTAGGGAGAGAGAAATATTTAAAGTGACTATAGTTGGTACTATGGCCAATTTTGTGCTGTTGATATTTAAATTCGTTGCGGGCATAGTGGGACATAGTGCTGCAATGATAGCAGATGCGGTACATTCCCTTTCCGATTTTGTGACCGATATTATTGTGATAATATTTGTTAGAATATCGGCAATGCCGGCGGATAGTTCGCACGATTATGGTCACGGAAA
Source organism: uncultured Bacteroidales bacterium (assembly GCA_937916465.1). GTDB lineage: Bacteria > Bacteroidota > Bacteroidia > Bacteroidales > Bacteroidaceae > Colenecus. Next base: position 3,258 of record CALFTK010000010.1, read on the forward strand.
ATTCGAAACATTGGCAACTGCAATAATTGGAATAGTGTTAGTATGTGTTGGTGGTGGTATTCTGGTAGATGGAGTATCGGATGTGATATCGGTACAGAAAGGTGAAACGTTGCCTGCTCCGGGAAAGATAGCATTGTTAGCAGCAGCTGTGTCAATTGCAGTTAAGGAGATTATATACAGATATACTATTGCAAAAGGGAAACGGCTGGATGCACAAGTAGTTGTAGCTAATGCTTGGCATCATAGAAGTGATGCGTTATCATCAGTAGGAACATTAGTAGGTATAGGTGGCGCAATAATAGGAGGTACCAAATGGCATGTATTGGACCCTATTGCTGCAGTAGTTGTCAGTCTCTTTATAATAAAAGTGGCAATAGAGATTTTGAAGACCAGTATGGACGAACTCTTGGAACATTCTTTACCCGATTCATTGGAAAAAGAGATGGAGGAAATTATTCTATCAGTAGATGGAGTGGAATCGCCACATCATTTAAGGACCAGAAGAATGGGTAACAGCCTATCAATAGAGGTACATATCCGTATGGATGGCGATATGTCTTTAATGCAGGCTCACCAGATAACCACGCATGTAGAACAAAAACTTAAACAGCGATTTGGTGAAGGTATTAACTTAACTATACACACTGAGCCAATAAAAAAGTAGAAAAAACCCCGAAAGTTTTTTGTCTAACTTTCGGGGGTCATGTCATGTACGGTTGAAGTTACTTTTTAAAGCCTTGAAGTTCAAGCATCTTTTCTGCGTATCTGTAACCTAATAGTCGCATACCTTCTGTGTTGAAATGGAAAGCATCGCCAGTACTTTCACAATCTTTTGATGATATAATGTAAGCATTGGGCAATACCTTTGGAAGGTTGGGAAGTATCTTGTCATTGAAACTTGCACAAGCACCTCCCTGTTCTGCACTCTTTAGTTCGCCTGCCAACAGGTAGAATTCATCCGGGTCAAGATTAAGGTCCTGTACTAAATCGTTGTAGATCTTTTTAACCTTGTTCGGCCATTCAGGGTCATCTGCATTCGATTCTCCCTGATGTATAAGCAGCCCCTTAATAACACCATCTTGCTGAGCTATCTTTGCCATATCTACAAGACGTTGATATGGATTACCATCGTACTGATTGACGATATTCTTCATCCAATCTCGTTCATTATCTATATATTCTTTGTATCCGTCTTTATCCCAAAGTTCTATTTTAGCACCTGCAACAGAGACATTTATCACACCCACTTTATACTTTTTAGGCAGGTTTTCAATCATCTTTCTTCCAAAGAAATCTACAGGTCCCATGTTGTTTTCCTGACGGCATATAGGTGGTACAGCAGTGTACCAGTTACCCATCTCTCGCTCATATCTTGGCATATCTACGGCAGCTACAAACTGGAAACGAGGGTCATTGAAATTCTTATCCTGTTCTGCAGGACGCGCTCCGGCTTCCATATTGGACTGACCTATGCAAAGGTATATAAAGAACTTTGAATCAGGCCTTTTAGCCTGAAAAGGCATTGCAATCAGTAAGATTGATAAAAGTGTAAAGATTCTGAACTTCATAATCATTATAGTTTATGGTCTTAGACCGCTACCGCCTTGTAATGTAATAGTTTCACCGGTTACATATTCGGCATCTTCCGATGCAAGGAATACACAAACTCTGCCTATGTCATTTTTAGGATCGGCAAAATGTCCTAATGGAATACCCTGAATAGTCTTCTGGAATAGTTCAGGATAGTTTTCTCTCCACTGCTCTAAACTTTCGGTCATAGCCAACGGACAGATAACATTTACTCTTACTCCATCAGGTCCCCATTCAGCGGCTGCTACACGCGACATACCTCTGATACCCTCTTTAGCAGCTGCGTATGAAGCCTGTCCTAACTTACCAAACAGACCGGCGCCCGATGCAAAGTTGATAACAGAGCCTTTGTTCTCTTTAAGATATGGGAAACATTCGCGCATATAGAAGAATGCTGCGTATAAACCTGAATAAATAGCCAAATCAAAATCTTCTTTTGAATGTTCAACTAATGGAAGACCCGATTTTGATACTTGTGCATTGTTAACCAATGTGTTAATCTTACCAAATTTTTCAATGGCTTTAGAAACTACATTCTTTATTGCGCTTTCATCTGCACCATCGGCAACAATAGGAAGTACTTCTATTCCATATTTTTCTTCAAGCTTTTCTTTAGCTGCTACCAGTCTTGATTCTGTTCTACCTGTGATAACAAGATTAGATCCCTCTTCTGCAAAGGCTTCGGCCAGTCCGAATCCAATTCCTTTTCCGCCACCTGTTATAATGGTAACGTTTCCATTAAGTCTTTTCATTGCGTTGTAATTTTATGTTAGTAAATATATATTCAACACTCTACGCAAAAATAATACTTTTATAAAACAAATGTATTTAGTTTTGAGATTTTTTATTTTTATTCAATGAATTTCTGCATAAAATAGCATAAATAGCTATGAAAAATGTATATTTATAAATAAATTCGTATATTTACGCGAAATTAACAAACTGAAGAAGTAAAATGATGAAAAGAATAGCAACTATAGCAATGGCTTTAATGCCAATGGTAACAATCTCTTCTGCCACAATCGATGGTTTTGAAGAAGCGTATAACAAAACATCTTTTGCCGATTATTATAATAGGTATATAGATAACAATATGCAGGCTCCGGTGTGGGATGGTACAGACCGTTTTCTCTATAGTATAAGAGTTGATAATAAAGAACAGGTTTTTGCAGTAGATATAAAAGCCGCTACTCAGGTTCAGGTAGATAACGATTCAATAAACAGATTAGGCAGACCTGCATCGAATGTAAATCAGGGATATGGAAATTATTGGGGCGGGCAGCAGCGTAGAAATATATCGCCCGATGGCAAATGGGAACTCTATATACGCGATTTCAACGTATGGATTAAGGAGAATGGTACAAATAAAGAGTTCCAGCTAAGTTTTGACGGAGCAGAGAGAGCCGGTTACGGTCAGCTACGTTGGTCGCCCGATTCACGAACCATTTTTGCCATGAAACAGTATGAAGTTGATACTCGCCAGATATTATTGGCAGAAAGCAGACCCACAAATCAAACTCAGCCAAATTATAGATGGATAGACTATGCAAAACCGGGTGATGCGCTTGCTCAGAATATACCTGTTCTGTTCAATGTGGAAACAAAACAACAGATACCGTTTGATGCATCGTCATTCAATAATCAGTACAGTCTGTATTTCAGTGCGTGGAGTCCTGATTCCAAGTATGCCATCTTCCACTATAATCAACGTGGACATCAGGTATATCAGATAGTGGCTATAAACACTGAAACAGGTGAATACAGGGCATTGGTAGATGAACAGAGCAACACCTTTATATATTATAACGACATTGTAACTCGTTATTTAGACGGTGGAAATACACTGCTATTTACATCAGAACGTGATAACTGGCGTCATCTCTATACAGTAGATATAGCAACCGGTAATGTTAAGCAGATAACAAAGGGTAAATGGAATGTCAGGGAGATACTTCATTTAGATGAAGAACAGGGCATAATACTATGCTATGCAAATGGATTGAAGGCCAAAGAAGAACGCGGAAATGTAGCTCCAGGAACAGTGTCGGCTGCAGGGAAAAAGGGTAAACCTCAAGGCGAAGATCCATATAACAAACATCTTATAAAGGTAGAAATAGCTACGGGAAAAGTAACGGATTTAACTCCGGAAAACGGACATCATACGGTCTATTTTAATGGAAACTATAGCTATTTTGTAGATAACTATTCAAGACCCGATATGGCGCCGGTTGCGGTTCTTAAAGAGAGTGGTAGCGGAAAGGTAGTACTGCCATTGCAAACAGCCAAATTAGATAGATTGTTGGAAACAGGTTACACACTGCCCGAAGTATTTGTAGCAAAGGGTAGAGATGGAAAAACAGATATATGGGGTACAATACATCGTCCTTCTAATTTTGACCCTACAAAGAAATATCCCGTTATAGAGTATATTTATGCTGGGCCGCACGATTCGTTTGTAGATAAAAACTTTGTAATCAGAAACCGCTTTGATCGTCTTAAAGAGATGGGCTTTATAGTGGTCTATATAGATGGAATGGGTACAGATAACCGTTCAAAAGAGTTTCAGGATGTATGTTGGCGCAACCTGAAAGATGCAGGTTTTCCCGATAGAATTTTATGGATGAAGGCGGCAGCATCAGTTTATCCTGAAATGGATATAGACAAGGTGGGAATTTACGGTTATTCGGCTGGAGGTCAGAGCGCAATGGGAGCACTGCTCTTTTATCCTGAATTTTATAAGGTAGCAGTAGCGCTATGTGGTTGTCACGATAACAGAATGGATAAAATATGGTGGAATGAACAGTGGATGGGCTATCCTATAGGACCGTGGTACGGAGAATCATCGAATGTGGATAATGCCCATAAACTGCAAGGTGATTTGTTGTTGATAAATGGAGAACTTGATGATAATGTGGATCCCGCATCCACGCTTCAAGTTGTATCTGAACTTGTTAAGCACAACAAACAGTTTGAACAACTTTACCTGCCGGGACATAATCATAATTTGGGAAGTGAATACATTACTCGCAGGATATATGAATTTTTTTATAGAAAATGTAGAAACTAATATAGGTTTTTACTACTTTTACAAATCTTAACCTAATTAGAACCATTAAAATTATGCAATACAGAAGAATAGGAAAAACCGCAATGGAAGTGTCGGCACTCAGTTTTGGTGCATCGTCATTAGGTGGCGTGTTTCATTCCATTAAAGAACAAGAGGCTATTGAAGCAGTGTTTATGGCCATAGATTGTGGAATGAATTTCATAGATGTATCGCCTTATTATGGACATTATAAAGCAGAAACAGTTTTAGGTAAAGCGCTGAAACAGATACCGCGTAACAAATACTATCTGTCAACAAAGGTAGGCAGATACGGAAAAGATGGAGTAAACACTTGGGATTATTCTGCCAAACGTGCAGTAGAGAGTGTTTATGAAAGTATGGAGCGACTTAACGTAGAACATATAGACCTTATCAACGTACACGATATAGAGTTTGCCAATCTGGAACAGGTGGCGAAAGAGACAGTTCCGGCACTCGTAGAACTGCGCGAAAAAGGATTGGTAAGCTACGTAGGCATAACAGACCTTCAGTTAGAGAATCTGAAATGGGTAGTAGAAAACGTAGAAGAGGGTAGTATAGATTCTATTCTGAACTTCTGCCACAACTGTTTGAACGATGATAAACTGACCGATTTTCTGGATTTCTTTGAAGAGAGAGGCATAGGTGTAATAAACGCATCGCCACTATCTATGGGACTACTCTCACAACGCGGAATACCGGACTGGCATCCTGCACCCAAACCACTTGTAGAGGCATGTAGCCAAGCCGCAGCGTTCTGTACAGAACAGGGCTATCCAATTGAAAAACTGGCTATACAGTATTCCATACAGAACCCACGCATAGCATCTACACTATTCAGCAGTGCAAATCCGCAGAACGTAAAACGCAATGTAGAGTGGGCTATGGAACCAATAGATATGCAGTTGGTAGAGAAAGTGCGTGAAATAATAGGCAATCAGTTCAGAGTAAGCTGGAAAAACTCATGATAATAGATGCACATGCCCACCTGTGGCTTAAACAGGACACTGTGGTAGATGGAATGCCCATTCGCACAATGGAAAACGGACGCTCGCTCTTTATGGGCGAAGTACGCCAAATGGTACCCCCGTTTATGATAGATGGCAAAAACAGTGCAGAAGTTTTCCTTTCAAATATGGATTATGCACAGGTATCGGCAGCAGTTATAACCCAGGAATTTATAGACGGTATTCAGAACAGTTATCTTGCAGAAGTAGTACAGAAATATCCAAATCGCTTTTTTGTGTGCGGAATGTGTGAATTTCGTAAACCGGGATTCCTGCCGCAAGCGCAAGAACTGTTGGAGAATGGTTTTCGTGCCATAAAAATACCGGCTCAAAGGCTGCTTCTAAAAGAGGGCAGGGTAATGCTTACATCAGACGAAATGATGCAGATGTTTCATCTAATGGAACAGAAAAATGCCATTTTATCCATAGATTTAGCTGATGGCGATGAGCAGGTGGCAGAAATGGAAGAGATTGTGCAAGAGTGCCCAGGTTTAAAGATAGCCATAGGCCATTTTGGAATGGTAACACGCCAAGGATGGCTGGAGCAGATAAAATTGGCACGCCATAAAAACGTAATGATAGAATCGGGTGGTATAACATGGCTGTTCAATGATGAATTCTATCCGTTCCCATCGGCCATAAAAGCAATAAAAGAGGCTGCCTATACAGTAGGTATGGAGAAACTGATGTGGGGTTCTGATTATCCCAGAACCATAACAGCAATCACCTACAAAATGTCATACGATTTTGTAACAAAGAGCAAAGAACTGACAGAAAAAGAGAAGAGTCTGTTTTTAGGAGAAAACGCTATGGCATTCTACGGATTTACAAATCCTGTGGAACTACCATACATTAAAAATATGAGCGAATAATAACAAAACAATATGAGAGCTATTCAAATTCCTGCTGCTGGGCAGATGACAGTAGTAGATGTAGAAAAACCTGAATTACAATATGGGCAGGTATTGATAAGGATAAACTATGTAGGCTTTTGCGGAAGCGATTTGAACACATATCGTGGTATGAACCCAATGGTAAAGATGCCCGTAATACCCGGACACGAAATAGGCGCAACCATAGAAGCAGTAGCAGAAGGAGTGCCTGATAATATAAAACCCGGTATGGTAGTCACAGTAAATCCATATACCAATTGCGGTCAGTGTTCAGCCTGTCTTTCAGGTCACCCAAACGCATGTAAAGACAATCAGACATTAGGTGTGCAGCGTAATGGTGCCATGCAGGACTATCTGGCTGTGCCATGGCAAAAAATCATTCCTGCAGCAACTATATCGCCTTTGCAGAGTGCATTGATAGAACCAATGAGTGTAGGCTTTCATGCAGTGAATCGTGCAGAAGTTACAGACATTGATACCGTAATGGTAATAGGTTGCGGAATGATAGGAATGGGAGCTATAGTAAGGGCTGCCCTACGAGGTTCAACAGTTATAGCTGTGGATGTAGATGATGAGAAACTTGAATTGGCAAAGAGTATAGGTGCAAAACATACTATAAACAGTAAAACCGAAGATATTCATAGCCGTCTGATGGATATAACAGATGGATTTGGTCCGTCGGTCTGCATAGAAGCTGTTGGAAGTCCGGTTACATATAGATGTGCAATAGATGAGATAGCCTTTTCCGGACGTGTAGTATTTATAGGATATGCAAAAACAGAAATTGAATTCCAAACAAAACTATTTGTCCAAAAAGAACTAACAATACGCGGATCGCGTAATGCTATGCCTGAAGATTTTCGTGCAGTGATAAACTGGATGAAAGAGAACAGCAAGACTGCACAACCATTTATAACGTCGGTAGTTAAGCCGCAACAGGCGGAACAGGCTATGCAGAAATGGATGGAAAACCCCGGAAAGGTGTTCAGAATAGTAGTAGATTTCAATAACTAACCTTATTAGATTATTAACTAACAATTAATGCAATATGAAACAAAAAGAATCCTTGTTTAAATATAATGGCGTAAATTATTTAGTGCCATTTATTTTGGTAAGTATCCTATTCCTTCTTTGGGGTATAGCAAATAATATGACAGATACTCTGCTTAGTGCATTCAAACGCATAATGAGTATGTCTGATACTCAGACAACACTTATTCAGTTTGCTTTCTATGGCAGTTATTTCTGTTTTGCACTTCCTGCAGCACTATACATTAAGAAATATTCCTACAAATCTGGTGTGATATTGGGTCTTGGACTTTATGCAGCAGGTGCAATATTGTTTTTCCCTGCAGCAAAAACAGCATCGTATGCATTCTATTTGGTAGCCATATACATATTGGCAGGTGGTTGCTCCATTTTGGAGACCACTGCAAACCCATATATACTTACTATGGGTTCTCCGCAAACAGCAACACGCCGACTTAACGTAGCACAGGCATTTAACCCAATAGGTTCCATAACAGGTATTCTGCTTAGTCAGTTCTTTATTCTTTCAGAATTGAACAGTGCTACAGAAGCAGCACGCGCAGCAATGACTGAACAGGAACTTGAAGCCATACAAGCGCATGAACTGGGCGCAGTTACAGGTACATATATGACACTTGGCTTTGTGCTTTTGGGCATACTTGTGCTTATGCTCTTTGCAAATATGCCTAAGGGTGGCGATACCGATAAGAATATAGCACTTAAAGAGACCTTTGGCCGTCTGTTTAAGAACAAGAAATATCTGTTTGGAGTTATTGCACAGTTCTTCTATAACGGTGCGCAGATAGGTGTTTGGTCATTTACCATACGTTATGTAATGCAGGAACTCAATGTTTTAGAAAAAGACGCTTCAAATATATACCTGATAGCAATAATCTGTTTCTGTATATCACGTTTCATCTTTACATGGCTTATGAAGTATTTTGCTCCATCCAGACTGATGAAGTGGGCTTCCTGGGGTGCTTTGATAGCTACCATATTGGTAATATTCACCAGTGGAATGGGATGGCTGCCTATAATAGCACTTATAGTAATATCTGTATTTATGTCATTGATGTTCCCAACCATATACGGTATAGCATTGGAAGATGTGGGCAACGACACCAAGATAGGTGCCAGTGGTCTTATTATGGCAATATTTGGTGGCGCAGTAATTACACCTGTTCAGGGTATGGTTTCTGATAAATTTGGAGTAAACATATCTTACATAGTGCCATTAATCTGTTTCATAGTTATTTTGGCATTCTCGGTTTATGCAGATAAACAGAGAAAAGCAGTAACCGCAGCTTAATGTGGAGCACCTTTTTTTAGTGAAAAGAGAATAACGAAGTAAAATTTGGATTACATTTGCAAAAAAACAGCTTGCAATGAAGAAAGATATTCAAGTAAAACCTGCAGAAGGTAAATTAGGAGTGTTGTGTATTGGATTGGGTGGAGTAGCTTCTACCCTGATAGTAGGAACACTTATGGCCCGTAAAGGACTGGCAAAGCCTATAGGCGCATTCAGCCAGATAGGAAAGATGCGTGTAGGTCGTGGTGCAGACAAACAATATCTTAGCGTAGGTGAAATAATCCCTATGACAGATTTAAACGACGTTGTTTTTGGTGCATGGGATATCTTTACCGATAATGCTTACGAAAGTGCCCTCTATTGTCAGGTACTAAAGAGAGAAGATATAGAACCTGTACGTGAAGAATTAGAGGCTATCAAGCCAATGAAAGCCTGTTATGACCCTTTCTATGCCGACAATCTGCTGAATCCTGAATTCGGTCGTGTTCCGGATCCTGTTTGGGCAAAACCTGAAGACACCCGTTGGAACTGGGCGCAGGCATTGCGTGAAGACATCAGAAACTTTAAGCAGGAAAACAGTTGTGACAGAGTGATAGTATTCTGGATAGCAAGCACAGAATATTATATACCTCGTAATGATGCTGTTCATGGTTCATTAGCCACTTTTGAAGCAGCAATGAAAGCTGACGATAAGATGAACCTGCCACCAAGTATGATATATGCATACGCAGCAATGATGGAGGGCTGTCCGTTTATTATGGGTGCTCCAAATCTATGCGTAGATATACCTGCAATGTTTGAATTGGCACAAAAGAATAATCTGCCTATTATAGGTAAAGACTTCAAGAGCGGTCAGACCATGATGAAGAGTGCGCTTGCTCCTACATTTAAAACCCGTCTGCTGGGTGTAGAAGGATGGTTCTCTACAAATATCTTAGGCAATAGAGATGGTCAGGTAACAGACAATCCTATGAACTTTGAAACCAAGCGCATAAGCAAATCATCGCCTGTAGAGTGGATACTTGAAGAAGAAGAGTATCCGGAACTATACAGCAACATATATCATAAGGTAAAAATTAACTACTATCCAACACGTAAAGACGATAAAGAGAGTTGGGATAACATAGACATATTTGGTTGGATGAACTATCCTATGCAAATAAAGGTAAATTTCCTATGCAAAGATTCTATACTTGCAGCACCAATATGTTTAGACTTGATGTTGTTTGCCGATGTGGCTTTGCGTGCAGGTATGAGTGGCGTACAGCATTGGCTTTCGTTCTATGTAAAGAAACCAATGACCTACGATGATGAACGACCTGTTCACGACCTGTTCCAACAGTTTGCAATGCTTAAAAACAAAATTCGCGAATTGGGTGGTTACGAACCGGATCAGGAATTGGATTAAATAGAATAGATATATAATTAAAGAGGTGGTTTAAATTTAGATAGTTTGAATTGCCTCTTTTTTCATTTTTGAACCAGTGCTATTCCGCAAATCTTATAATATTTAAGGAGTTTATTCCGCAAATCTTATAATATTTAAGGATTTTGTCTATATTTCCTGACCTTATCATTACGTCATCCATATAGACTTCAAAATCACTACTGCAGAGGATTTAAGAATACAATAACGAAAAAATAGAACATTATTTTAGATTGCAGAATATTAAAGAAACATTTTCTGTTTTAGTTATTAGGTCATATTCTTCTCTTTCTCTATCTGATAGCTGTTTATTGTATTTTAATTCAAACAATGCGTGTGATTTACTTACTTTACCTATAAGCATGTTACCGGTAACCCCATAAAAATGAAGTATAGATGACAAAATGCTATGTGTTGCATTATAGCCATTGTAGCAGGACCATTTCATAGTCTGCTTTGATAAAACAAATGTACCATCCATTATGGTTACAACAATATAGTATTTTTCTGTATCGTAACAACAGACAGGAGTTAGCATTACGTAATCTGAGTAACTTGTGATTGACAGTTTTGATTTTTTATTCAAAGGAGAGTTGATGAAATCCAAAGTTTGTGAAGTAATTACTTTACTATTAATTATCTTATAAAGGTTATCATCTATCGGTCTAATGTAATAAATGGTGTCATTTTCCGGACTGGTATATTGTTTAATTGGGGCAAAATCAAATTCTTCAGAATTAATTTCTCTCTTTGGATAGAGTTCTATGTATGTTCCGTCGTTTTTCAGTGATGCAATATTATCGGCAAAGCCATTCGGAATAGAGGATTTTACATATAGATGACCTCCATTATACGTAATACCATTTCCATAATAATACTTTTCTTTTAAAGATATGGATGATTTGTATTTTCCATCATAAGAATATATTAGTATTCTACCTTTAGAAGTATCGAATATTAATACTTCATTCTCTTTAATATTGATGTACCAATCTTTTATTCTAAGATATTCGTATGAGGCTCTTCCTTTATACCCAATATTGTATAGATAGTTTCCATCAAAATCAAAGACAGATATAATTTCTGAGCTTTCATTATCATTAGGTTCGTGTGAAATAAAAATCAGATTATCATCTGTCATTATCTTTGTAATTTTTATGTCATTTATTAGGCCCTCAATTATATCATCTTTCAGATTGACAATGGTATAACTGCTTGTTATATCTGTCGGGAAATCTTTGTCATTAATGTATTCAACAAGTGTGGTTTGTTCTTCTGCGTGTTGACAAGAGCATAGCATCAAAACAAATGCCAAAGCAATAGTAAAATTCTTCTCCATATTCTGTTGGTTGTTAGTATTCTGACGTCAGTTATTGCAAAAGTAGTATGATTTTGGCATATATCCAACTGCCGCACACTATACTGGAATCCTAATTTGGTAACAGACAGTGTAGGTCGTGCTCA
>CALFTK010000011.1 GCA_937916465.1 uncultured Bacteroidales bacterium
AAGCTCATATCGCCACCGCAAAGATGTAGGATTCTGTATGGGAGTTCCAACTTTTGGAGAAGTCCTTCTACATGCGCCAACATCTCTTTATGGCTCTCTTTACTGTGTTGTGGAGTATCTATGCGTACTATCTCAACTTTTGAGAATTCGTGCAGACGGTTCAAACCGCGAACATCCTTACCGTATGAACCTGCTTCGCGACGGAAACACTGTGTGTATGCACAATTCTTGATAGGTAATTGTTTTTCGTCCAGAATTACGTCTCTGTAAATGTTTGTAACAGGAACTTCGGCTGTTGGAATAAGATATAAATCGTCCAACTGGCAGTGGTACATCTGTCCCTCTTTGTCGGGTAACTGACCTGTGCCGTAGCCTGAATCCTGATTAACAACAGTAGGAGGCATAATCTCTGTATATCCGGCTTTAGTGGCTTCGTCCAGGAAGAAGTCTATCAATGCTCTCTGCAGACGTGCACCTTTGCCAATATATACAGGGAAACCTGCGCCTGTTATTTTAACACCTAATTCCCAATCTATCAGGTTGTATTTACGTGCCAATTCCCAGTGTGGAAGAACATCGTCTGGAAGGGTAGGGATATTTTCTACCTGTTTTGCTATAACATTGTCTTCAGCTGTCTTACCTTCCGGAACGTCATCGTAAGGAATGTTTGGAACAGTGTAAAGAAGTGCTTGTATTTCATTTTCAGCATTGGTCATAGCAGATTCAAGTTCCTTGTTTGTCTCTTTAAGTATAGCAACCTGAGCTTTGATTTTTTCTGCTTCTTCTGCCTGACCGGCTTTCATTAACTGGCCTATACCTGCTGCAAGTTTTTTGCTTTCAGCCAGATTGTTATCTAACTGAGCCTGTGACTTTTTACGGATATTGTTCAGTTCTATAATTTTGTTTATAACCTCTTCAGCATTTGAAAAATGCTTCTTCTTCAGACCTTTCAATACTAATTCAGTCTGTTCTGTTATCTGTTTTATTGTGAGCATTGTTCTTACCGATTATATTAAAGATAAAAAAGGCTCACAATGATAGTGAGCCTTTTTGTATTGTTCGTTTTTAGGCTTCAGCTTTTTCTAATGGAATAACTGAAACATAACTCTTGTCGTTGCGTCCTTTTTTGAACTGTACTGTTCCATCAACAAGTGCAAACAGAGTATGATCTTTACCCATACCTATGTTGTCACCAGGATGATGTGATGTACCACGCTGACGTACTATAATGTTGCCTGCTTTAGCAAACTGTCCGCCCCAAATTTTAACGCCGAGACGCTTACTAGCTGACTCACGTCCGTTCTTAGAACTACCTACACCTTTTTTATGTGCCATATCTTCTTCGTTTTTTTAGGGTTATGCTATAACTTCTTTAACAAACAACTCTGTAAACTGCTGGCGATGACCATTCAATTTACGATAGCCTTTTCTACGTCTTTTGTGGAATACAAGAACCTTATCACCCTTTACAAGAGCGCTCTTTACTTCACAAACTACTTTTGCACCTTCGATGGTTGGAGTGCCAATAACAATCTGGCCATCTTTGTCTGCAAGAAGAATTTTACCGAACTCTACTGTTGCACCGTTTTCTGCATTCTGGATGTGGTGCACGAACAGCTTCTTACCCTGTTCAATTTTGAACTGCTGTCCCTGAATCTCTGCGATTACGTACATTTTTTTTATTCGCTTTATTCGTTTCTCCGTGAGGTGGTTAACTAACCTCTGTCAACTCTTTTTCGACCCCTGCGGACTAAATCGGTTGCAAAAGTACTGCTTTGCTTTCAAACAGCAAAATTAATATACTCTTTTTTTCTTAATTATTTTTAAGTAAGTTCATTCAGTATGTTTGCGGCAGTCAGAGCATCTTTTGCATAATAATCTGCCTTTATGTCTGTGGCAATATCCTGTGTAAGTACTGCACCACCTACTATAATTGGGCAAGGTACATTATTCTGATGCAAATATTCTATGGTTTCACGCATGGAATCTACAGTGGTAGTCATCAATGCGCTTAACCCTATAGCCAAAGCCCCTGTTTCCAAATAAGTGTTGTAAATATCCTCTTTGGAAACGTTCTTGCCTAAATCCTTTACCGGGTAACCATAGCTTTCAAGTACCACCTTAACAATGTTCTTGCCTATATCGTGAACATCGCCTTTTACTGTTGCTATAATAACTGGCGCTTTGTCCTGAATTTCTGTTGAACTTTTACTGCTCTTTTCTGCTGCAAGAATATCGAAAGCGCGTTTTGCGGCTTCTGCAGAACGTATCAGCTGAGGCATAAATATTCTATTTGTTTCAAATCTGTTGCCTACCTCTTGCAATGCAGGAATAAGTATGTTGTTTATTATGTGGTCACTATCATTTAAAGTGAGTTCTTTTTCAATACCGGCAGAAATATGTTCTTTAAGTCCATTTACAATGGCATCAAAAAGTGAAGTTTCGTTATTATCGGTATCCTCTTTTATGGTGTTGAAATCTATATAGTTCTGGCATTTGTCATCTTTTCCGGTAAGAACCATATATGATTTTACCACCTCCATTGTGTCTTTATCCAATGGGTTCATAATAGGTATATCAAGACCATTTTCTAATGCCAAAGCTAAGAATGTACGGTTTAGATATGCTCTTTCAGGCAGTCCGAACGATACGTTTGATAATCCTATTGTGGTTAGGAAACCCATATTGTGCAGTGCAGAAAGGGTATCTAAAGTAATTCTTCCGTACTGCTGATTTGACGATACAGCCATAACAAGACCATCGAACACCAATAATCTTTTATCGATGCCAAGTCTTTCTGCTTCGCAGATAATGTTTTTTGCAATGGCTACTCTGCCTTCTGCACTTTCCGGAATGCCGTTCTCATTTAGCGGTAGTGCTACAACCGGTGTATTGAATCTTGCAATAAGAGGGAGTAGGGCGTTCATGCTATCGGCATCGCCATTTACGGAATTGATCATAGGAACTCCGTTGTATAATCTGATAGCCTCTTTTAAAGCATTGCTGTTAGAACTGTCAAGTTGAAGAGGTAAATCACAAACTTCCTGTATCTTTTTTACAGCATTGCAAAGTAGTGCGGTTTCGTTGCAATTGGGAATACCTACATTCAAGTCCAGGAAGTCGGCTCCGCTCTCTTTTTGAGCTAAAGCCTCTTGTTGCAGATATGAATAGTTCTCTTCTGTAAGAGCCTGTTTTAACTTCTTCTTACCGGTTGGGTTCAGCCTTTCTCCGCAAATTACACCTTTGTCTAATTTTACAAGTTGTGTTGAAGAACAGATATATGTGCCGTTTATGGTTGATACTCCTTTTGACGGCTTGTTTTTATATGTGTCTGCTACAATTTTAATAGTGGATGGTGAAGTTCCGCAACATCCGCCAACTATGTTTGCACCTGCTTCTATAAATTTTCCGCACCATTCTGAAAACATTTCATCGGTATAGTTATATACCACTTTGCCGTTTATGAGTTGCGGCAGTCCTTTGTTGGCCTGTGCCAGTAGGGGCACAGATGCAAAAGGTTTCATGCGTTTGACAACTTCCAATACAATGTTGGGTGATTCCGAACAGTTTACACCTAAAACATCTACGCCTAATGATGATAATGTTAGAGCAACAATTTCCGGAGTTGATCCGGATAATGTGTGAAGTGTGCTGTCAAAAGTCATTGTGGCAAAGACCGGAAGGCTGCAATTCTCCTTTATGGCCAATATTGCGGCTTTAATTTCATAAAGGTCGGCAAAGGTTTCAAGCAGATAGCCATCTACTTTAGATGCTGTATATTCCACTATCTGACGGAAGTTATTGTACGCTTCCTGGAATGTGTATTCTCCAATGGGTTCCATAAGTCTGCCAGTTGGAGAAATGTCGAAAATTACACTTGCACCATTTGCTACTGCTTTGGCGTTTGCAATAGCAGCATCTGCTACTGTTTGCCAACTGTACCTGGTTGATTCCCATTTGGCAGGATTTGTTCCAAAAGTATTTGTGGTAATATAGTCTGCTCCGGCTGCTACATAATCAGACTGTAATTTGCGGACTGCATCCGGTGCTACTATGTTTAATATATCTATTGAATCATGCTCTGCTTGTGGCAGTTTGGAGAGCTCAGTGCCCGTTGCACCATCGAATATCTTAATCAGCTCTTTGCTTGTAATCATATTATGCCTATTCTTGTTTTATTTGAAATACTCAGTTGCTACGTATTTGATGTTGTCTATCAGTTTGGTTATAAAACCACTTTTGTTCATAGAATAGATGTGAATACCATCTACATCGTGGGCTATCAGATCCAGAATCTGATAACTGGTAAATATAAGACCTATCTCTTCGAGTGCAGTCTTATCGTCTTTATACTTGTCAAAATAGTTGCGTAGTTTAAGCGGGACATTGCAGCCTGTAATCTGAATCATTCTGTCCAACTGATTGTAGTTTGTTACAGGCATTATACCCGGTATAATTGGGGCTGTTACACCTGCATTTCTTGCAGCAAGAAGAAATTGATAAAAAGCTTCATTGTCAAAAAACAACTGGGATGTAAAGAATGACATTCCGGCATCCTGTTTTTTCTTTAAGTTGTCTATATCTTCACGCATACTAAAGGCTTCCGGATGTTTTTCCGGGTAGCATGCTCCTGCTGTCATAAAGGTTCCCGGTCGGCTTGCGTGAATATATTCTGCCAGATCGGAAGCGTGTTTGAAATCTGTGAATATTGGCTGATTGTTGTCTTTAGGAATATCACCACGTAGTGTTAAGATATTCTCTATTCCGGCTGCATTGAGTTCGTTACAGATTGAATCGACTTTGTCTTTTGTTGATGCTACACAAGTGAAGTGCGCCAATGGTTCTGCATTGGTGTTATTCTTTATGTGGCTTGCTATAGCTACTGTGTTGCTTAATGTGTTGCCTAAAGCACCATATGTAACACTGATAAAATCGGGGTTAAGAGCATCCATTGCCGAGATGGTCTTTTCAATCAATGTGAACTTTTCATCTTCTCTTTTTGGAGGGAAGATTTCAAATGATAATGTTTTCTTGCGAGCTAAAATATCAGAAATTTTCATTCAAATAATAAGTTATGTGCTAATGATATAGTGTATCAAGCACAATGTTAAACAAACAAATAAATATATAGTAAATTTCTGGTCGGCTGCGAAGGTAGTGATTTTATATGAAAAATTGGGCAATTAATCCTGAAAAAGATAATTTGCCCAATTATGGAACTATGTAGTGAAACTAAATTTCTTATCCCAATTCCTGAAGATAGCGTTCCGCTTCCATGGCTGCTTTTGCACCGCTGGCAGCAGCAATGATTGCCTGACGATAGCGTGGGTCGGCTACATCGCCTGCGGCATAAACACCCGGAATAGCTGTGCATGGAGTATCTGCTATGGTTTTTATATAACCTATGCTGTCGGTTTCCAGATACTCTTTGAATAGTTCTGAATTTGGATTGTGGCCAATCGCCAAGAAGAACCCATCTATCTCTTTTTCATAATGAGATTCGTCTTCCTTCCCAAGATTCTTGACTAATTTCATACCTTGTACTTTGCTTTCACCAAACAGTCCTTCAACATTATGGTTAAACAGAACTTCAATTTTTGGATTGTTCAGTACTCGTTTTTGCATAATGTCGCTGGCACGCAGGAAATCTTTTCTTACTACCAGATAGACCTTTTCGGCTAGTGTGGAAAGATATGATGCCTCTTCGCAAGCAGTGTCTCCACCACCAACAACAGCAACAATCTTTTTTCTGTAGAAGAAACCATCACATGTTGCACAAGCGCTTACACCACGTCCTGCATACTTCTTTTCATCTTCCAAACCCAGATATTTAGCGGATGCACCGGTACAAATTATTACAGTGTCAGCCTCTATTTGAGTATTGTCATCTATATATATATTATAAGGTGATGAACTCAAGTCTGCTTTTGTTACTGTTCCCATTCTAATCTCAGTGCCGAATCTTTCGGCTTGACGGCGAATGTCATCCATCATGTCAAAACCATTTACACCATCAGGATATCCCGGGAAATTTTCAACTTCGGATGTAGTTGTCAGTTGACCACCTGATAGATTGCCTTCATACAGAACAGGAGCAAGATTAGCTCTTGAAGCGTATATTGCAGCGGTATAACCGGCAGGTCCTGAACCAATAATTAAACATTTTACTCTTTCCATATATAATACTTTTTTATCTCATATCTACAATTTCTGCATCAGGATAGTTTGATGTAGGGCATTGGAAAGATTCCTTGTTTAACTCTATGCCACTTCTATAGTTTTTTATTGCAATAGCAATGTTTTGGGACTGGTTAAACCTATCTTTACCAATAATCTTTTCTATTTTGTATGTTTCGGGATTGTATAAAATCTCTATTAGCAGGTTTATATCTCCAATAACAAGTTGTTGTGATGTTATGCTGATAGACTTTAAACCATCCTTATCGGCATTGGTTGTTACTGTCAATCCCGGTTGTTTGAATATGTTGAGTGGGTTGAAAAGTGCCACTTCATCTTTGTCGGGTGATGTTATGTATATCTCTTCATAGCCATTCATAGTGTTCATGGTCCATAGGGTAGTGCCGTCAAACCATAGTCTGAAAAGCGCAACATCTATTACAAAACACTCTTTGCTGATTTTTACTGTTCCTTTTGAATTACTGCCTAATACGGCATACGATGTATTGTCAGTTAGAACTAAATCGGCAGTTACGCAGCAATCTTTTTCTAACTTCTCTGCAATGCTTTTTAAAACAGCATCCGGTGCTTGCTGGGCCTGCATGCCAATTGTGCCGGTCAGCAATAGTAGTAATGTTAAACAGATGTTTCTCATAATGTTATCTGAAATTTTCCAAAATTCTATCTAAATCCATTTCGTCTGCGCAAAGTACCTGTCTGGGCTTGCTACCATCTGCTTTGCCTACAATACCTGCTTTTTCCAACTGGTCCATAAGACGTCCTGCACGGTTGTATCCTATTGCAAACTTACGCTGTATAAGCGAAGTGGAACCTTGTTGGTGTATTACTATCAAGCGGGCAGCCTCTTCAAAAAGTGAATCGAGTCTTGAAGAATCCAAACTTTCAGCAGAGGCAGATATCCCATCACTCTCTTCTATCACTTCCGGTAGCATGTATGCATCAGTATAACCCTGCTGATTCTTAATGTAGTTACAGATGTTGGTAACTTCAGGAGTATCTACAAAAGCACACTGTACACGTACACATTCGCTACCCTGCATGAACAGTAAATCACCTCGACCTATTAGCTGGTTTGCGCCTGTCCTGTCAAGAATTGTCTTTGAATCAATCATTGATGTGGTTTTGAATGACATTCTTGCAGGGAAGTTTGCTTTGATGGTTCCTGTTACAATGTTTGTAGTAGGACGCTGTGTGGCAATGATCATGTGCATACCTACGGCTCTGGCTTTTTGAGCTATGCGGGCTATTGGCATCTCAACCTCTTTGCCTGCTGTCATAATAAGGTCACCATATTCATCTATTATCACTACTATGTATGGCATATATCTGTGACCTGCTGTAGGTAGCAGTTTTCTCTCTTTGAATAGCTCGTTATACTCTTTGACAGAACGTACACCTGCGTCTTTCAGTAATTTGTAACGGTCATCCATCTCTATACATAGTGATTTCAGGGTTTGAATTACTTTGCTGGTATCGGTAATAATAGCATCCTCTTCGTCGGGAAGTTTTGCCAAGAAATGCTTTACAATGGGAGAATATATACTGAATTCTACCATTTTAGGGTCAACCATTACAAGCTTTAATTCGGCAGGATGTTTTTTGTATAGCAATGATGTGATGATTGCATTCAATCCTACAGATTTACCCTGACCGGTAGCACCGGCAACAAGCAGGTGAGGCATCTTTGCCAAATCAAACATAAAGACTTCGTTCGTGATGGTTTTGCCCAATGCAACAGGTAGTTCGTATTTGCTTTCGGCAAACTTTTTGCTGCCAATAATTGATTCCATTGACACAATTATTGGCTTTGCGTTAGGAACTTCTATACCAATAGTACCTTTGCCCGGTATGGGGGCTATTATTCTTATACCCAATGCTGCCAAACTTAATGCAATGTCATCTTCCAGATGCTTAATCTTGTTAATCTTTACACCGGCAGCCGGAGTAATTTCGTAAAGAGTGATAGTAGGGCCTACTGTAGCAGTAATGGAGTTGATCTCAATTCCGAAGTTTCTTAGTGTTTGCGTAATTCGGGTTTTGTTGGCACTCTGCTCATCTTCGTCAATAGGAACCTGATTATTTTCATAATGTTTCAGCAAATTCAGTGTCGGAAATTTGTAATGTGATAGGTCCAATCTGGGATCGTATGGTTCCTGAAGTTTGCCTGTTGCCTTTTCGTCTTCTTCTGCTTTTATTACCTCCATTGGGATATCATCAATATTGACCGCAGATTCGGAACTATCAGTTGAATTCTTCTTTTTAGCCGGCTCCAACTCTTTGTAATCATCGTCATCGTCGCTGATTATATTTTCAATTTCTATTTCATTATCAACAATCGGTTCTTCAATAGGAGTGAAAATTTCAGTATTGAAAATCTCGAAATTCTCTTTGTTGTCTATGTTTTCAATCTCTGTATCTTCTTTGTTGTCGGTTCTTTTTCTTTTTAGTGATGTAAGTCTCTTTCTCACCCATTCTATAGTACTTCTGGTTAGATAAATGCAGAATAATAGCATGGTAAGCATTAGGATAAGAATTATACCCGGTGCGCCTACGTTGCCCTGTAACCACTCCAATATGGTCAATCCATGCATCCCTCCGGGAATAATAAATGAATTCTTCATGATAATGGATAGAGTCCATTGTAGAAATACTGAACACCATATCATAAGAAATGAGCAGCTAATAAACCATTTTAATAGACGGAATTCTGCTACTTTCAGTAATCTTAGGCCAATAATCACCATGAAAATAGGTATCGCAATACTGGAGAATCCAAACCACTTATTAATAAGCAACTGTGCAATTTTTGCACCTAATTTACCAGAGCTGTTGGCATAATCGGTTGCTTGTGCAGTAATTGATTCCATTGCGCTTTGGTCTATACCGCCTGTTGTCAAAAACGAGATGTATGATATTACTATAAAAATGGCCAAAACAATAACAACGGCTCCAATTATAAATGGAACAGTCTCATTATGAATAGCATTTGCCATTCTTTTGAAAATGGACATTTTTTCCGGCTCTTGTACTCCGCTCTTTGTTTTCTTTGTATTTTTTTGTTTCATAATATTTAATGACGTTTCAAGTTTGTAAAGTTAATACAAACAGATTGGAGCACAAAATTTGTTTGCCGGTTTTTTGCAAAGAGATGACTCTATGTGACAGAATTGTTGTCTATACCAAATTTATTTCTGATTTACATTCGGCTTGGTCTCTTTTTGATTAACTTTGCTACCTAAAATACTTGAGATGGAAAGTTCTATAGTTTTTAATAAGAATGTAGTAGAGTTTGTAACTGTGTCGGCAGAATATTGCACGTTTATGGAGCAGGCTGAACAAAAAGATCGTAATGAATTTGTCTATGTATTGCCCAGACTATTGTCATTGCTCTATTTGAAAGCTTTAATGCTCCCGGAAACAGAAACCGATTATGGTATGAATCTGGAAGAGTGGGTTACGGAACAGGATTATGATACTCTGCGTGCAGTAATTTCTGCAAAATTGGGCAGTTCGGACGATTATCTCGAAGTATTTGTTGAAGAGATGAAGTACAGTGACACTCCTGTTTTGAAGACCATTTCGGAAGATTTGGCCGACATTTATCAGGCAGTGAAGAATTTTGTCCATTCATATCAGAGTGGGCTAAATGAGGTTATGGCTGAATCAATAGCTGTCTGTGCCGATGGCTTTAGAACATATTGGGGACAGACATTGGTTAACACACTGCGTGCGGTTCATAGTATATCGATTCAGAATTCTTTGGATGAAGATGCGGAATCAATGAACTATAGTGAAGATGAATTATGGTAGATATATTCAATACTATAGACAAGACGCAAATTGCTGAATTGCCAAAGGTAGAATATACCGGAAGTGTTCGGATAATTGATACCGTAGAAAAGGCAGATGCGGCAATCGCTGATTTGTTATTATGTAATGTTGTTGGTTTTGATACAGAAACAAGACCAAGCTTTAAACGCGGAACTACCAATAAAGTGTCGCTGTTGCAATTGTCAACAGATAGTGTGTCGTATCTGTTCAGACTGCATATAATAGGTCTTACAGATAGTATAATCTCATTTTTGGAAAACGATAAAGTACTTAAGATAGGTATCTCTATTCGAGATGATTTTCAGGCATTGCGTCGTAGAAGAGAATTGTCGCCGGCAGGATTTGTGGATTTGCAGGATATGGTTGCCAGTATGGGAATAGACGATAGAAGTTTGCAGAAAATATATGCGTTGTTGTTTGGAGAACGTATATCTAAAACGCAACGTTTAAGCAATTGGGAAGCAGAAGAACTTTCGGAATCACAAACCCATTATGCGGCTATCGATGCTTGGGCAGTCTTGAAAATATACAACTACTTGAAAGAGTTAATTGACGAAAAGAATTTTAAGGTAATACATAAAAATGCAGAAGAGAGTATTGCTAAAGAGGGGTAAGGAAGAATCCTTGTTAAGATTTCATCCCTGGATATTTTCGGGTGCTATAGCCTCTATTGAAGGCGAACCCGAAGAGGGTGATGTGGTAGATGTTTATACAAATAGTGGCGATTGGATAGCTGTAGGTCACATTCAGGTGGGTAGTATAGCAGTGCGCGTACTATCTTTTACGCAAGAACAAATAGATAAGGAGTTCTGGAAAAAGCGTGTGATGGTGGCATATAATTTGCGTTCTTCGTTACAACTGACAGACAGGAAAGATCACAACATATATAGGCTGATTCATGGTGAGGGTGATAATCTGCCCGGACTGGTAGTTGATGTATATGGAAGAACTGCAGTTATACAGGCCCATTCAGTGGGAATGCATTGCTGTCGTAAAGAGATAGCAGAAGCAATTACAGAAGTTTTAGGTGACAGGATAGTCAGTGTGTATTACAAATCGGAGACTACATTGCCATATAAAGCCCAGCAAGATAATTCTACAGGATACATAATAGGTGGACATCTGGATGATATTCCTTTAGAATATGGGTTAAAGCTTCCTGTGGATTGGATTAATGGTCAAAAAACAGGTTTGTTTATAGATCAAAGAGAGAATAGAGCGCTTTTGGAAAAGTATTCAAAAGGCCGTTCAGTTTTAAATATGTTCTGTTATACAGGTGGTTTCTCTTTGGCGGCATTGCGAGGAGGAGCTAAATTGGTTCATTCTGTAGATAGTTCAGCAAAAGCTACCGAATTGACAATTAAAGGTGTAAAAGATAATTTCCCTGATGATAATAGACATAAAGCATTTGCTGAGGATGCGTTCAAGTATTTGGATACAATGGCTACCAGTTACGATTTGATAATTCTTGATCCTCCTGCATTCGCCAAACATAGAGATGCTCTGAAACGTGCATTAATAGGTTACAGACGATTAAATGAAAAGGCGCTGGAAAAGATAGAATCGGGTGGAATCCTGTTTACATTCTCATGTTCGCAGGTTGTAACCAAAGAGCAGTTTAGAATGGCGGTCTTTACCGCAGCAGCTCAAGCTAAACGAAAAGTTAGAATCCTGTATCAGCTTCATCAGCCGGCTGATCATCCAATAAATATTTTCCATCCAGAAGGTGAATATTTAAAAGGATTAGTGCTTTATGTTGAATGAAAAGTGAAATAATGTTAAATTTACGGTATTATTTGATGAATAGTTTTTGTATAAAAATTAAAGCAATATCTTTGTTCCGTGTTTTTCATGGTATTAGATTTTATTTGAAACGGAGTTGTCGTGATGATAACTCTGTTTCACTTTGTATAGTAGAATAAGCATTATTTAATTAAAATTAATTAATTTTATGTACTATGAGGGGGCTTAAATTAAAATTATCACTGATGATGTTTCTGCAATATGCTGTGTGGGGTTCATATCTGCTCTCTTTAGGTGCATATCTTTCCAGTATTGGTTTTGGCAATAGAATTGGTTGGTTCTTTGCAGTTCAAGGTGTTGTATCACTCTTTATGCCTGCATTTGTTGGAATTGTGGCAGATAGGTGGTTAATGCCTAAAAAGGTATATGCCCTGTGTCATGTTCTTTCAGCACTATGTATGATGATTGTGGGAGTGAATGGTTTTGTGGATTCACCATCGTTTTTGTCGCTTTTTTTGCCTTATTGTATTAGCACTGTGTTCTTTATGCCTACAATCGCATTGTCCAATTCTATCTGTTTTTCACTGTTACAACGCAATGGCATAGATACTGTTACAGAATTCCCAAAAATCAGAATGTGGGGGACAATAGGTTTTATAATGGCTATGTGGGTGGTGAATTTTGCAGAGATACAGACATCGGCTTACCAATTTATATTGCGCTCTTCTTTAGGATTGCTATTCTCTCTCTATATACTAACTCTGCCTAAAACAGAGTTGTTACATAAAATGGAAGGCAAATCTGTTATGTCTCTTATGGGGTATAGCGCTTTTCATCTGTTTAAAAATAGAAAATTGGCACTCTTTTTTGTCTTTGCAATGGCTTATGGTGTCTGCTTGCAAATAACTAATGGATTTGTAACACCATATTTGGAAAGTTTTGCTGTGAGGGGTGAATATGCACAATCGTTTGTAGTTAAAAATTCATTGTTTCTAACATCACTTTCGCAAATATCAGAAGCATTTTGTATATTGCTTCTTCCATTCTGTATAAAAAAATGGGGAATAAAACCTGTAATTGTACTGGCTGCAGTTGCATGGATGCTCCGTTATCTATTCCTTGGAATAGGAAATCCTGCAAACGGAGTGGTATTCTGGATCCTTTCTATGCTGGTTTATGGAATTGCATTCAACTTTTTCAATATAGCAGGTTCGTTGTATGTAGATTCTGAAACTGTGCCGGAACGGCGTTCTTGTGCTCAAGGATTGTTTATGATGATGACCAACGGGTTCGGAACTTTTCTGGGAATGATATTTGCACAGATTGTGGTTAATAAATTTACAAATTCGGAATTTGTGGTAAGTAGATATTATACAGTTGGTAATTGGACTGCTGTATGGATGATTTTTTCTATATTTGCTCTGTTGATAGCTATTTTGTTTGCTTTGGTATTTAAGGATAAAAAAAGGAGAATCGAAGATGAACAATAAAATAGAATTGGAAGTAGGTGAAATATTAAATAGAGTGCCTTCTGATCTTACTTTGGTAGTGATGTTGCACGAAAAGGGTGGAGACCGTTCGCTGCCTCTTCTGGTTGGACTGTTGGAAGCTCAGGCTATTGCAATCAATGTCCTTAATTTAAAGATGCCGCGTCCAAACGTTTACGATTTGTATGTAAATTCATTGAATTCTTTAGATGCCTATTTGGAAGAGGTGAATATCTATAAAATTGAAAACGGTATTTTTTATTCGCATCTCTATATTAGAAAAGATGGTAACCTACACTATGTGGATTCACGCACATCTGATGCTGTTGCTTTGGCAATTCGAACAGATGCACCTATCTACATAGATGAAGAACTGTTTGCTATTCATTGTGCTCATAGAGAAGGAAATGGCGCATTCTCTATGCCTATAACAACAGCAAGTGTTCAGGTGCTTCAAGATGCTATGAAACAGGCTGTGGAGAGTGAAAATTATGAATTGGCGGCAAAATTGCGTGACGAGATTAACAAACGCAATGGTGTTGGTAATGATGGTAATATATAAAAGTATGTGGCTGTTTTATTCACCTGAAATATCAGAAGATATGGAGATGCCTCAGGAAGAGGCAGCTCACTGCATCAGAGTGCTAAGATTGAAAGAGGGCGATATGGTTAAATTAACCGATGGAAAGGGCTCTTTTTACGATGCAACAATAAGCAGTGTTACAGGTAAAAAATGCTTTCTTCATATAGAAAAAGAGTATCCCCAGCAGCCTTTGTGGAGTGGCTATATTCATTTGGCTATGGCTCCTACAAAACTGATGGATAGAAATGAATGGTTTGTGGAAAAAGCTGTTGAATTTGGTGTGGATGAGATATCGTTTATTCGAACAGCCCATTCAGAACGCGATGTGATAAAAATGGAACGCATAGAAAAGATTGCAGTTTCGGCAATGAAACAGTCTCAGAAAGCAGTATTGCCTAAATTGAATCCTATGGTGAAGTTCTCTGATTTTATATCATCAAATCAAGATGGTGACAGGTTTATAGCACATTGTGAAGAACTTAATAAAATAGAACTGAAAGATTCGGTGGTACGTGGAAGTAAAACAACAGTATTAATAGGTCCCGAAGGCGATTTTTCTCCGGCAGAGATTGAATTGGCTGTAAAAGCAGGTTACAGAGGGGTTTCGTTAGGTCCTTCCCGGTTAAGAACAGAGACAGCTGCACTTGCAGCAGTTCATATTATGAATTTGGTAAACCAGATAGGTTGATGAGGTATTTTATATACATAGCATTTAACGGAACTGCATACAGTGGTTGGCAGATTCAGCCCGATGCTCCATCAGTGCAGCAGACATTGCAAGAGGCTTTGTTTACCTTTTTGCGTGTTCAAACGGATGTAGTAGGGGCAGGGCGTACCGATGCCGGTGTTCATGCAGCTGAAATGGTGGCCCATTTTGATTTGGCAGAACCAAAAGATTGCGGTTGGATGATGAATAAACTGAATGGTATATTACCAACCGATATAGCCGTTAAGAAAATAGTTCCTGTAATAGATTCTGCACATGCCCGTTTTGATGCAAAATCCAGGACATACAGATACTATGTAAACTTAAATAAATCACCATTTGATAGGGATTTTTCGTTGCGTCTTATAGGTCCTATAGATTTCGATTTGATGAATGAAACCGCTCTGCAACTTTTAAAAACTATAGATTTTACCAGTTTTAGTAAACTGCATACCGATACTAAAACAAATAATTGTAAGGTTACTCATGCCAAGTGGACCCGGTTGTCGGAAGATAAGTGGGTGTTTACCATAACTGCAGACCGTTTTTTGCGTAATATGGTTCGGGCCATTGTGGGTACACTTCTTGCTGTGGGCCGTCATCAACTTACTCCGCAGCAGTTTGCAGAAATTATAGCCTCTAAAGATAGATGTAAAGCCGGTGATTCAGCACCTGCACGAGGCCTGTTCCTGGAACAGGTGGAATATCCGGATGAATTGTTTGAAACCCATATATAATATATATAAGGTATGAAAAGGATTATTGTTGCTCTGATGATGTCAGTGGTTTTGGTTTCGGCAAAATCTGCCGACATCAAGAACCTGTTTGTAGAAATGCCAGATTCTATTATGCCGTTGCTTGTTAAGAATAATAGATTGGATATGCTTGACTATATGGATATTGGTATGTCTGCAAAAGTGAAAAACAAATTGGGGGGCGAGAGTGAAATGACTCTTCTTAAAGATGATATGATTTCAATCTCTATGACAGATGTTACGGAATATGATATCAAACTGTTTTATGGTAAAGATTCTCTTGTTACTATAGCTGTAATTGAGACTGTAAAAGGTGGGTATTCCGATTCCAATATAAGTTTCTACAACACAAAATGGGAAAAACTAAATACAGCAAATTTGATTAAAATGCCGGTTCTTGAAGATTTTATTAATAAAAAGTCACTAAGAAACGAAGAGAATAAAAAATTGCTGGACGAACTGATTTACAGGATGTTTGTGGTTGATGTTGCTCCCGATACAAATACACTTTCAGTAGCTTTTTCATCGGCAGAATACATTATTGATAAAGATGTACGCAATTCTATCTTTGCACGCTATTCAATCATCTATCGCTGGAACGGCAAAAAGTTCATTCGTCAAAAGGACCGCTAATCGCTGAAGAGATAAGAAAACAATATTTTTATTCTAAATAGTTACGAATATGGCAATGAAAACTTATGCCCTTGGGGAATTAGAAGATAAATTTATAGGGGAAATAGGTACACCTGCAAGAGATAAATATGAACAGAGCTTGAAAGAAGAATTGCAAGCATATCATTTTGGAGAAAGAAAAAAGGACCGAAATTAAATTTCGATCCTCTTCCTTTTATACGGTGTTTAGTTGTTATTTTCCGCGGCTCTTTGCGTAACGGCTCATGAACTTGTCCACGCGACCTGCTGTATCCACAAGCTTTGACTTACCTGTGAAGAATGGGTGTGAACTACTTGAAATTTCAAGCTTGATCAGAGGATAAGTCTGACCTTCGAACTCGATTGTTTCCTTAGTTGCGCAAGTTGAACGTGAAAGGAAGCAATCACCGTTTGACATGTCCTTAAATACTACAGGACGATAATTTTCTGGATGAATACCTTGTTTCATATCTTTAATTTTAAATTATACTCCGCCTTAACTATGCCAGCCTTGAATGGTTTGGCAACTTCATAACGGGGGTTTCGGACTGCAAAATTACACTAATTTATTGTAATGGCAAAGTATTTTCACTCCTTTTTAATAGTATTCTTTTGTTTTTGTATTTTGCAAACTATGAAGTCGATAATGAAATTGAAAAAAATGCATGTCAGAGAATAGCCGTTTGTTATTTTAACTAACTTTGCATGCCAAAATTTAAAGAAGATGGGTAAGAGTCCTAAAAAATATGATACTCTGGAAGGTCTTTTAAAGTATCCTTCAGAGAATTTCTTTAACAGTCAGGCGTTCTGTGGTTGCCTGCTTCTGCTTTCTGCTGTTGTAGCAATAATCTGTGCTAATTGTTCCGAACTTCAACCGTTCTACAACAATTTGTTGAATATGGAGGTGGGAATAAAAACCGGTAATGCAGAATTGATGTTGCCTTTGCAAACGTGGATCAACGATGGGTTAATGGCAATATTCTTTTTGACAGTAGGTCTGGAGATAAAGCGAGAAATGATAGTTGGTCAACTCTCCTCAATCAAACATGCAGCATTGCCTATTATTGGAGCAATAGGCGGTATGGTCTTCCCGGCTGTTATTTATGCTCTGTTCAATGCCGGTTCAGATACGTCAAATGGTTGGGGTATCCCTATGGCTACCGATATTGCATTTGCAATAGGTGTCCTTTCGCTGTTGGGTAAACGTGTTCCAACAGGATTAAAGGTCTTTCTGATGGCATTGGCAATAGCCGACGATTTAGGTTCAATATTTGTAATAGCATTCTTCTATCCCAGTCATGCCATAGATTTCCTGTATTTGACTTTAGCTGGTTTGGTAACAGCATTTATGATTGTAATGAATAGGCTTAGAGTGAATAAATCGCTTTACTACATAGTACCGGGTATGTTACTGTGGTTTCTTATGTTGAAATCGGGTGTGCATGCTACAGTAGCAGGTGTTATAATGGCTATCACTATTCCAGCCAGAAGTTTTGTCAACGAATTGGAATTTAGTAAGAATATGTCATTGCTCGTTAATCATTTTAATGATGTGTCAAAAGACAATACGTCTGTTCTTACTAATTCGGAACAACAGATAGTTATTAATGGTATGGATGAAATGTCTTCAAAGATGAATCCAATGCTTCATAGGTTTGAATTTCATCTTCATTCCATATCAGACTACTTTATAATGCCGATGTTTGCATTCTTTAATGCCGGTGTTGTATTTGATGCTTCTCTATTCAGTTGGCCATTGCCACCAATTGTACCGGGTATATTCTTTGGATTGCTGATAGGTAAACCGTTAGGTATATCTTTGTCATGCTGGCTTGCAACAAAATTCAAGGTTGCAGCTTTGCCTGAAGGTTGTAATTGGAAGCAGTTTATTTCGTTGGGATTTATTGCCGGTATAGGTTTTACTATGGCAATATTCGTGGATGGATTGGCATTCTTGCCATCGGGATTGCCTGAGGAACAGATTTCTTACTATGTCAATTTAGGTAAGGCTGTAATATTGTTGACTTCAGTTACTGCGGCATTGGTAGGAGCTGTTTCACTATATTTTACTACCAAAGACGGCGATAGTGCCGGCAAATAAAATGTAAAGTGGTTAAAAACTTTCTCTTTCTACATTTTATAATAAGATTGAAAGTGTGTAACTTTGCACTCGGTTTTGATAAACGTTTATAAACAATAAATATTAAACAAATGGTAAGCTACAAAGAGTTGGGTTTGGTGAACACCCGT
Source organism: uncultured Bacteroidales bacterium (assembly GCA_937916465.1). GTDB lineage: Bacteria > Bacteroidota > Bacteroidia > Bacteroidales > Bacteroidaceae > Colenecus. The sequence goes on from CALFTK010000011.1 coordinate 18,205, forward strand.
GAAATGTTCGCAGCTGCAGTTAAGGGCGGTTATGCAATACCGGCATTTAACTTCAACACAATGGAACAGATGCAGGCTATTGTACAGGCTGCAGTAGAAACTGAATCACCTGTTATTATGCAGGTATCAAAAGGTGCACGTAACTATGCAAATGCTACTATCCTGCGTTATATGGCTCAGGGTGCTGTAGAGTATGCTAAAGAACTCGGTTGCGCTAAACCTGAAATAGTTCTTCACCTTGATCATGGTGATAGCTTTGAAATCTGTAAAGATTGTATCGACATGGGCTTTTCATCTGTTATGATTGATGGTTCACATCTGCCATACGAAGAGAATATTGCTCTTACAAAGAAGGTTGTGGAATATGCACATCAGTTTGATGTAACCGTTGAAGGTGAACTTGGTGTTCTTGCAGGCGTTGAAGACGAAGTTAGTGCAGCTGAATCACATTATACAAAACCTGAAGAGGTACAGGATTTTGTTAGTAAGACAGGTGTTGACAGCCTTGCTATCTCTATAGGTACTTCTCATGGTGCTCATAAATTTACTCCGGAACAGTGCACATTGGTAAATGGCGTATTGGTTCCACCTCCATTGGCATTTGATATCCTTAAGGAGATTGAAGTTAAGATTCCTGGATTCCCAATCGTACTTCATGGTTCATCTTCAGTTCCTCAGGAAGAAGTTGCTACAATTAACCAGTTTGGTGGCGCTTTGGCAGCAGCTATAGGTATTCCTGAAGATCAGCTCCGCGAAGCTTCAAAGAGTGCTGTATGTAAGATCAATATTGACTCTGACTCACGTTTGGCTATGACAGCAGCTATTCGCAAGCACTTGGCTGAAAACCCAAGTCATTTTGATCCACGTCAGTATTTGAAACCTGCTCGTGACAACATGAAGAAGATGTACATCCATAAGATTGTGAATGTACTTGGTTCAGATCATAAGCTTTTGAATAAGTAATATATTGTATATTCAAATCTGATTAATAAGAGTGTATCATATATTGTGATACGCTCTTTTTTTGTGTGTTATCGCTATTTTTATGTTTGTAAAACAGTGTTGTCTATATTTTTTTGTAGTTTTGTAGTCAAACCAATTTACTGACAAATTAATTATATGAGAAAACTTATACTTTTATCGGTTGTCGCACTTGCGATAACTGCTTGCGGAAAGCAAGATTACAAAACCACGTCTGATGGTGTTATTGTGAATGTAAAGCATCATTCTGACAGTGAGCCTGCAAAAATCAGATTGAAGGTGATGAATGACGATATTGTCAGAGTGTCGGCAACACCCGATAAGAAATTCAATGACAGGAATAGTCTGATTATATTGCCTGATGCACAGCAGAATGTGAATTTTGAAGTTGTGGACTGTGGTGCAGATGTTATGCTGAAAACATCGGCTCTTCAGGTGGTCGTTAACAAAGAAAACGGTACTGTTGCTTTTAATGATGCCAATGGTAATCCTATATCATCAGAATCGGAACCTGCATCATTTGCTCCTATATCGGTAACCGATACAAAAGGTACAACAACGGGTTATACTACAATTAACAGATTTAATACTGTTCCTGAAGAGGGTATCTATGGATTGGGGCAACATCAGTCAGACCAGTGGAACTATAAAGGTGAAAATGAAGAGCTATATCAGTATAACACCAAAATCAGCATCCCATTTGTGGTCTCGTCAAAAAACTACGGTATTCTGTGGGATTCATATTCACTGGCTCGTTTTGGCAATCCGGAAACATATTCCCAGTTGCATAAAGTATTCAAACTGTACAATAAAGATGGTAAAGAGGGTAGTTTGACAGGCACCTATTCCGCCAGATGGGGTGAACCATTGGTGCGTGCCGAAGATTCTCTTTTCTATGGTGATGCCGATGCCGTGAAGAATCTGCCACGTTTAGGTTCTGATGTGCTGTATGAAGGTTCTATAGAACCATTAGAAAGTGGAGAATATAGGTTCTTGCTCTATTACGCCGGTTATGTTAAAGTGTTTATAGGTGGCAAAGAGGTGGTTGCCGAGCGTTGGCGTACTGCATGGAACCCTAATTCATATAAATTTTCTGTAGATATGCAGAAAGGTAAAAAGTATGATTTACGTGTGGAATGGAAACCTGATGGTGGTTCTTCATACATAGGTTTACGTGCATACGCTCCGGTTGCCGATGAAATAATGGACAAAATTACAATGTGGAACGAAATGGTTCCTCAGTCTGATTACTATTTCATAGCTTCAAACAATATGGATGGTGTGATAGGTGGATTGCGCAGTTTGGTAGGTAAGGCAAATATTATGCCTAAGTGGGCTATGGGCTTCTGGCAAAGTCGCGAACGTTACACCAATCAGGATGAGGTGGTTAATACCTTGAAAACATTCCGTGAAAAAGGAATCGGTATAGACAATATTGTTCAGGACTGGAACTATTGGGAAGAAGATAGTTGGGGAGCACATGATTTTGATCCGGCACGTTTCCCCGATCCACAAGGAATGATGGATGCTGTTCACGATATGAATGCACAGCTTATGATATCGGTATGGCCTAAGTTCTATCATACAACAGAACACTATAAGGAATTTGATGAAAACGGCTGGATGTTTACCCGTGCAGTAGAAGATAGTATTCGTGACTGGATAGGTCCCGGTTATATAGGTTCGTTCTACGATGCATATTCAGAAGGTGCTCGTAAATTGTTCTGGCAGCAGATGAAAGAACATCTATATAAATATGGAATAGATGCTTGGTGGATGGATGCCAGTGAACCTAATATTCGCGACTGCGTTCCTTTGTACTATCAGAAATTGTTGTGTGGACCAACTGGATTGGGTTCATCTACCGAATATCTTAATGGTTATGCTCTGATGAATGCAAAGGCAATTTATGAAGGTCTGCGTGAAGAGGAACCAAATAAACGTGTATTCCAGCTTACCCGTTCCGGATTTGCCGGCTTGCAACGTTATTCTACTGCATCATGGAGTGGTGATATAGGAACTCGCTGGGAAGATATGCGTTCTCAGATTGTGGCAGGTATGAACTTTTCACTGTGTGGTGACCCATATTGGACAATGGATATAGGTGGTTTCTGTGTAGAAAACAGATATGCAAATGCACAGCGTGAATATGATAGGACTGGTGTTGAAAACGATGATTTGAAAGAGTGGCGAGAATTACAGACTCGTTGGTATCAGTTTGGTACTTTTACTCCTGTATATCGTGCCCATGGCCAGTTCCCGCTTCGTGAAGTTTGGAATATAGCTCCGGAAAATCATCCGGCATACAAATCTATAGTCTATTATAATCAGCTGAGATACAGACTTATGCCTTACATCTATTCGTTGGCAGGCAGTGCGTATCATGATGATTATACATTGATGCGTGGTCTGGTTATGGATTATGCACACGATACAAAGGCTATGAACGTTTCAGATCAGTTTATGCTTGGTCCATCACTGCTAATATGTCCTGTATATGAGTATGGTGCGCGTTCTCGCCAGGTTTATCTGCCAAAAGGAAAGAACTGGTATAACTTCAATAATGACAAAGAAGTATTTGAAGGTGGACAGACTATAGTTGCAGATGCTCCATACGAACTGATGCCTATGTATATACCGTCAGGTGCCATTCTTGCATACGGCCCTCAGATAGAGTACGTAGATCAGGTTCCTGCCAATGAAATTACGTTGGAAGTATATGCAGGTAGCGATGGTAACTTTAATCTATATGAAGATGATGGCGAATCATTCGATTATGAAAAAGGAAAATTTGCCATTATCCCAATCAGATACAATGATATGGAAAAGAGTGTAACTATTGCTGACAGGAGCGGAGAATATGATGGTATGATTAATGATAGGGTCTTTAATATAAGACTACACAATAAAGGTGTTGATACAAAAATTAAAAGTGTAAACTATAGCGGTAAAGAGATAGTAGTGAAGTTCTAAATGCAAAATATCTTTAATTAAATAGATTCTGTAATATAATTTAGGAGTTTTAATTTGCAGTTTTTATGATTTAATGTATATTTGCATTATTACTTCGGTGAAGAGTATATAAATATTGTTTAATAAATTAATAATAAGCGATTTATGGCTAAAGAGTATTTTCCTGGAATAGGTAAAATTAAGTTCGAAGGCAAGGATAGCAAAAATCCAATGGCTTTCCATTACTATGATGAGAACAAGGTTATCATGGGTAAAACCATGAAAGATTGGTTGCGTTTTGCAATGGCTTGGTGGCACACATTGTGTGCAGAGGGTGGTGACCAGTTTGGTGGTGGTACCAAATCATTCCCTTGGAATCAGGCTGCAGATGCAGTGGAAATTGCTAAGCAGAAGGCTGATGCAGGTTTCGAAATTATGCAGAAGTTAGGCATTCCTTACTATTGCTTCCACGATGTTGACTTAGTTGCAGAAGGTAAGAATGTTGCTGAATATGAAGCTAACCTGAAGGCTATCGTAGCATATCTTAAGGAGAAACAGGCTGAAACAGGTATCAAACTGTTGTGGTCAACAGCTAACGTATTTGGTAATGCACGTTATATGAACGGTGCTTCTACAAACCCTGATTTCGACGTTGTTGCTCGCGCTATCGTTCAGATTAAGAACGCTATCGATGCAGGTATTGAACTTGGTGCTGAAAACTATGTATTCTGGGGCGGTCGTGAAGGTTACATGAGCCTTCTGAACACAGACCAGAAGAGAGAAAAAGAGCACATGGCAACTATGTTGACAATGGCTCGCGACTATGCTCGTGCAAAGGGCTTCAAGGGTACATTCCTGATTGAACCAAAACCAATGGAACCTTCAAAGCATCAGTATGATGTTGACACAGAAACAGTTATCGGTTTCTTGAAGGCTCACAATTTGGATAAGGACTTCAAAGTTAACATTGAGGTTAACCACGCTACATTGGCAGGTCACACATTTGAACACGAACTTGCTTGTGCAGTTGACGCAGGTATGCTTGGTTCTATCGACGCTAACCGTGGTGACTACCAGAATGGTTGGGATACAGACCAGTTCCCAATTGATCAGTACGAATTGGTACAGGCTTGGATGGAAATCATCCGTGGCGGTGGCTTAGGCACAGGTGGTACAAACTTCGATGCTAAGACACGTCGTAACTCAACAGATCTTGAAGATATCTTCATTGCTCACATCAGCGGTATGGATGCTATGGCACGTGCTCTTGAAAGCGCAGCTAAGCTTCTTGAAGAATCACCATACAAGAAGATGAAGGCTGAACGTTATGCTTCATTCGACAGCGGTCTTGGTAAGAAGTTCGAAGAGGGTAAGATGACTCTCGAAGAGGCTTACGAATATGGCAAGCAGGTTGATGAACCAAAACAGACCAGCGGTAAGCAGGAATTGTACGAAGCAATTGTAGCAATGTACGCTTAATAGATATTCCTATATAAAGAGTAAAGGTCCGGAACTTCCGGACCTTTATTTGTTATTCTCTATTCGAACTTATTGTTTCTTCTTTTTTATCTTGTTACGTACTATTATTACTGTTAGAACTACAGCAACTATTGCTACAATTGTATAACCAATTTCATGGCTATATTCAGTAACGGTACTTATCAGTTCCTCTTCAGGTACTATTCTTTCCAGATAATAACCTAATGCTGCTAACACTGTATTCCAGATGCCGGCTCCTAATGCTGTAAATGCTAAGAAGGTGTGTATTTTCATTTTGGCTAATCCTGCAGGTATTGAAATTAGTTGTCTTATTGCAGGAATCAGTCTGCCAACGAATGTTGATACAGCACCATGTTTGTTAAAGTAGTCTTCTGCCTGTTGTATCTTCTTTACATCTAAAAGCAGTATGTGTCCTATGCGACTGTCAGCAAATTTATAGACAATAGGTTTTCCAATCCATAGTGCAAGATAATAGTTGATTAGGGCTCCAAAACATGCACCTAATGTTGCAAAGACGATAATCAAAGCAACATTGAGTTCTCCGTTTGCAGCTGCATGGTATGCAGCAGGTGGAACAACTATTTCCGAAGGGAATGGGATAAATGAACTTTCAATGGTCATTAACAGCGTTATTGTCCAGTAGTTGAGATGCTCTAAGCACCATTGTAAAAAAGATATTTCCATTTCTTATTTTAGTTTTGTGAAATTAATCATTAAATCTAATTCTTCGTTTTCAGGGTCAAGAGATAAACCCATATAGATGTATTGGAGCGCATTCTCTTCATCATTGTTGATTATATAGAGACGTGCCAACAACGTGTAGAGCTCAATAAGAAAACTTTCGGTGTCATTACTGTCAGATAGTTGTTCGGCTTTTTTTAGATACTCAAAAGCCTTTTCTGTGTCATGAAGAAAATAACAGCACTTACCACAACAGAAGTTTAGTACTGAAGCCATTTCTTCGTTTTTGTTCAGAAGTATGGAATACTTCTCCAAAGCTGTCGAGTAATCGAACATGTTTATATAGCAATCAGCTATCATTAATGATGCCGTAAAATTGTCACCATCAATTGCCTCTATGTAGTCATAACACTCTTTTGCCTTTGTGTATTCTTGCTGTTCAAAGTATATTCTACCCAACTGCTCCCATGGATATACATCGTATGGGAATTTATCAAGCAGTTTGTTATACCATTCAATAGCCTTTTCAAACTGTTTGGTCTCAAAATATAGATCTGCTTGCAGTTCGTAGAATGTATTGTCTTTGTTATTGGAAATACTAAATGCCACGTCTATCCATGCCTGAACATAATTATAGTATCTGTGGTCCATAAGCTGGATTATGATGTCGCTTAGCATCTCCAAATCGTTGTTACTAATATTGTAGGCTTTGTTAAACAATTCGATAGCTAAATCTATGTTGTCGTATGCCAATTCAATTACACCTTTTATATAAAGGACCTCCTGATTATCTTCTTCTGAAATACTGTAAGCTATTCTTTTAGCCTCCTCTTTCTTGCCTTTTAAAAGCAGATTGTTGGCTTTTACAATAAGTATATCAGTATTATTGGGGTGTAATTGCAGACCATAATCGGTAACAATTTCTGATTTGTCAAGTTCTAGATTCAGTGTATAATAATCGGCTATATCAGCAATATCGGAACCATCAAAATAGATGGTTCCTCCATTGTAGATCATATCTTCGAAACTTTTGAGTAACTCTTTGAATTCCGAAGAATCGTAGTATGTCTGATTATCATCTCTCATCTATTCAGGCCTTACCCTTTATTTTACTCCAATTGTCTTTTAATGATACTGTGCGGTTAAAAATAAGGTGGTCTGCAGTTGAATCTTTATCTGTACAGAAATAGCCTATGCGTTGGAATTGATAGTGATCCATTGGTTTTGTATTGGCAAGGAAACTCTCTACATAACACTCTGTACGAATTTCCAATGAATTAGGATTCTTCATTTTTTGCATAGCCTCTACTACTGACAGCCCCTCTTCTTCACGTAGGCGTGCCAATTCATCACGTGGGTTTTCTACGCTCCACAATCTGTCATAAAGACGAACCTCTGCTTTTATGGCGTGTTTTGTGCTAACCCAATGTATTGTGCCCTTAACTTTACGAGAAGAGTCTGATTCTCCTGTTTTGGTGTTTGGAATAAATTCGCAATATACCTCTTCAACTTTTCCTTCGGCATCTTTCTTACATCCGGTGCAGAGAACAATATATGCACTCTTTAGTCTAACTTCACGACCTGGTGTAAGACGGAAATATTTGGATGGAGCATCCTCCATAAAATCTTCTCTCTCTATCCAAAGTTCGCGGCTGAATGTAATTTTGTGGCTGCCGGCTTCGGGATCTTCCGGATTGTTAATAGCCTCTAATTCTTCTACTTTATCTTCCGGATAGTTGGTAATCACAAGCTTAACGGGGTCAATCACAGCCGAAACACGTGTGGCGCGGCGGTTTAAGTCTTCACGTATGGCCGATTCCATAAGTGCCATATCATTTAGAGCGTCAAACTTTGTATAACCTATGCGGTCCACAAACATTCTGATGGATTCAGGTGTATAACCTCTACGGCGATAGCCACAGATAGTAGGCATTCGTGGGTCATCCCAACCGGAAACCATACCTTCCTGAACAAGTGTAAGCAAGTTGCGTTTGCTTAACAGGGTGTAGTTCAAATTCAACTTATTGAACTCTGTCTGACGTGGACGGTTGTCATTTAGGTCTTCTCCTTTTTTAAGCCAATCAATGAATAGATCGTATAGTGGACGATGAGGAACGAATTCCAATGTGCAAAGTGAATGTGTCACTCCTTCAAAATAGTCGCTCTGTCCGTGTGCAAAGTCATACATTGGATAGGCTTTCCAAGTGGTGCCTGTACGGTGATGTGGAGTTTTGACTATACGGTAAATAATAGGGTCACGGAACAACATATTGTTGTGCGCCATATCGATTTTTGCACGTAAAACCATAGAACCCTCTTCTAATTCACCGCTATTCATCTTGTTGAACAATTCAAGGCTCTCTTCAATAGGGCGATCTCTGTAAGGACTGTTGATACCCGGTTGGGTAGGAGTTCCTTTCTGAGCAAGTATCTCCTCTTGCTTCTGTTCGTCAATATATGCTTTACCCTCTTTGATAAGATCTATTGCGAAGTCCCACAACTGCTGGAAATAGTCGGAAGCGTAGAATTCGTTTTCCCATTTGAATCCTAACCACTCTATATCCTCCTTTATGGCATCTACATATTCTGTATCTTCTTTGGTTGGGTTTGTATCATCAAAACGAAGGTTACATATACCATTATGCTTTTCTGCCATACCAAAATCCATACAGATGGCTTTTGCATGACCTATATGAAGGTAACCGTTAGGTTCGGGCGGGAAACGGGTTTGTACGCGTCCACCATTTTTGCCTTCTGCAAGGTCCTTTTCTACCATCTCTTCAATAAAGTTCAGACTCTTCTTTTCGCCTGCCTCTTTTACACTGTTTTCTATCATATTGACTGAATCTGTTTTTCGTTCTTTTTAAAAATGCAAAGTTACTGCTTTTTGCTTAAATAATGAATAATGGAGAGCTTGTAAAATGAAAATAGTAAAAGACTTGGGTGACATCCTTGTAGGTTTTTTATTATGATTTTTCCAAATATGGTGTCAAAAAGACCGACCGACCAAGCTATGTGAAATCTTTTTAGTCTGTTGTACTGTTTTAATAGTGTAGAACCATTGCCAATCTGTTCTTTGTGGTTGTATAAATTCTTTATAGACTGTCTGGTCTTTTCCAAAAAGATATTGTTCTCTTCTATACCTATATGTACAAGTGGATTGTCTATATGGATAATAGAAACTCTTCTCTCTTCAAGCATTATCCCAAACATTACATCTTCATAACCATATCCTACAAAATCTTCGCAAAACCTGATTTGCATAAAAATTTCTCTATCTATTAGAAACGAAAACGGAGTAAAACGGCTATATGGATGTACGTTTCTGTATTCGGCTGAGCGTTTTTTGTCGGCTCTCTTTTCATATTTGTACCTTAATTCAACACAAGGGTATGGCTGTTTCTTAGGATGTATCAGTCCACCGCAAACCACACTGTATTCATTGGCTTTTTCAAGATACTTCTTTATGAAACTGCTGTTATTTACCATAGAGTCGCAGTCAAGAAACAGAAGTTTTTCATATCTGGATAAGTCTGCTAACATGTTTCTGATGGCTGCTCGTCCAATATTCTGCTCCAATTGAATGAATTGACAGTTAGGAATATTTTCTAACGCTTTTTTACAAGCGTTTCGTTTATCTATGTCGTGAGAATTATCATCGGCAACAATAATTTCATATTCAATTTCAAGCAAAGCGCACTGAGATTGCAAACTATTTACCAGCAGTTCGCAATCCCAATTGTATGTAGGTATAAGAATTGATAAAGATGTCATTTGATAATAAATAATCTTTGCCAAAAATAGTAAAAATTGACCAAATAGAGTACTTTTGTATCGTAATAATGATGATATAGTTATGCAACCGCTTGCAGAGAGAATGAGACCCAGATCGCTTGATGACTATGTTGGTCAGAAACATCTGGTAGGTGACGGAGCCGTTCTTCGTAGAATGATTGATTCCGGTCGCTTGTCATCCTTTATACTTTGGGGCCCCCCGGGAACGGGTAAAACTACACTGGCGCAGATTGTAGCCTCACATCTTGATATACCTTTTCATACGTTAAGTGCGGTGACAGCAGGTGTAAAAGACGTTCGCGAAGTTATAGATTTGGCTCGCAGTAACCGTATGTTCAATGCAAACGGAAGCCCTGTACTGTTTATTGATGAAATCCATAGATTCAATAAAGCTCAGCAAGATTCTCTGTTGGGTGCAGTGGAACGTGGCGATATAACCCTTATAGGTGCAACAACGGAAAATCCTTCGTTCGAAGTTATACGTCCATTGTTGTCAAGAATGCAGGTTTATATATTGAATTCGCTCGATAAGGATGATTTGCAGCTACTGCTTGAAAGGGCAATATCACAAGATATATATCTGAAAAATCGTAAGATAGATTTGAAAGAGACTACATCTTTAATGCGTTTTTCGGGTGGAGATGCCAGAAAATTGCTGAATATTCTGGAGTTGGTGGTTGAATCGGAGAGTTCAGATGAGGTAATAATTACCGATGAATTGGTGAATTTACGTCTGCATCAGAATCCATTGGCATACGATAAGAATGGAGAGATGCATTATGATATTATTTCAGCTTTTATAAAATCTATTCGTGGCAGTGACCCAGATGGCGCATTATATTGGTTGGCACGAATGGTTGAGGGTGGGGAAGATCCTGCATTTATAGCCCGTCGTCTTGTTATATCGGCATCAGAAGATGTTGGGTTGGCAAATCCTAATGCGCTCCTGCTGGCAAATGCAGCATTTGATGCAGTAATGAAATTGGGATGGCCGGAAGGACGTATTCCTTTGGCAGAAGCTACAGTGTATCTGGCTACAAGCCCAAAGAGTAATTCAGCATATATGGGCATTAACGATGCTATAGATAAAGTGCGTTCTACAGGCAATTTACCTGTTCCTTTGCATCTGCGCAATGCACCTACCAAGTTGATGAAAGATTTAGGTTATAGTGACGGATACAAGTATGCTCACAATTATGAGGGGCATTTTGTGGAACAGCAATTTTTGCCCGATGGATTGGAAGGAACACGATTCTGGACACCTCAGCCAAACGCTTCTGAAAATAAACTTAAAGAGCGTATGGAACAGATATGGAAACGAAAATATTAATTTGAGTAACCTACCAGTCTGTCATACCTTGAACCTACCTCTCTGAAATATACAAGAACTGAATATTCATTTTTGGTTTCATAGCAATCACCTTCGGTTTTTGCTGTTAGAGAATTATTGCTGTTTGATGTTAGTACATATTGGTAATCGTATGCACCCTGTTTGAGTAAAGCAGTAATTGTATATGCTTTCAGATTGTTGTCATATACCATCTTCCATTCTTCAGATATGGCATTGCCGGAAAAATCGCCTCTTAAGTAAACTTCGCCTTCATGCTGTTTGTTCATAGAGAGTACAAAATGCACAAACAGATAATCGGCTTCAATATCATTGTTGTAAGCATTATGTTTCCTAATAAGGTATCGCCCATTATGATCCATGTCATAACGGTATGTTACGTGCGGAAAGTCTGTTAAAAGAGTTGCATGATAATATGGATTGTGAAAATCTATTCTGTCAACATTCTGAGTGTAATCATACATGTCAATTATTTCAAAACGACGATATTCATTACCTGCATTAAAAATCAAATTGGCGCAATGTGTATATTCCAATTTGCCGTTTGAACGATGTGTGGGTTTGAAATCTCTTACAGCTGTTTCTATGTTTCTATTCATTAAAACCACCGGAATTATCTCCTTTGTCTGGTCTAATACACGAAGTGCAGAATGGTTTATGGATAATGAAATCTGCTGGTGTTTGCCATTTATATCTTTGTCTGTGTTGGTGCTTACTGACAATCCAATCTTTGCAATAGGTTCTACTATGGCAAACTTTATATCGGCTACAGTATTATCATCTTCGTCAATAATCTCTAAAAGATAATTACCTGATAATTTTAGTGATGTGTCATTGTTGGGTAAATTGAATGTGTAGTGTGTATATTCAAATGTGGTGTTGATGGAATTTTCGTAATCATCTATTGGCATATCGTTAAAACCATCAATATAGTCTGATTCATATATATCGGAAGGTTCCCAATTTGCATTACAGTGGGTAATGTGATATGTGTATCGGCTATAACTATGTGACATTGCATCGAACGAAATGGTTAGGATATCATCGCTATTCAGGGTCATGACAGGTAGTAGCAGCCAATCGTCATTAAGGATTGTCTGTACACTTTTTATGTGGCTGTTGTAACTTTTTGTCCACTGCGCATAACCGGATAGTGGTATTAAAAGTGCAATTGACCAAGCAACAATATATCCCAATAATCTGTTCTTATTATCCTCCATATTGCAAATGTACTAAAATAATCATGCCAGGTGTAGCTGTTCAAGTAAAAAAAAGAGTAATTTTGCATTCTGAAAATTTAGAGTTATGGCAAAAGAACTTAAAGATCTTACCAAAAGAAGTGAAAATTATTCACAATGGTATAATGAATTGGTGGTTAAGGCCGATCTGGCAGAACAGGCTCCTGTACGCGGATGTATGGTTATAAAACCTTACGGCTATGCCATTTGGGAGAAAATACAACGAGTGCTTGATGATAAATTCAAGGAGACAGGTCATCAGAATGCTTATTTCCCTCTGCTTATACCAAAATCATATCTCAGCCGTGAAGCAGAGCATGTAGAAGGCTTTGCAAAAGAGTGCGCTGTAGTTACTCACTATCGTTTGAAAAATGCCGAAGACGGTTCGGGCGTAGTGGTAGATCCGGCTGCAAGATTGGAAGAAGAACTTATTATTCGTCCTACTTCGGAAACTATTATCTGGAGTACATATAAGAATTGGATTAAATCATATCGTGATCTGCCTATTCTCTGTAATCAGTGGGCAAATGTAATGCGTTGGGAGATGCGTCCGCGTCTGTTCTTGCGTACAGCAGAATTCTTGTGGCAAGAGGGTCATACTGCTCATGCTACTCGCGAAGAGGCAGAAGCTGAAGCTAAAAAGATGCAGCAGGTGTATGCCGATTTTGCAGAAGGTTATATGGCAGTTCCTGTTGTAAGAGGTGTGAAGTCTGAAACAGAACGTTTTGCGGGAGCGCTTGATACATACACAATTGAATCAATGACTCAAGATGGTAAGGCTTTGCAGTGCGGTACATCGCACTTCTTAGGACAGAACTTCGCAAAGGCTTTCGACGTTCAGTTTGTGAATAAAGAGAATAATCTGGAATATGTATGGGCTACATCATGGGGCGTATCCACCAGACTTATGGGTGCTCTCATTATGGCTCATTCTGATGATAATGGTTTGGTTCTTCCTCCAAAATTGGCTCCTATACAGGTTGTCATAATACCTATATATAAAAAGGATGAAGAGTTGCAACAGATTGATGAGCGCGTTGCTACTTTGGTAGAGAAGTTGCGTGCTCGTGGTATAAGCGTGAAATATGATAATGCCGATAATAAGCGTCCGGGTTTCAAATTTGCTGATTATGAAGTGAAAGGTATTCCTGTACGTGTGGTGATGGGTTATCGTGACTATGAAAACGGTACTGTCGAGATAATGCGCAGAGATACGCTTGAAAAAGAGACATTGCCATTTGAAGGTATTGACGAAAAGATAGAACAACTGCTTGGTGATATTCAGCAGAATATTTTCCAAAAAGCATTGGATTATAGAAAAGAGAGAACCTTTGAAGTAGATACATATGACGAATTCAAAGAGAAGATAGAAGCAGGTTGTTTTGTTCTTGCCCATTGGGATGGAACAGCCGAGACTGAGGCCAAAATTAAGGAAGAGACGAAAGCTACTATCCGTTGTCTGCCTTTGGATTATGAATCGGGTCCGGGTACTTGTGTATATACAGGTAAACCTTCAAAAGGTAGAGTCCTTTTTGCGAGATCGTATTGATGATATATACGAATGATTTTTACGAGGCTGGTTTCTTTTTAGAAATCGGCCTCGTAAACTATACCTACACCTTGTGTGTTTAGTGAAGTCTTGGAAAAATATCTGTCATTGCTTTTGTTGTAGAAGAGAACACTTATCTTAGGCTTTTTAATAAGTAATAAGTTCCCTTCAAAATCTCCGATAAAGTTTGATGTGTTTGTCATTGCGTTCTCTCTGTAACCGAAATTGCCGTTTATAAGCAATCTGTTGTTCAATAGGTGGGCTTCCATAATACCTTCAAACTCTTTGTTAGTTAGGTTTGCGGGGTCATTATTTAAATAACTACCTGCTGAAACATTGCTGGACAGAGTGAAGTTATTATTGTCTATAACCTGTGACAACATATTGTTTATCTGTGTGTTTATAGTGCTGTTAAAGAAAGATTCAACAGCTCCCGGAGAAGTTGAAACTCCGGTATTTGCATAATCGTATGAATAGAACCTACCCATTGTAAGCAGATACATAAACTGTAAATTTGTCTGTTCCTCTGTACTTGTAGAACTTCTGATAGCCTCTTTCTCTTCCTGCGAACCTTGTGGCAAATCTATGTTAAATGCTAAAGATGGAGTAGCAACGGTACCGGTTATATCCATAAGACAATTCACTCTTACATTATTGTTTGATGGCAGGGTTACATCAAGGTCACTCAACGATGCAGAGTTGACAGTGTGTATAGTGTGAAGATTTAATTCTGCTGTAGAGGGGTGACCATTGAAGGTTACAAAACTGTTATCGGAGAATTTGAAATCCTTTCTAATAAAATTCTCCAAAGAAAAATTACACAAACCATTGGTAACATTGTATCTGCCTAATAGAGAGATACCTTGTGTGTTGCTATAGTTTGCTCTTATTTGTCCGTTGCCTCGTACCATGCCATTTAATGGATCCATCAAAAGTTCAATTTCAGCATCATCTGTGCAGTCTATTATAAAGTTAAGTTGAACATTGGTGTTGCTTGATTCTTCTTTATCCTTTTGGTCGTTAGTTTTATTAGATATTTTTGCTAAATCTGCACTTATCTCTGATTCTGTAGAACCTGCGTCAACAATCTTCAAGAAACTGTTGTCAGCAACAGGACCTGCATACAGGTTATAACCAAATGTAGTTCCCGGGGCAGTTGTGGCTTGGGCATTCACTACAAGTCCTTTGCTGTTTGATGTAGTAAGATTGATCGTGCCCGATGCAAATACGTTAGCAAATATGTCTGTTGTCTCTGTTCTAGGAATATCTAGGACTTGCATATTGGTAATGTATGCATCCATATCAACTGAAAATTCATTCAGATTATTATGCTTAATGTCGCACATTAACAATCCCTTGTTGCCTTTTTCGTCATAGAAATCAACGTTTCGGAAAATCATCCTTCCGGGTTCAAATGCCAATGTATCATGTTTGATAATGAATTTTGTGTTCAATATTTCCTGATCTAATATACCATCATCCAATATCGCCTTACCTTCTAAATCAAGAGAACTCAGATTGCCGAATATTCTTAAATCACCTATTGCTTTACCACTAACCTCTCTGAATATTTTTTTGGTAAACGTATTTAGAAAATATAAATCGGTGCGATTTGCATCTATATTAATGTCAATGAATCTGTTTTTGGGAGAATAATAACCGCTAAATTGGGTTTCAGACTTATTATCGTCTTTCATCTGTGCTGTAATATCAATACACTCTAATTCCTGGTTCCATACTCCTTCTGCTGTCAGATCTCCTCCGTATGAACCTAAGAACGAAAAGTTTTTTGCCTCCAAATGACCATTGAAAGTTGGTGCGTTTAAGAGTGATGTAGCTGAAATATCTGCTGTAGCCAATCCTTCAAAGGAAAATCTTTTGAAGTTGAACATATTCAGAATATTCGCTATGTCTATATTGTTGACAGATATACTTAAAACATCGGTGGAATCGGCAGATATTACTCCGTCAGCCGATACAGATTGATTGTTGTTGGCCAATATGAAATGGTCAATGTTAATCTTGCCGGAATCGGTAGAAATATTAAAATTTGATACATCCCAATCTACATGGTTGTATGTAACATTCGACTCCTCCAAATAGTGCTTGCTCTTTATCCAACCATTACGTTTGTCGAAATCTTCAAATGTGGTAGCAATAGTTGCTTGTGCATCCAATTCGTTCTTGTTTACATCTTTCCAATGAATGGTTGTTGACATTCTGTCATTTGAAGCAGATAAATCTACAACAATGTTGCTGCCGGGGTTTATTCCTGAACTATAATTACCCTCAATGCCAATATTCGTATCGCCATTGTCAGATGCCAATTTTAAACTGCCATTCCTAACATAATTGTCTTTAAGTGAAAGCGATGGAATATAAGCAGTGACGCTTGCTGTATAGCTATTGTCGTTTACACTGCATTGTAGAATTGCAACATCGTGTATTGTCAATGGAATGTGTAAAACATTTTTGTAGAAATTAGTGGGTACTAATTGAGCATCAACTACAAAACGGTTAGTGGAAACTTTTGTGGTTGTTGTATTCGGTTTGTTCTTCATTATCCAATCATAAAGCGTAGGTAATGTTATATCCAGAACAGCTCCTAATGAATTTGGAAGTGTACTTATATTGTAATCTCCAACTATGTCAATGTTTGCAAAATCACTTCTGAAGGATAGGTTACGACTGTTTGAATCCTCTTCGTTAATTGTAAGTGATATTTGTCGGTTCGATTGGAAAGAACCTTCTGTGTCGCAGTACGAAAGGCTGTCTATTGATAATTTGCCTTGAATCATATCGACAGTGTTACCTAAGCTATTCGCTTTTATATTTGCTGACACAACAAGACTATCTCTGCTTGTGAAATTAAGATTTGTTAAGTTTAAATCTTTGATATTTAAATTGATATCTGCGTAGGTGTCTGTTGCGTCAGGTAGGACATTGGCTTTGAAAAAGATGTTGGCATTGTTGTCATTAAAATTCATGGTGGTGTTAATGGTGTCATTTAGAAGTGTACCATCAATTGTTATGTTGTTATACGCATAGTTGTTGAATATTAGGCTGCTTACATTGCCCGAAAAAGTAAATGTGGAGGAAGTTCTGTTCAAAATGTCGCCATTCGCTGTCAACTGAAGAGAACTTTTACCGAATTTGCTGTTTCCTGTCAAATGACCTAAATCAATTTGTGAACCTGATATTGTTAAAGCCTGTTTTTCGTTATTGCTTATTACCGAAATTTGGGCATCACCACCTGTTTTGGAGACTATTTCGGCTTCAATGTTTGGTTCGTTGATACGACCATGCAATGCTATCTCTGTTTTTACTTCTCCAATGTTTTTAATTATTTTGGGAATAGAGATTCCAAAACCATGCAACTGTTCGTTAAGGAAGGAATATAATTCGCTTGATGCAGAACCCGTTATTACACCATCTTCTATGCTGAAATTGTCTATTGAGTAGGGAGACGTTTTGTCATTGTGGTTTTTGATTAATGCTCTTACCCCAAGATTAAAAGTGTTGTTTTCTGATATGATATCAAAATGATTTATGTTATACTCGTCTTCACTTCCTTCTGCGTACAAGGCTATGGATACTTTTTTATCCATTCCGTATGCTTGGGGTAGCAATGCAACAAAATCAGAACCCTTAACAGTGGTTGACAGACCAATATTCCAAACATAACCCAATGCAGTTTTAAAGGCTTCGAATCTGTTTATTTCCAGCTTGCTGTTATTTGAAGAAAGTGCAAGATTGTTTACCAAAATATTATCTTTGCCGGCTTTGATGGCACAATTGGCTCTGTCAATATTTATTCCTGAATGCTCCGAAAAAGATAATTTACGTAATCTGGCATTAATGGAATCGGATGAAAGATGTTTGAGTGATATAGTGGTTGTAAATCTATTCAAAAGTATGTGTGATGTGTTAAAGGATAACGGTGTCTCTTTTCGGGAATAATCATTGTACCTTATTTTTCCATTCCTAATATAGACGGAATTGGCCCTCAACGCCAATTTGCGTTCTCTATCGTTTTGTAATAATGATGACGCATGTACCAAGGTTGCTCCAAGATTGGTGGTAGAACCTGAATCTTGTCTGTAAATATTGATATATGGGTTTGTTAAATTTATTCTGGTAATATCCATTTTGCCTTGTAAAAGTGGCAATACTCTGAATTGAATTACAACACCGGTGGCAGAAATAAGCGTGTCGCCCAGATGGTCGTAGATAAGCAGATCCTTGATGGAAATACCACATGGATGTGCTAATTTAATGCTGCTGGTAATAACTCCCGTACCTAATGTTTCGGCCAATAAATTACCTGCATAACCGGCTACTTCCTGTTGTATTTTTTTACTGTTCAACAGGAGGTGGCTGCCTAAAAATGCTGCAACAACAGCAATCAACAATATATGTATGGCTCGGCCGGCTTTCATAATTCAAATTCGTTTCAACTTGCAAAGTTACATTTTGAAGAGCAAAACAACCAATAATATCATTCTTTTTTTTGTGTCAAAAAACTGTTGATAACAAACTCTAATATTTATTTAAAGATTAAAGTATTATTTGTATCTTCGCACCCGATTTTGAAAAAGTGTTTTAACAAATATATAAACAAACAAAATGGCAGAAATCATTAGATTGCGAAAAGGCCTGGACATTAATCTGTTAGGTACTCCTGCTGAAACAGTAACCGAACTTAAAGTTGGTGGAATGGTGGCTTTGTGCCCCGACAACTTTACAGGTGTTACTCCAAAGGTAGTGGTAAAGGAACAACAGACTGTCAAGGCTGGCGAAGCCCTGTTTGTGGATAAAAATCATCCTGAGGTGAAGTTTGTTTCACCGGTAAGTGGTGAAGTTGTCGCTGTAAACAGAGGACTTCGTAGAAAGGTGCTGAGCATCGTGGTAAAACCCGATGCTGAACAGCAGTTTGTAGAGTTTGGTAAGAAGAGTGTTCAATCACTCTCTTGCGAAGAGGTTAAATCGGCATTGATTGAAGCTGGTATGTTCGGATTCTTCCGTCAGCGTCCATACGACGTTATTGCTTCACCTGAAGATGCTCCACGTGGTATTTTCGTATCAGCATTCGATTCCAAACCTTTGGCACCAAATTTTGAATTAATATTGAAGGGTAACGAACTGGATTTCCAGACCGGTTTGAGCGCAATTGCAAAGATTGCCCCAACATCACTTGGTGTTAGCTACAGTCAAACTTCGGCAGCATTATTGCAGGCTAAGAATGTTGACGTTTATACCTTTAAGGGTGCTCATCCTGCAGGTAATGTGGGAGTTCAGATAAACCACATCAAGCCAATAAACAAGGGTGAAGTGGTTTGGACTATCGATCCGGAAGCGGTTATCTTTATTGGTCGTCTGTTTAATCTTGGACATATCGATATGACAAGAATCATAACTGTTGCAGGCGAAAAGATAGAAAAACCGGCTTATATGAAGGTGGTTCTCGGTAGCCAGATTTCAGATATAGTAAAAGGCAATTTGAAGGAGGGCAATGCTCGTGTTATAAACGGTAACGTTTTGACCGGTAACAAAGCTGCTTTGGATGATTATCTGAATGCTTTTGCAAATACAGTGACAGCAATACCTGAAGGTGACGATGTAAATGAATTCATGGGTTGGATTATGCCACGTTTCAAAGAGTATAGTGTAAGCCGTACTTTCTTTGCTTGGTTGGCAAATATCTTCTGCCCAAAGAAACAGTTCAGCATCGACGCCAGAATTAAGGGTGGTGAACGTCATATGATTATGTCGGGCGAATATGATAAGGTATTCCCAATGGATATCTATCCTGAATATCTTGTTAAAGCAATAATCACAGGTAACATCGATAAGATGGAGGCATACGGCATCTATGAAGTTGCTCCTGAAGATTTTGCATTATGTGAGTTTGTAGATTCCTCAAAACTTGAACTTCAGAGAATAGTTCGTGAGGGTTTGGATAATCTCCGTGCCGAAATGGCCTAAATGAAAGGAAGATATGAGTTTGAAGAATTATATAGATCGTATAAAACCGAATTTTGAAGAGGGCGGCAAACTGCAGGCTTTCCGTTCGGTTTTTGAAGGATTTGAAACATTCCTTTTTGTTCCGAATACAACAGCTAAAAGTGGTGTAAATATTCACGATGCAGTAGATAGCAAACGTATTATGATTATGGTTGTAATAGCTTTGTGTCCTGCACTGTTATTCGGTATGTATAACGTAGGTTACCAGCATTTCCTGGCAGCCGGTCTTGAAATGAATTTCTGGCCAATGTTCTTCTATGGCTTCTTGGCAGTTCTGCCACGTCTCATAGTATCTTATGTAGTTGGTCTTACTATTGAATTCGTAGTTGCACAGTGGAAACATGAAGAGATACAAGAGGGTTTCTTGGTGTCAGGTTTTATCATTCCATTGATTGTTCCTGCTACATGTCCATTGTGGATTCTTGCTATCGCAGTTGCTTTTGCAGTAATCTTTGCAAAAGAGATATTTGGCGGTACAGGTATGAACTTCCTTAATGTAGCTCTGATTACTCGTGCATTTATATTCTTTGCATATCCTTCAGTAATTTCGGGTGATTCAGTTTGGGTTGTTGACCATGCAATATGTGGCTTAGGCGCAAATCTGCCTGATGGCTTTACAGCAGCTACTGCATTGGGACAGGCTGCTACAGCAACAACAACAGCAGGTTTCGACTGGAATATGGTTTGGGGCTTTATCCCGGGTTCAGTAGGTGAAACAAGCGTAGTGGCTATTGCTTTGGGTGCTGCACTTCTTCTCTATACAGGAATAGCAAGCTGGAAGACAATGCTTTCAGTATTTGTAGGTGGTATTCTTACAGTTCTTCTGTTCAATAACTTTGGTCCTGATACAGCTATCGCAAATATGCCTTGGTATGAACACTTGGTATTGGGCGGTTTTGCTTTTGGTGCTGTGTTTATGGCAACAGACCCTGTTACATCTGCACGAACAGAAGTTGGTAAATACATCTACGGTTTGTTAATAGGTGCAATGGCTATACTTATCCGTGTATTGAACCCTGGTTATCCGGAAGGTATGATGTTGGCAATATTGCTGATGAACTGCTTTGCTCCACTTATTGACTACTGTGTAGTTCAGGTTAATGTGAACAAACGCGCTAAACGATTAACTAATAAATAAGGTATATGGCTACAAAAGAATTTAAGTGTAAGGTTTGTGGCTATGTCCACAAAGGCGATAAGGCTCCTGATGTATGTCCTGTATGTAAGGCCGGTGCTTCTGAATTTGAAGTTGTAAAGAAGGGCTTGGATACAAACAGTAACGTATATACAGTGGTTTATGCAGCTGTAATGGTTGTTATTGTTGCTTTCTTGCTTGTGTTCGTTTCTGATTCACTGAAAGAACGTCAGCAGGCAAATATTATTCAGGATACATATAAGCAGATACTTTATTCATTGAACATTCGTGAAATGAGTAATGTAGCTGAAACTTATAAATCAACAATTGAAGGTGATTATCTGATGAATGCTGATGGTTCATTGAAACAGCTTTCTGATGATGAGTTCTGCACAAAATATAAGAGCGAATTCAAATCAGGCAGATTACACATCTTCAAGGCTAATGTTGATGGTGCTGTAAAGTACATAATTCCTGTAAACGGATTAGGTTTGTGGGGTGAAATTTGGGGCTATGTTGCTCTGAATGAAGACCGCAATACTATTTATGGAACATATTTTTCACACGCTTCAGAAACTCCTGGTTTGGGTGGTGAAGTTGGTACACAGTATTTCCAGGAACGCTTTATTGGCAAACAGATTTTACAGAATGGCAATGTTAATTTGTCTGTTGTAAAGTTTGGCCAGGCTAAAGATGGTGTTTATGAAGTAGATGGTTTGACCGGTGCTACAATTACATCTAAAGGTGTTAACTCAATGCTTAACGATGTGCTTAGTGCATACAAACCTTTTTTTAATGGTAACAACTAATTTTGGGAGTAACTATTATGGCAAATAAGAATAAAGAGATATTCGGTCAGCCCGTATGGGTAAACAACCCTGTAGTTGTGCAGATTTTGGGTATCTGTTCTGCTCTTGCAGTAACAGCTCAGTTGAAACCTGCAATAGTTATGGGTCTGTCTGTAACAGTTATTGTAGCTCTATCCAATGTTGTGGTTTCTCTTCTTAGAAAGACCATTCCTAACCGTATAAGAATTATTGTACAGTTGGTTGTTGTTGCTGCTTTGGTTACAGTAGTGAGTGAAATTTTGAAAGCCTTTGCATACGATGTAAGTGTTCAGTTGTCTGTATATATCGGTCTTATCATTACAAACTGTATTCTTATGGGACGTCTGGAAGCTTTTGCTATGCAGAATGGACCAAAAGAATCACTGCTTGATGGTATAGGTAACGGTTTGGGTTATGCTGCAATACTTATCATAGTTGCATTTGTTCGTGAATTGTTAGGTAGCGGTACTCTGTTTGGATTCCAGGTAATACCACAATGGTGTTATGAACACGGATATTTGAACAACGGTATGATGCTTATGTCACCAATGGCTCTTATATTGGTGGGTTGCATTATCTGGGTACACAGAGCTCAGTTTAAAGATTTACAAGAAAAATAATTAAAGGCGGAAATTAATTATGGAACACTTTTTTAGTTTGTTTGTAAGGTCGATTTTCGTCGACAATATGGTATTTGCATTCTTCTTGGGTATGTGTTCATATCTGGCAGTATCTAAGAATGTAAAGACTGCGTTGGGACTTGGTGTTGCTGTTATCTTTGTACAGCTTATAACACTGCCTGTTAACTATCTGCTCCAGACAAAGGTACTTGGTCCTGACTGTTTGGTAGAAGGTGTTGACTTGTCATTCCTTGGTTTTATTCTCTTTATAGCTGTTATTGCAGGTATAGTACAGTTGGTTGAAATGGTGGTAGAAAAGTTCTCTCCATCACTTTATGCTTCACTTGGTATCTTCTTGCCACTTATAGCTGTAAACTGTGCAATTATGGGTGGATCTCTGTTTATGCAACAACGCGTAGAGATGGATCCTTCATCTACACAGGCTATCACTTGCTTTGGCGATTCTATTGCATTTGCATTGGGCTCAGGTATTGGTTGGATGCTTGCAATAGTATGTCTTGCTGCTATTCGTGAGAAACTTGAGTATAGTGATGTTCCCGGTCCTTTGAAAGGCGTAGGTATAACATTTATAACAGTAGGTCTTATGTCTATGGCATTTATGTGCTTCTCAGGACTTGCATTATAATAAGGAGGAAATATTATGAGTTTATATTTATCAACAATAGCAGTATTTTTAATCGTAATTCTGTTGTTAGTAGTTATCCTGTTGGTGGCTAAAAGTTATTTAGTATCATCAGGTAAAGTAAAGGTTACGATTAATGGAGAGAAAGAGATTGAGGTTAATTCAGGAGCAAGTCTTCTGTCAACTCTTTCAGAGAACGGAATATTCCTTCCTTCAGCTTGTGGTGGTAAGGGATCTTGCGGTCAGTGCAAATGTCAGGTACCTGAGGGCGGTGGTGAAATATTGGATTCAGAAAAGGGCCATTTCACACGCAAACAGATAAAGGATAATTGGCGCTTAGGCTGTCAGTGTAAAGTTAAGGGGGATATCTCTATCAAAGTACCTGAAAGCGTAATGGGTGTTAAAGAGTGGGAATGTACAGTTATTTCAAACAAGAACGTGGCTACATTTATCAAAGAGTTTATTGTTGCTCTTCCTGAAGGTGAGCACATGGACTTCTTGCCAGGTAGCTATGCTCAGATTAAGATTCCTGCATACACAATGGATTACGATAAGGATATCGACAAGGATTTGATTGGCGATGAATATCTGCCTGCATGGAAGAACTTTGGTTTGTTCAACTTAAAGTGTAAGAACGAAGAGGAGACAATTCGTGCATATTCAATGGCTAACTATCCTGCAGAAGGTGACCGTATTATGCTTACAGTACGTATTGCTACACCTCCTTTCAAACCGAAAGAGCAGGGTGGAGGCTTTATGGATGTAATGCCGGGTATCGCATCTTCTTATATCTTTACTCTGAAACCGGGTGATAAGGTTACCATGAGTGGCCCTTATGGTGATTTCCATCCTATTTTCGATTCAAAGAAAGAGATGATTTGGGTAGGTGGTGGTGCCGGTATGGCTCCTTTGCGTGCTCAGATAATGCACCTTACAAAGACATTGCATACAACAGACAGAAAGATGTCATACTTCTATGGTGCTCGTGCGTTGAACGAAGTATTCTATCTGGAAGATTTCTTGCAGATAGAAAAGGATTTCCCGAACTTCTCATTCCATCTTGCGCTTGACCGTCCGGATCCGGCTGCCGATGCCGCCGGTGTTAAATATACCGCCGGTTTTGTACACAATGTAATGTATGAAACATACCTGAAGGATCATGAAGCTCCTGAAGATATTGAATACTACATGTGCGGTCCTGGTCCTATGTCAAAGGCTGTAACGGGAATGTTGTACAACCTTGGTGTAGAGGAAAAATCTATTATGTATGATAACTTTGGAGGTTAATAATAGTTACGAAGTTTGATAATGATGGGATACTGCTTAGGTGGTATCCCATCTTTGTTGAAAACTTATTACAAACGGTACTTTTCTGACTTTTTGTTAGTCTTTTCGATATGTTTTAAGTTAATGTTGGCAATTTGATATAAAAACGTCTTGTATTGTTGCAAAATGTAAAAGTTTTAGTACTATTTGTTTGCAAAATAATTGTATATTGTTGAAAACTTTGTCATTTTTTATTGGAAAATAGTTGCTTGGATGAAAATAAGGCTATACCTTTGCAGCGTCAAAAAAATGAAATAATAACTTAAACAACAAAATATACAGCTATGAAGCATAATTTTTGCGCAGGACCGGCAGTCCTACCTCAGGAAGTGATAGAGAAATCGGCTAAAGCAGTTTACGATTTTGCAGGAACAGGTATCTCTCTCTTGTCTATCAGTCATCGTTCAAAGGAATTTAAGCCAATAGTTGATGAGGCTGAAGCTTTGATTAAAGAGATATTGGATGTACCTGAAGGCTATTCAGTTCTTTTCTTGGCAGGCGGTGCAAGTATGGAATTTTGCAGAGTTCCTTATAACTTCCTAAACAAAAAGGCTGCATATCTGAATACCGGTGTTTGGGCAAAGAAGGCTTTAAAAGAGGCAAAAGCTTTTGGTGAAGCAGTTGAAGTTGCATCTTCAGCCGATAAAAACTATACATACATTCCAAAGAATTTTGAAATTCCGGCTGATGCGGATTATTTCCACTTTACAACTAATAATACCATTTATGGTACAGAGATTCGTAAAGAGATAGACAGCCCTGTTCCTCTTATTGCTGATATGTCTTCAGATATTTTCTCACGTCCAATCGATGTAAGTAAGTATAACTGTATTTATGGCGGTGCTCAGAAGAATTTGGCTCCTTCCGGTATGGCATTCGTGATTGTTAAGAACGATGCTCTTGGTAAGGTTGAGAGACCTATCCCAACTATATTGAATTATCAGACTCATATTGATAATGGTTCTATGTTTAATACTCCTCCTACATTTACTATCTATTCAGCAATGGAATCGCTCCGTTGGTTGAAGGCAAATGGTGGTGTAAAGGAGATGGCAGTACGTGCTGAACAGAGAGCGGCAAAATTGTACAATGAAATAGATCGCAATAAATTGTTCGTTGGTACAGCTGTAGAGGAAGATCGTTCTTATATGAATATCTGTTGGGTAATGGCAGAAGAGTATAAAGAATTGGAAGAAGATTTCTTGAAGTTCGCACAGGGTCAGGGAATGGTTGGAATTAAAGGACACCGTTCTGTTGGTGGATTCCGTGCATCATGCTATAATGCACTTCCTATGGAGAGTGTAGATGCTCTTATTGCATGTATGAAAGAGTATGAAGCTAAACATTAATCAATAAAAGCTACAGATATGAAAGTATTACTTGCTACAACAAAACCATTTGCAAAGGTTGCAGTAGATGGAATCCGTCAAGTTATTGAAGGTGCCGGATTCGAGTTGGCTCTTCTTGAGAAATATACAGAAAAGTCTGCCCTTCTTGAGGCAGTTGCCGATGCTGATGCTATAATAATCCGTAGTGATATTATTGATGCAGAAGTATTTGATGCAGCAAAACAGTTAAAGATAGTAGTTCGTGCAGGTGCCGGTTATGATAACGTGGATTTGGCCGCAGCTACAGCACATGGTGTATGTGTAATGAATACACCAGGACAGAATGCAAATGCAGTTGCAGAATTGGTATTCGGTTTGATGGTTTATGCTGTTCGTAATTTCTACAATGGTACATCAGGTACCGAATTAATGGGTAAAAAACTTGGTATTCATGCTTTTGGTAATGTAGGTCGTAACGTAGCCCGTATAGCCAAAGGTTTTGGTATGGAGGTATGTGCATACGATGCATATTGCCCAAAAGAGGTTATAGAGCAGGCCGGTGTTCAGGCTATGGATTCTGTTGAAGAGATGTATAAGCAGTGTCAGTTTATATCTTTGCATTTGCCTGCAACTGATGAAACACGCGGTTCTATCAATGCTTCGCTTGTTGGTTTGATGCCAAAGAATGCTGTAGTTGTAAATTCAGCTCGTAAGGAGATTATCAATGAAGATGAACTTATAGCTTTGATGCAGGAACGTGCAGATGTTAAATTTGTAACTGACATTCAGCCAAGTAATGCTGCAAAATTTGAAGAACTATTTGCTGACAGATATTTCTCAACACCTAAAAAGATGGGTGCTCAAACTGCAGAAGCCAATATCAATGCCGGTATTGCAGCAGCAAATCAGATAGTTGGATTCATCAAAGATGGATGCACAAAATTTATGGTAAACAGATAATAGTACAATAATGAATAATCCCGCTTGCGGTATAGTAATTCCGTAAACGGGATTTTTCTATTTAATACAAAAGGATATGGCAATAGTAAAACCATTTAAGGGGGTACGTCCTCCAAAAGCATTAGTTGAGAGTGTTCAGAGTCGTCCATACGATGTACTAAATTCAGAAGAGGCGCGTACAGAGGCAGGCGACAATGAAATGTCACTCTATCATATAATCAAACCTGAAATTGATTTTCCTGCAGGTACTGCCGATAACGAACCAAAGGTTTATGATAAGGCGGTAGAGAATTTTAAGAAATTCCAGCAGCAGGGATGGTTGCTTCAGGATGAAAAAGAGCAGTACTATATCTATGCACAGACAATGAATGGCAAAACTCAGTATGGTTTGGTAGTAGGTGCATACGTTGAAGACTATTTGAAAGGCAATATTAAAAAACATGAACTGACACGTCCTGATAAAGAAGAGGATAGAATGAAGCATGTTCGTATTAATAATGCTAACATAGAACCGGTATTCTTTGCTTACCCCGATAATGCAGCTCTTGATGCCATAGTAGCAAAGTATATTGTTAATGCTCCGGAATATGATTTTACAGCAAAAGATGATGGATTCCGTCATCAGCTTTGGATAATAGATAATGATTCAGATATCGCAGCTGTTACAGAGGCATTTTCTGCCATTCCATCGCTATATATTGCAGATGGACACCATCGTTCGGCAGCCGCTGCACTGGTAGGTGCTGAGAAGGCAAAACAGAATCCAAATCACAAAGGTGATGAAGAGTATAACTACTTTATGGCGGTATGTTTCCCTGCAAGTCAGCTTACTATTATCGATTATAACCGTGTAGTAAAAGATTTAAATGGAATGACTGCTGCTGAATTCTTGAAGGCACTCGAAAAGAATTTTGCTGTTGAAAATATGGGAAGCGATATCTACAAACCTGCGGCATTGCACGAATTTTCACTCTATTTGGAGGGTGAATGGTATAAACTTACAGCAAAAGAGGGTACATTCGATGATTCCGATCCAATAGGTGTACTGGATGTTACAATATCGTCAAATCTTATTCTTGATGAATTGCTCGGTATTAAAGATTTGCGCCGCGATAAGCGTGTAGAGTTCGTAGGTGGTATCCGTGGATTGGGCGAACTAAAGAAGAGGGTTGATAATGGTGAAATGAAGGCAGCATTGGCACTTTATCCTGTTTCAATGAAACAACTGATGGATATTGCTGACAGCGGTAATATCATGCCTCCTAAGACAACTTGGTTTGAACCAAAACTTCGTTCCGGATTGGTAATCCATAAATTAGATTGATACTTTTTTTTGATTCGATTAAGACCTTTAATATTGCGGCAGATGCGAAAAAGCAACTGCCGCTTTTTATTATTATAATCTCAAATTTGTTGTT
This sequence comes from uncultured Bacteroidales bacterium, assembly GCA_937916465.1. Classification (GTDB taxonomy): domain Bacteria; phylum Bacteroidota; class Bacteroidia; order Bacteroidales; family Bacteroidaceae; genus Colenecus. The sequence continues at coordinate 46,530 of CALFTK010000011.1, forward strand.
TTGAATAATATGTGGTATATTTGAAAATTATTGTAACATAGGTTAAATGATACTATATGGCAGATGTTGTTCAAGATTCATATTTGACAGTCAACGGAACGGCTCAGGGCGAATATTCCGAGAAACGGAGTAAGTTTTATGCCTTCTCATTTCATGTTGAAAATGTTGAACAGATTAAGTCAATAGTTGCCGATGTTCAAAAAAAGTATTACGATGCACGCCATGTTTGTTATGCCTATATGTTGGGTCCGGAAAGGCTGGAATGGAGGGTAAATGATAATGGTGAACCTTCCGGTACGGCAGGTAAACCCATTTTAGGACAGATAAACAGTAGAGGACTAACAGATGTACTTGTAGCGGTAGTTCGTTATTTTGGTGGCGTAAAACTTGGCACAAGTGGATTGATTGAGGCATACAGGCAGGCAACAGTTCAAGTGCTTGATAATGCTGAAATAGTTACAAGATATGTGGAGAAGGATATAACCATCATCTTTGATTATCCTGTAATGAACGAAGTTATGAAACTTGTAAAAGAGTTCAGTCCAACGGTGGTTTCGCAGGAATATGATTCATATTCACCACCTGAGGGAATTAACCGAACTCAAAATTTTGATTGTAGAATTGTATTGCGCAGCAGATTGACTACAATATCGGCCATAGTTGCAGCATTGGATAAGATTCTGGAACCGCAGGTAGTTCCAAATTTGGCTTACAGTTGATTTGCAGATTAATGTATATGTGTATGAAAAGAAGATTTGTTTTGATGTTGTTTTTTGTGCTTGCCTCCTTACAGATAGTGTCGGCGCAAAGAATTCGAGAGAGGATAGATTATAACTGGCAATTCCATTTGGGCGAATGTACTGATGCAGTAAATCCTGAATTCACTCCTACAGAATGGGAATGGACAACAGTGCATCTGCCACACGATTGGAGTATTCATCTGCCATTTGAAGTCTCTGCCGGTGGCTCCAGCGGATATTTGCCGGGTGGGATAGGATTGTATAGAAAAACTATAGATATACCACAATCATATAAAGGAAAAAGAGTATCGGTAGTATTCGACGGTATATATCATAAAGCAACAGTCTATGTTAATGGAAAAAAAGTTGGTTATCATCGTTACGGTTATACCAGTTTTGAATATGATATAACTGATTATCTGGAGTTTGGTAAAACAAATGTACTGTTTGTGCACGTAGATCATGCTGAAGAATCGCGTTGGTACACAGGTTCGGGAATTTACCGACATGTTTGGTTGCAGGTAACTGACCCTATACATGTAGCAACCTGGGGTACATACATAACTACTCCTGACATTTCGGAAGAGAGTGCCGATGTGAATATTGTAACCAGCATTGTCAATTCTACAAATGCAGAAAAACAGCTCAAGGTAATTCAGACTTTGATTGGTAAGGATGGAAAAGCGTTGAAAGTCAATGGTAAAAAGGTATCTGTAGAGGGTAATGTCATAGTGGCAGCAAATGATACAACTGACTATGCTCAAAAGTTTTCTATTGTATCACCTGTACTCTGGTCTATAGATAATCCGCATATCTATACTGTAGAAACCACAATTAAAAGTGGCAGTCGTACATTGGATAAATATACTACAGATTTTGGCGTGCGTTCTTTTGAATTCAACAATAATACCGGCTTCTGGTTAAATGGCGAAAATATAAAATTAAAGGGTGTCTGTCTGCATCAAGATGCAGGTAGTTTTGGAGCGGCAGTACCGGATAGAAGCTATGAACGCAGATTGCAGATATTGAAAGAATTTGGTGCAAATGCAATTCGTTGCAGCCATAATCCTCCTTCGCCAGAATTTTTGCAGATGTGCGATACTTTGGGATTTGTAGTTATTGACGAAGCTTTCGATAAGTGGAATTCAGGTTATTATGCTGAATTCTATCATACCAGTTGGAGACAGGATATAAAGGATATGATAATACGTGATAGAAATCATCCTTCTATTGTTCTGTGGAGTATAGGTAATGAAGTGCAAGAGGCATTCGACAATTCAGTTGGTCCGCAGCGTGCAAAGATTATGCAGGATTTTGTTCACGAACTTGAACCAACACGTCCGGTTTGTCTGGCAGGTCAGCAGGGCTTTACCGATGAATTTGGAAGTGTAACAGATGTAATGGGTTATAACTATCTTGAAAATAGATTGATAGCAGACCATAAGCGTTTTCCTGAAAGAGTAATGTTGGTAACAGAGGCTTTCCCATTCTATAGCGGAATGCGTCAGAACGATGTGCGTGATTATGTGGATTATGCACCATGGAACTTTGTAAAAGATAACGATTTTATAGCAGGTTCATTCCTTTGGGCAGGTGTGGATTATATAGGCGAGGCATCGGCTTGGCCAAGCAAAGGATGGAGCAGTTGTCCTTTTGATATGTGTATGTTTGAAAAACCCGAAGCAGCCTATCTGCGTTCAGTATGGAACGATGAACCATTTATGCGGATTATGGTGCGTGATAATTCATACGATATACCGGCTGGTAAAGATCATTGGCAGTATCCGCCTATGGCCGATAATTGGATGCTACCTTATACAGATGAACGTTGTGTAGAGGTTAGAACAGTTACAAACTGTGATTCAGTTAAACTGTTTGGACCACATTGGGATGGCACAATGAAAGATTTTGGTTTCCGTAAAACTGCCGATTATGACAACAATACGATAATTTGGAATCAGCCTTACAGAAAAGACAGAATAGTTTACGCCATTGCTTATAAAGATGGTGTGGAAGTATGCAGAGATACACTTCAGGCACACACAGAAGCAGTAAGAGTGGAATTGGAACCTGATGTAACAACTATTAAGGCTGATGGTCAGGATTTAAGCCATATTAAATTGACTCTTTATGATGCAAATGGCATAGAGGCGCAAGCCGATAACAGAGTAGTGTCAGTAAAAGTTAGGGGCGAAGGCCTGTTCCGTTGTCTTGATACCGGCGATTTGCGCAGGGAAGTTTCATTTGCCGGTAATACAATAAAGACCTATTTCGGTAAAGCTCTTATAGTGGTACAATCTACTCCTAACGCAGGAGAAATGGAGGTTGAGGTTACAGTTGAGGGCTTTGACAAACCATTTATAATTCCGATACAAACAATGAATTAATATTATAAATATGATGAAAACTTTTAGATTATCAGTTTTGTCGATAGCAATACTTGGTTTGCTATCGTGTGGTGGTCAGACCGTTCCTGTAAACACAGACGGTCATAACCTATGGTTCAATTCTTTAGGCGAAGATCAGCCTCTGTCTGCAACAAAAACCACTATGGCAATATTGCAGAATGAAATTAACAACAACTGGAAAGGTCAACAGGTTGTTAATGTGAAACTACTTGGCCAAAGAAATGAAGAACTTGGCAATGAGGGTTTCGTAATTGATTACGATACCGATTCAGTAGTTATTTATGCTAATACACCTGTAGCAGCCCTTTATGCTACTTACGATTTGATTCGTATGCAGGAGAGCGGCAAACTTGGTAAAAAAGCATTTGACAAGACAGAACTACCTGCTTATCACTATCGTATATTGAACCATTGGGATAATCCAAATGGTGATGTAGAACGTGGTTATGCAGGCAAATCTCTATGGAAATGGGAAGATTTACCAAATACAGTATCGCCTGTATATGAAGAATATGCGCGTGCCAATGCTTCAATAGGTATTAACGGAACAGTATTGAACAATGTTAACGCAAACCCAATAATGCTTACTCCTGAATACTTGCAGAAAGTAAAGGTGCTGGCAGATATATTCCGCCCTTACGGATTGAAAGTATATCTGTCATTGAACTTTGCTTCACCAAAACATTTGGGTAATCTTAAAACATCCGATCCGCTTGATAAAGATGTAATAAAATGGTGGAATGATAAGGTTAAGGAGATCTATTCTGTTATTCCTGATTTTGGCGGATTCCTGGTAAAAGCAAATTCCGAAGGTCAGTCAGGTCCACAGGATTATGGCAGAACACACGTTGATGGTGCAAACATGATAGCCGATGCAGTAGCTCCATACGGTGGTATCGTAATGTGGCGTGCATTTGTTTATGATGCAAAATCACCTGACCGCGCTATGCAGGCAAGCGAAGAGTTTGTACCATTGGATGGTCAATTCCGCGATAATGTGATTATACAGATTAAGAACGGACCTGTTGATTTTCAGCCTCGTGAACCATTCAGCCCATTGTTTGGACAGTTGGAGAATACAAATGTAATGGCAGAAGTTCAGATTACACAGGAATATTTAGGTTTCTCTAACCACCTTGTATATCTGCACCCACTATGGAAAGAGTGCTTAGATTCAGATACATATCAGAAGGGCGAAGGTTCAACTGTTGTTGAGATTACTAAAGGCGTAACACACAACCGTCCTATAAATGCAATAGCCGGTGTTACCAATATTGGTGATGATATTAACTGGTGCGGACACCATTTTGCACAGTCAAACTGGTATGCATACGGACGTATGGCTTGGAATCCTGAACTCTCTTCTGACGAAATAGCCGATGAATGGTTGAAACAGACATTCAGCAGCGATAAGAAGTTTGTTGAACCTGTTAAGGAGATGATGCTTGTATCGCGCGAAACTAATGTCAAGTATGAAATGCCATTAGGTTTGCATCATATCTTCTCACATCAGGGACACTACGGTCCGGGTCCTTGGGATGGCGCTTCACGTCCTGACTGGATGCCTTCTTACTATCATAAAGCAGCAAAAGATGGTATAGGATTTGACAGAACAATGAATGGAAGCGGTGCTGTTGCTCAGTATCACGAACCATTGAAGTCACTATACAATAATGTAGAAACCTGTCCTGAAAACCTGATACTTTGGTTCCATCATCTGCCTTGGGATCATAAAATGAAGAGTGGTAGAACATTGTGGGATGAACTCTGCTACACCTATCAAGATGGTATTGATGGTGCTGCATCATTTATTGACACATGGAAATCGGTAGAAAAATATGTTGATAGCCAGCGTTATAACGATGTTTACAACAAACTGATACGTCAGGCAAAGGATGCTATATGGTGGAGAGACGCTTGTATGCTCTATTTCCAGACATTCTCAGGTATGGAAATTCCAGAAGATTGCACAGCTCCACAGTTTACATTGCAGGAATTGCAGCGTGTAAACCTTCGTATTTCAATTTATGAAAGACCAAACGAAGAACTTCTGCCGGCTTACGAACTGAAATAAAAAACAGTATGAATAACACGATAAGTCAATTACTGACGTCAGCTAATGTCCCGGTGATGCCTATTATGACTCACCCGGGCATTGAGCTGATTAACAAAAAAGTGATAGATGCAGTAAAGGATGGTGACGTTCATTATCAGGCTGTTATGGCATTACGTAAACGTTTTCCATTATCTGTGGCATCTACAACAATTATGGACCTTTCAGTAGAGGCTGAAGCATTTGGAGCTGATATAGTATTCGATGACAACGAAGTTCCAACAGTAAGCGGCCGATTGCTAACTTCTGCTGCCGATGTAGAGGCATTGCAGATACCAACATTGGATGCAAAGCGTGTACCGGAATATCTAAAGGCAAACAGATTGGCTGCAGCAGAACTTGATGTGCCTCTGTTTGGAGGATGTATAGGACCATTCTCTTTAGCAGGTCGTCTCTATGATATGACCGAACTTATGATGGCTATGTACATAGAACCCGATACTGCAAATCTGCTTCTCGATAAGTGTACACAGTTTATACTGGAGTACTGCAAGCAGATAAAAGCAAGTGGCAGTGCCGGTGTTGTTATGGCAGAGCCTGCTGCCGGATTACTGTCGAACGATGATTGTTTTACCTATTCATCACTCTTTGTAAAGAGAATAATAGATGAACTTCAGGATGACAATTTTGTGGTGATGCTACATAATTGCGGTAATACCGGTCAATGCACAAAAGCTATGATTGATACAGGTGCTGCAGCTCTCCATTTTGGTAATAAAATCGATATGGCTCAGGTGTTGGCTGAGGTGCCTTCTGATATAGTTGTCAGTGGCAATATTGATCCTGTGGAGGTAATGAAATTCGGAACTCCACAACAGGTGGCCGATGCTGCCAAATCACTTCTTGCTTTGGCAGAAAAGCATAATAACTTTATACTCTCAACAGGTTGCGATGTTCCTCCAGAAACACCTTTTGAGAATATTGAATCATTATTTAATGCAACAAATTAAAACAGAAATAGTATGAATGCAGAACAAATTAAACTTTTAGAAGAGACAATAGACCACAAAAACAGTAAGATACCTGTAGCATTGATAGCAGATAGCCCTTGGATTCCGGGTTATTGTGGTCACACCTTTATGGACTACTATGCTCGTAACGATGTATGGATGGCAGACAACCGTAAAATACGTAAAGACTTCCCCGAAGCAGTTTTTGTACCGGGTTGGTGGGTAGAGTATGGAATGGTTGCTGAACCAAGCGGTTTTGGCTGTCCTACATGTTATTTTGATGATAATCTGCCGCATCTGCATCCTCTTACAGAAGATTTGGATAAGGCAGAAGAGATATTTAAGAACTTGCAGATTCCAGATCCTAAGATTGATGGCATAATGCCATTCCTGCTAAATCAGCAGCGTCTGTTCCAGCCTCAACTTGAAGCCGATGGTGACGAAGTATATATGGTATGCGCCCGTGGACCGTTCACTGTAGCATCACACATCTTTACAGTTACCCAGTTGCTGATGTTGATGATGATCAATCCTGAAGCAGCAGATACTCTTTTGCAGAAAACTACAAAGATTGTAAAACTGTGGTTGGAAGCTCAGTTGGAGAATGTAAAGACAGCTAAAGCTATTATGGTGCTGGACGATGTTTGCGGTTATTTCAGCCCGGATGATTTCACTACACTATGTATGCCATACATGAAGGAGATATTCTCTTCATTCCCTGAACTACGTCACTATTTCCACAATGACTTTACTTCTAATTCCTGTTATCCTCATTTGCAGGAGATGGGTGTGGATGTGTTCAACTTTACTCATACTCAGGATATAGTTGAGAGTCGTAAAATGGCTGGTGATAAGGTGGTTCTGATGGGTAATGTTCCTCCAATGCTGTTGGTGAACGATACCCCTGAAACTGTATATAACACAACAAAGGATATTGTAAACAGATATATTGCAGCTAATGGAAGTCATCATGGCTTGATGCTCAGCACCGGTGGCGGTCTGCCAATGGGCGCAAAGCAGGAGAATATTGATGCGCTGATTGCAGCAGTACGTGATATAAATGCTACGTTGTAGCATTTATATTACCTTGTTTACATGGCACGCTCCGCGTGCGCGCTTCGCGCCAATACACAAAAAGAGGGTTCGTCTCGTCAGAGATGAACCCTCTTAAAGTTGTGTTAGTCTGGTTATTTTACTACTTTTTTGCCGTTGACAATGTAGATGCCTTTTGGTAGGTCTGAAACCTTGGTTCCTTCAGGCATGCGTAGTCCTGTTAATGTATAGATAACTGCTGGCTCCATGCTATTATCTACAATAGTTTCTTTGTCTTCAATAGCATCAATTCCTGTTACTACACCGCCTAAACCTCTTACAATACCTGCATAGACGTGCTTGCGGTAATAGTCCAGAGTCCATATTCCAACAGGAGTATCAGCACGCCAGCCACTATTTGAAGGAGAATCTGTAGGACACCAGAAACATATACCTGCCTGCTGTTCAGGTGGAACTATCTCCAGATACTTTTTAATAATCCATTCGTAGAAATCGGCCATCTTATGGTGCATGGCTTCAGTCATTTGTGCTGTAGGAACACTGTTGCCATTTGCATCAACCACACCCATGTCAAGTTCACTTACGCGAACCAACTTTCCTGTTTTAGCCATAAGAGTGAACATATTTACAATAGCATTCTCTTTGCTCTTCTGAGTATTTGCATTCATATAGTATGAAATATGCATCTGCGTGCCTATACCATCTACGTATGTTACACCATCCGATTCCCACTTCTTTATCCAATTGATAAGTGATTTTAACTTTTTGTTGTTATCCCAATCACTCTCCAGATTGTAGTCATTGATAAAGAGTTTAATATCTTCCGGACCATATTTTCTTGCCAGGCGAATAGCACTACGTACATACTCTAAATCGCCCATGTGGTCTTGCCAGAAGAAATCATTGCCTGAACCATTATCGTGTTGTAGGGTGTAGTTTCCACTACCGTCGTCGCCACCGCCGGAGATTGCTTCATTAACAACATCCCACGATTTTACTTTTCCATTACAAGCTTGCATCATTCCCTTTATCCACTTGTCCATAGCCCAAACAAGTGTGTCGTGTTTTTCTTGTGCCGATAATGGGGTGCTTTGTGGTAATTGTATGTAGAATGATTCCTCTTCTACTGCAGGAGCTACTACACTGCCACCTGCCTTTTTCATCTTGAAACTACCCAGTTCTGTTCCATCTATAGAACCGTTTTTAATCTTCTCTATACCACCTACCTTGAAACTTATATCATCAAAATAATATACGTTGGCTTCTGCCAGTTCGCTCAGGTTAAAGGCAATTGATTTACCCGATTCAGCAAGTGTACCGCTTACCTGAATGGTTTTCCATTCGGTAGTAAACTGAATATCGCCTATAGCCTGATAGTGAACATAACTACCCGGTGAATTGTGTATCTGAGTAGATGCCTTTGCGTTTTTGTCTGCGCGTACTTTTGCAGTAAACACAAACTTTGAACCTTTGTTGAAGTTTGTAGAACTTACTATCCAGAACTGATTATCCCATACTTCCGATTGTTTTGCGCTTGCCTCAACCTTCAAATAACGTAGTGGTTCATTTATTATCAAAGCACCTACAGGTTCTTCAACTTTAATGCTCTTTATATAAAGGTCGCCAACAAAATCACCGCACTGCAAGAGTAGAAAATCTCCACCTGTGGAATTTCTGTATGTCAGTTCTATATCTTTCCATTCGGTTGTAAAGGTTGTATTTACATTAACACCGCCTCCCCAATCGCCTAACTTGGTGTATAGAGTACCCTGTTTACTTCCCTTTGCAGTTATGGTAACTTTATACGTTTTACCTTTTTCCAATGGAATTCCACCTAATGCAACAAACTGTACTTCCCATGAATTGTTCTTTTTTGTAGTCTTTAAGTGCAGACCGTTTGTAGAAGAGTAGTCAATTGAGAATCCATATTGTGTTTTGTCGGCAGTCCATCCCACGCTCTGGTCTGTACGGAAATCTTTTGATTTAACAGCTACATACACAGTAGTATCCGGGGTTTCAAACGGTTCGGCAGGAATGTCTTTGATTAGACTGTTTAACCATCCGTTTGCTTGCTGCGCATGCCATGCCAATGTATGACCATAAACAGCTAATCCTGCCTGTGTGGCTGCATTGACATAGTTCTTTACCTGTGTAAAGTCCATAGTTCCATCATTCCTGACACAACTGGACATCTTCATGGCATTGCCTGCTACAGTTTCTGTAAAATTGTCGTTTGTAAATCCTTTTACTGTAGCATTATTAAGGTAATTGCTTACTGTAGTACCTGTACCTAACTTAAAGTTAGGGTACTTTTCGTAATCAATATAATCCTTAAGTGGAGCATAATCTTTCAAGTAACCATAATTGGCTTCATCTTTTGGATTGCCAATTTCGTAATTCTTCTGTGCAAAAGCTGTAAGTGCAGTGAACAGAATCATTGTTGATAGAATGATTTTCTTATGCATAATACCTATATTTATGTTGTTATTATTCACTTTTGTACAAAAGTAAATAAAATAGTTCAATTAAAACTATAGCAATCAGGAAAAGTAAAAGAGGTAAAAATAAGCCCGAAAGTCTGTAACATAAAGACTTTCGGACTTAAAAACAAAAAGTGCAAATTATAGTGCACTTTATTTAATTACCAGTTTTTTGCTCATAATGCTGTTTCCATACTGCATGGAACATACATATATACCTGCCGGCAAATTGCCTGTAGGCACTGTGATATTGGAGTAACCATTCCGATAATCTTTAGATGGTACAGATGCTATTTGTTTGCCCGACTGGTCTATTATTGAGAACTGAAGGGATGCGCTGATAGGAAGATCTACATCTATGTTAAACTTTCCGTCAGTATATTCAGCATCGAATTTTAATGTATTGCCGTTAATCACTGTGACAGATGTAAGTTCGTCTTCGTCGCCAATTTCACCATTTTCAGGTGGGTATGCGTAGTCAGTAATAAGAATCTTATCAATTTTTGCACCATCTTCGCGGCTGGCAATAACCAAGGTATGTTCACCTGCAGATAGGTTGTTCATTGTGAGGAAATTCTTCCACTCCCAACCGTTGGTTACAATGCCATTCTGGAAGGTCCATGAACCTTTGCCATCAGCGCGTACAAAATATGAATCATCGTCATAACTGCCGCAGTTTACTCTTGCAAAAACATAGTAGGTACCTGCTTCAGGTATGGTGAATGTGGTTTGCAGATGTGTGCCTAAATTTGTTGATGGATCTGTTGTAGATGCAGTGTAGTTAACAGTTGTTTCCAAATATATACCATTTGAAACGGTAGATTTGTTCTGACCTGTAACCTTTTTGTAACTCTTACCGTAACTGCCGTGAACCATGTTTTCGGCTTCGCGATATATCTTGAATGCTTGTGTAAGTTCGCTTTCCGGGAACGAAGGGTCATCAGTTCCCCACCATGCAGTCCATTTGTCGGCATTGGTTATACCTGCATATTTTGGTGCAATGGTAATGTTGGTGTTGGTGCTCTCTTTACCGCATAAGAATTTATCTACGAAAGCTTCAACTTCCGGGTATTGATTGTTAGGGAGCTGGCAATGACCGTGTCCACCAACAATAGAATAACCCATACGGTCTTCAATACCATACTGTTCCCATACCTTTCTGGCAGCTACAGAAGATATGTAGCCCGATTCATCGGCCAACCAAACCATATCCGGATTGCCAAGCACAAGCAGTGCGCGTGGGCAAACCATAGCGCAAAGTTCGTGGTGGTCATATGGCAGTTTTATGGTGTTACCACCTGAGAAGTTACTCTGGAATCCATCCAGGAACCAGTTACCATCTGTTGCACCCAGTTTTTCAACTTCACCGCAGAATTCAGATACACGCCATGCAGCAGCACCACCGCCACCGGGTTCTTGTGCAATGGTTAGTGCTATACGTTCATCGAATGCACCTGCAAACAGTGCCATTTTTCCTGCGTATGAACAACCGGTTACACCTATATGTTCAAGATCTATTTTTGTCTTTTCAGAACCAACTAAGTACAATCCATCAATAAGACGGCTTACACCCCAGGACCATTCAGCATAGGCACCATTTGATTTCAGTGATGGGTAGAGTTTGTCAAAGTTGTAGTTACCTTTACCTGCTGCACCACCAAACTGTGAGTAATTGTTTACCTGTGCTTCAGAGAATGTCATCATGGCAACTCCGCGCGAAGTAAATATGCTTGATGGGAGTGAATTGTTACTGGTTCCAATTATAAGCGGGTAGGGGGCTTTGCCAGTAGAAGGGTATGTAATGGTAGATGTCAGGGTTAAAGTCTGTCCGTTGACAGTTACCTTTACAGTAAGAGTATTACCTGACATAGATGCTGTAACCTGTCCCTCTTCCATAGCAGGTTTAGTACCTATTTCATACTCCTGTATCTCTTTGGATATTTCCCAACGTCTTCTTGACCAGTCTTCAAACTCGGTAGCTCTACCACTGCCATCGGAGAACTGTAACGGGTCTGTCAGAGGCTTGATTTTTTGTAGTGAGCTAACTGCCGGCAGTGGAGGTAGCGGATACTCTGTTCCGGTCTCTTCAACTGAATAGACCAGAGGAGGAATAGTGTCGGCCAAAATTGTTGTAGAGCCGAATAATGCAGCAAATCCAAGAACTGTAAATCTTTTTGTAAGTTTCATCATAATTGCTATTTATTGGTTAATACATATTTTATCTGTGGTTCTTTATAAACTGTATATTGTTTAAAGATGGTGGAATCTAGTAGGGTAGTTCCACTATCATCATACATATATCCTTTTAATACTACTCTGGTGGGAGAATTAATGGCATTACTTTTAATCAGCAATGACCTGCTAAATTCGCCGGGCCATCTGTCTGTGCCATTATAAGTAATGGAAATTGTATCCGTACAACCCGAATTGATAGGACGTTTTTTATACTCTACAGTAGTGCAACTGCAGGCAGTCATTACAGATTCTATTTGGAGTTCACCATCACCTTGGCAGGTAATTATAATATTTGCTTGTTTTATTGGGTTAGACGAAGGAAACAACCCAAAATTGCATTCTGCATCAGTGTAACTGACTGTGACCTGATTTTGGGCAACCATACTGCCGGTTGTCAAAAACACTATAATCTGTAAACAAAGAATACACCTATACATTCTGCAATAATTGACTTTCGTTGAAGTGATGTAACCAAAACTTAATTATGCAAATGTATCTATTTTTTAAATATTCTATACGTTTTTGTACGGAATTTTCATACCTTTTTTATGCCATTGATAATATCCATAAACAGAAGCAAGCAGATAAAATACATAGAGCATTATAGTGCTTATGTGCAGACCACGTTTGTAGTAGATATAAATTGATAGCAGGTTTACAATAAACCAGATACTCCAAACTTCTATGATTTTTTGTGCCAAAACCCATGTACCTACAATATTCAGCATTGTAGTAATGGCATCGAGTGCAGGAATAGGTGAATCGGTAAAATATTTCAGAATAACATATATTGCAAACCATATAATGCTACTTGCAACCATAGTCTTTGCAAATAATGGTAATGTAAAATGGCAATATGACAAAACTTGATTATTTGTAGCATTGTCTAGTTCTACGTTATTGTGGCTGCTGTTATACCACTTGTAGAATCCATATATACAAAGTATAACATTGAAACAGCTGAAAGCCATATCGGCATATATCTTTGAATTGAAATAGACGCATGCATAGATAATGGAACTCAATGCACTGACTATCCACATTGATGCTTTTTGCCCAAATTCAAGAATCAGATAGATAAAACTGAGTATCAATCCAACTATCTGAATGGTATCCCAGAAATCCATTCCTGAAAACTGGGATACCATATAATCTGTTATGCTTTGCATTAGCTGTTTCATTTACAATCAGAACTTAAGAGTTAATGTAGTGAGACAGCTGATAGGTGCCTGAACAAACAGACCGTCCTCTACGTATCGGTTTTCTGCTGTGTAGCCATAACTTTCTGATACTGCTGTATAAACCCATCCGTTAGAAGAATACTGTTCGTTGAACAGATTGTTAATCTGCAAGTTTAGTTTAGCTTCCTTGAAGTATAGCGGATGGAATGTGTAACTGATATTGAAATCTGTTACGCAGTAAGGTGCCAATGAACGCTCTTTGCATGAAGAATTGTCCAGGTACTGCCTGCCTACATAGTTTGTGGTAATAGAGGCGTTGAAACCTTTAAGGAACGATGCTGATAACATACTGTATGCAGTAATATTTGGTGATAGGGCAATATCTGTTTCGTCATAATGAATTTGCAGTGGATTGCCTTCCCAATTATCTACATATTCTGTAAAGTTTACAATTTTGTTTTGGCTGAATGTGGCATTACCATTCCAAACAATGTGGTCAAACAGTGTTGCACCTGCCTCAATTTCAATACCTCTTCTGTATGAATCTTTTACATTTTCGGTAAGTGCTTCGCCTATATCGCTCAACTGGCCTGTTGCAATAAGCTGGTTTTTATAATCCATATAGTAGAGATTGAATCCTGCATACCAATTCTTTCCCTTATAGTTGTAGCCAAGTTCATAGTCGTACAGAGTTTCTGCTTTTGGCATCAGTGAACCGCCATTGTCTGTATAGTTGTTTCTGGTGGGTTCGCGCTCTATTTTTGCAACAGAGAAATAACTATTTCCCCAATCTGCTGAATAGCTGATACCTGCTTTAGGGTTGAAGAAATGGAAAGTTTCATCTATGTTGAGCAACTGGTTGTGGTATTTGCCATTATCATCTTTAATAAATACATCGTTATTGCCGCTAATCAGATAGTTTACATAACGGTATTGTGCATCGGCAAACAGATGTAGGTTATCTCCAATATGGTAAACACCTTTAAGATAAATGTTTGCATCACTCTTTTTGGCGTTGCTGTCATAGTAATGTGCATTTCCTATGTCTATTCTGCTACTGTCGGCAGAATTTATAATGCTTTCAAATTCACCCCAATGGTCGCCGTCAAAGTACTGATAACCACCTCCCATTGTAAGATCTAACTTATCTGATTTACGTGTTACGTTAAATATGCCACCTACAGAATTGTTTTCAAGCCACTTTTGTCTGTTGGCATCGCCCTCTATGCCGGCATAACTATTCAGACCGAATTTTTTAGCCAGATTGCTATTGTCTTTCATATCTTCATAGTAACCTATACCGTATGTGTAGAATAGGGTGGCTTGTGCATCCCATAAATCATTTATGTTTTTTATAAATGAAAGATGAGTATGGTTCTGAAGATAGTTGTCGGTAGTTGGGCGGAAATGAATTCTATCTTTGTGGTCGAAAAATACTCCTAAACTGTTGTAGGTGCGTTTCCCGGCTTTAATAGAATCGGAAGGAACACCATTCCAAGCCTGACCTGTATGTTCAAAACTTCCAAAGTTCTTAAGCTTTATAAGATAGTCATTGCCATACCACGATGCCGATGTAAAGTATGAACCCAAATGTGATTTTGTTCTGTCTATATAGCCATCTGAATTTGTTACAGAGAAACGACCGTCAAGAACCAAATGGTTAAAGAGAAGTCCGCTACCGGCTTTAATAGTGCCATTGTATGTGTTGTAACTTCCCATTGTACCTTCTGCATCTATATGTGGTGTAAGAGATGGTTTTTCCGATATCATGTTCACTGTTGCACCGAATGCGCCTGTACCATTAGTTGATGTTCCGGCTCCTCTCTGAACTTGAATACTTTCCAATGAACCTGAATATGAGTTCATGTTTGCCCAGAAAACAGAGTGGTCTTCGGGACTGTTTAACGGAACTCCATCCATTGTTATGTTAATACGGGTGTCATTTGTACCGCGTATTTTGAAATAGACAGCACCTATACCCAGACCATTGTCCGATGTAGCTACTACACCGGGAATGGATTGCAATAAATATGGAAGTTCTTTAGAACCGGTTGCACTATTTTCCAGAACTGATTTGTCAATAGTGGATTGAGTTATCGGGGTCTCTTCCGATGCAATTGATGCAGAAATAACTATTTCGTCTAATGTGATGTCTCTATCTGCATCCGAATTATTATTTGTTGCCAATACCTGATTGCCGGCAACACAGCATAGCCCTAAAAGGGCAGAAAATAAAAATACCCTATTCATTTTGTTTTAAATTTGTTAAACCAATGAAAAGGGTAAGACTACAGTTCGAACTCCACTCCCTACGTCGGTACTAACCGAATCAGGTTCCTAGGGTATAATCTCAGCCTCGTAAAAAGAGGCACCCCCTTTCATTCGCCGGCAAAGTTATATACCATTTTTTGAAAATCAGCTATGTTTGATGAAAAAAATTACAATTTTTCGCTCAATTCAAGCCAACGAAGGGTAATTTCATCGGTACGCTCTATAATTTCACCTATTCTTGCAGAGTGTATCTGCAGTTTGTCAAATGGTAGCGTTCCACTGTTAAGAAGATCTTCCAATTCGCTTTTTTCGTTTTCCAATTGTGCCAATTCAGCTTCAATGGATTCCATTTCGCGTTTCTCTTTGTAGGTAAGTTTATCACTTTTCTTACTCTGTGAATTATCTGTTTTGGAAGATTTTTGTATGTTCTTATTGCGTTCCTCTTCTAACTTTTTTCTCTCTTCAGCCTCTTTCAGTCGTTTCCACTCTATGAAATCGCTGTAGGAAGATGGGAATTGTGTTACTATACCATCACCTTCAAAAACCAATAGATGATCTACTGTTTTATCCATAAAATAGCGGTCGTGCGATATAATTATTACGCAACCTTTGAATGATGCCAGATACTCTTCCAGTACCTGTAGAGTGTGAATGTCCAAATCGTTAGTGGGTTCGTCAAGTATCAGGAAATTAGGACTTTGCATCAAAATTGAACACAAATACAGCCGGCGTTTTTCTCCACCACTCAGCTTATATACATATTTGTGCTGTGTGGCAGGAGAAAATAGAAATTTCTGTAGGAACTGTCCTGCACTCATCTTTCTGCCATCGTCTAAATTGACATGTTCAGCAATGTCGGTAATAACATCTATGACCTTTTCATTTTCGTTAAACTTCAGGCCTTCCTGTGAATAGTAACCAATCTTTAATGTGGTGCCACGCTCTATTACACCACTATCTTGTGGTTCTAAACCCAAAAGCATCTTTATAAAAGTGGATTTACCTACACCGTTAGCTCCAACTATACCCAATTTTTCAAATTTAGTAAAGATGTAACTGAAATCCTTTAGAATAATTTTGTTGCCGAAACTTTTTGACAGATGCTCTATTTCAAAAATCTTTTTTCCTATATATGACGCCTTAACATCTAAAACTACATTGTTTTCTATACGTTTATGGCTTAGTCGCTCTTCCAATTCGTAGAACGATTCCTTTCTGTATCTTGCCTTTGTACCTCTGGCGCATGGCATTCTGCGCATCCAGTCTATTTCAGTTCTGTAAAGGTTTAAATCACTTTCACGTTGCGAAGCTTCTGCTTCCAAACGTTCTTTGCGTTTTTCAATGTAGTAACTATAGCTTCCGGAATAAGAATATGCTCTTCTGTCATCAATCTCAATTATTCGGTTGCATACTCTGTCTAACAAGTATCGGTCATGAGTAACAAGTAGAAGCGTAATGTTACTGCTGCTTAACCAATCTTCCAGCCATTCGGTAATCTCTACGTCAAGATGGTTGGTAGGTTCATCTAAGATTAGTAGGTCAGGGTTTGAAATTAGTGCGCTTGCCAATGCCACGCGCTTAATCTCTCCACCCGACAGATTATCTACCACGCGGTTAAAATCGGTAATGTTAAGCTGGGTAAGTATCTGTTTTGCTCTTGTTTCATGATTCCATGCATCGTGGCTGTCCATCATTGAAATGGCATGCTCTATGCGTTTCTGATTGCCTTCGGCCATGGCCCCTTCATATTCCGATATGATTTGAAGAACCGGCGAACCATTACTGAAACAGGCTTCCAATATGGTTGTGCCTTTTTCAAAAACCGGTGTCTGTTTAAGATATGATATAGTAATGTCGTTACGAAAAATAATAGTGCCGCTATTGTAATCTTCGTTGCCGGCAATAATATTCAACAGTGTGGATTTGCCTATACCATTACGGGCTATGATACCAACCTTTTCCCCTTCGGCTATATTTATGGTGAGTTTGTCAAAAAGGACTATATCACCAATGGTTTTTGTTAAATTGTCAATTTGCAGATAACTCTCCATACTCATCTTCTAAATCTTGTTTCTGGTGTGGCCTGTAAGTTTCAACATTCTGAAATGCGTATGACAGTTCCACTCCAAACAGCACTATAAACCAGGAAATGTTCAGCCACATCATAAGGAAAGGAATGGCTGCCAATGCACCGAATACACCATTCAGCCTGTTAAAGAACAACTGCGTTTCAAGATATATCCACTGGAACAGACAGAAGAAAATGGCAGTTATCATAGCTGCCTGAAAAGCACGGAATATCTTTACTTTGGTTCCGGGGATGAATTTGTACATCATAGTAAGAACCAGTACAGTAATACCGTATGTGGCAAGCCAGGTCATACCTTCTGAAATGTTTTCCCAATATGGAGTGTCAAATATTGCATTCATAAGACCATTGCCATGCGAAAACAGCAGTGTGGTTGAAAGGAACATCAATATAACAAACGGCAGTAATATCACTATTGCAAAATATGCACTTATGCGTTTCCAGAATTTGCGTGAAACCTTTACTTCCCAAATGTAGTTAAAAGCCTTTTCCACCTGTATCATAAGCCAAAACACCAACCATATAAAACTGGCAGCACTTATTATGCCGAATGTGCCCTGCTCCATAATCCCTATAATGTTATTGGCATACATAAGAATCTGTTTAACAATGGCTTCCTGCCCTGAAAAGTTTAACAGAAGAAGTTCTTCCAGTTTGTCGCCTATACCAAATCCGCTTGTTATGGCAAATGCCACTGCCACGCAAGGAATAAGAGCCATTGTGGTAAAATAGGCAAGAGCCACAGCGCGATAGTTGACCTTTTGGTTTTTGAAAGTGGATAAGGTCATAATAAGCACCTTGAGATACTGTGCCGCACGTGCCCTGTTTTTACCAAACAGCGTGGTGTCCAGTTCCCAAATGCCGTTTCTGACAAAATCTATAACTTTCTTAATGGGGCCTTTTATTTCCATAGATGTAATTTATTGCTTGTAACAATAGAATAACTATTTGGTTTATATGAAGAAATCCATTGCTTCAATGTAACCGTCAAACCCCTTTCCACAGATAGTCTTTTGTGCATACAGTGAAACATAAGAGAACTTTCTGAACTCTTCACGGCTGTTTATGTCACTCAGATGAACCTCTACAGTGGGCAGACCTACCGCTTTTAAGGCATCCAAAATAGCAACACTTGTATGAGTGTAGGCTGCAGGATTTATAATTATGCCGTCAAATTTATGGTACGCTTCCTGTATTTTGTTAACAATACAACCTTCATGGTTCGATTGGAATATCTCAATATCAAAATTCCGTTCTTTTGCTGCACTATTCAGCAAATCTACAAGATTGGCATATGTTCCTTTACCGTAGATAGCAGGTTCTCTTATACCCAGGAAATTCAGGTTAGGACCATTTATGATTAAAATTTTTTTCATCTTTTTCTAATTGCTAAATTGTCTAAATCAATAGAATCAAAACCATCAGGTTTGTCGGCATATCTTATGGTAGCCTGACATGAAAGTCTTTCACCTGCTGTTACAATGTCATAATTCCATAAATCTTCTTCATTTGTGGAATAGACCGAACACTCCAGTTCTTCACCTATAAACGATTCCTGTTTGAACTTTATGCTCAATTCATTAACGCAGTGGCTTTGCAGATAATCATCGGGTAGGGCAGCCAGACATATATAAAGATATGTCATGTTTGTTACATGATGATTGAAATCGGCATCACTCCTGTTGGTTACGTGTGTATGCTTGTATTTCAAATCTGCTGAAACCGGTTGCTTGTGTCTGTGGGTTCCCAGTGCCATTTCATCGGCAGTCTCTATACCTTGCAGTATGGTATTGGCTCTTAGTGGAGTGCGTTTAGCCACGTCTAACAGAGCCCAAGTGCTGTCTCCACTTACCACAACAGCT
The DNA here is from genome assembly GCA_937916465.1 of uncultured Bacteroidales bacterium. Lineage (GTDB taxonomy): Bacteria > Bacteroidota > Bacteroidia > Bacteroidales > Bacteroidaceae > Colenecus. Next base: position 65,912 of record CALFTK010000011.1, read on the forward strand.
CCTTTATGCCATATTCTGTAGTCTGCGTGAATTTTAACTGCCGGTTGTTCAGAAATCCACAGTTCAACCTTTATGGTTTCACCCCAAAATGGTTGTACGGTCTGCATATTGAAGGTGAAATCTGATATAATCCACATCTTAGCCTCTTTTCGCATATCGAAAGCAGCATAGTGATAGTGGGCCATATATGTGGCGAAACAGTCCTGAAACATTCCGGCAATTCCGGCCGGTGACAGTCTGAAATCTTCGTCCATTATGGCATTTGTAACGTAATATTCTTTTGTGCAGTACTTCATTCTGTTTCTAATTTGCCGCCTAAGTTAGCAAAATCTTTGCAAAAATCGGGATAAGATTTGCTTATGCAATCCATATTATTTATAGTTGTGAATCCTTCTGCTACTGTAGCCATTATGGCTGCCGATGCAGCTATCCTGTGGTCGGCAGCGGAATCTACAAATCCACCAACAGGTTTGCCGGGATAAACAGTAATAGAACTGTTGGTGGCAGAGCATTGAATGCCAAACGATTGTAGCATACGCATTGTAGTTTCCACACGATCGCTCTCCTTTAAACGCAGTCTTTCAATTCCGTGAAATGTTGTAGATGATGATGCCATGGCTGCAGCAACCGACAGTATGGGTACTGCATCGGGTATGTTAGAACAGTCGGTTTCTACACCGCGTAGTGTTGAAGGGTGTGCTATGACATAACCATTGCCTGTTTCAATGTTAGCTCCCATAGAACGCAAAACGTCTATCACTTTTCTATCTCCCTGTACCGAATGGTTATAATCAATGCCATTGCAACGTATAGGGGCATTACCTATACAACCTGCTACTATCCAGAACGATGCACTTGACCAATCGCCTTCAGCATAAAGTTCTGTTGGAGTAGTAAATTCAGCTCCTTGTGGAATAAAGTAACCGGTTGCATTCTCTTCTACATTGACTCCAAAAATTTTAAGAATATTCAAAGTCATATCTATATATGGAGTGCTTTCGCGTTTACCGGTAATTACAATATTGCACTCTTGACCTGTAATGGGCATAGCCATAAGCAGTCCCGATATAAACTGTGACGATACACCTCCATCTATAGTGTATGTACCACCCGGTAATTTGCCTTTACATGATAATGGCATAACACCCTTTTTGCCCAATTCTATGCCATGTGACACCATCTCTTCGTATAAAGGCGATAATGGACGTTCCGGTAATCTGCCTTTACCATGAAATTCAGAATATGCGCCCAACGCAGCTGCAACGGGAAGCATAAAACGTAGTGTAGAACCGCTCTCATTGCATTCTAAATGGTGTATTTCATTACCTATGGCACTTCTGTCTATAGGCGATAATGTTATATAATCATCCAATATCTCAATTTTTGCACCCAATGCCTTCAGACAATCGGCTGTAGCAAAAATATCATCACCGGCACCTTTGCAGCCTATCTTTACACATCTGTTGCCCATAGCTGCACATATCATCATTCTATGTACAACCGATTTGGAAGATGGAATAGTCACTTCGCCACTTGGGTGACCGGAAACCTTTATATGTTTCATTACTCAGATGATTTCGGAATATGTGCCAAAGTATTTGAACTGTTCTTCGCAATGGTCAAGTTCGCTTATAAGTGATGCAAACTTTTCATTATAGATGGACATCTCTATATCGAAGTAGAACATAAACTCAAAATCTCTGTTCGGAATTGGACGGCTCTCCAATTTTACCAGGTTGGCGCCAACGGCACTGAAACGTGACAGTACGCTGAATAGTTTGCCCGGTTTGTTTGGAATAACCATCATAATACTGGTTCTGTCTGCTCCCGGATATATCTTAAGATCTTTGGTTATACAGATAAAGCGGGTGTGGTTGCTGTCAAAGTTCTGTATATCTTCGGCAAGTACAGACATGTTGTATAGTTCTGCACAGCTTCTGGAAGATATTGAAGCCATAGTTCCTGTGGTATCTTTGGCTACCATAGAAGCTGCAATAGCGGTATTTTCACAAGGAATAATCTGAACATCCTTCAAACTGTCAAGATAGTGTGAACACTGTCTTATGGCTTGTGGATGGGAATAGATGGTTTTAACATTTTCCACCTTCATACCTTTGCTGCCCAATAACAGATGGTCAATTCTTACTCTGGTACTGCGTACAATATGAACATCGTATTTTATAAGCAAATCGTATATTTCATTCACCGAACCGGCACTTGAATTTTCAATAGGCAGAATACCATAAGTACAGAAACCATCGGCTACCATTTTAAGTACACCTTCAAAGGTCTTTGCCCACATAATTTCAGGAACTTCGAACAGTCGCTCGGCTGCCGATTGTGAATATGCGCCTTCACGTCCTTGACAAGCCACCAGCGCACGTGCCGGGAAAGCTTCAGGTTGAGCGTGAATAATAGTTTCCAAATCTTTATATAGAGGTGAATCTTTCTCCTTATACATAGATTCGTATGCTTTGCTTATATCAAATATGGAACGATATAGTGAACGACCAAAATCTTCCATGTGTGGAGGCAGTGCCTTTGATATTCTTGTCAGGACCTGTCTTTCACGTGCAGCATTGTTTATTGGTTCGTTATTGTTTCTCTTTAATTCACCAATCTTGTTGACAATATTCATTCTCTCTTCGAACAGTTTGCACATTTTGTTGTCAACAATGTCAATTTCCTCTCTTAATTTTTCAAGTTCCATATCTATTTATAGTTTTATTTTGTTCAATAATGATAATAATTCTTCCGTTGGAATGGTGTGAAGCACACATTTTCCTATGCTTTCCGGAACAACCAGCGTAATGTTCTCTTTCTGTCTCTTTTTGTCCGATAAAGCAACACCATACAATTCTCCGGCAGAGTAGGGGCAACTGGTGTCAAAACCATACATTTCAACGATGTTTTTTATCTGTTCCGTAACATCTGCATAACCGCACTCTTTACCTACTTTTGCTGCTATGACCATACCTTTGGCTACCGCTTCTCCGTGAGTAACAGTAAAGTTGCTCAACAGTTCTATACTATGGCCAATGGTGTGACCAAAATTTAACAACTGACGTTCGCCTTTGTCAAATTCGTCGGCAGCAACCACATCTCTTTTAATCTCAATACATCTGGTCACAATCTGTAACAGATTGTTGCTGTTCGGTTCTAAAAGAGTGTTGTACAGGTCTTTATCCAATATTATTCCATATTTGATAACTTCGGCAAAGCCATCTCGCATTATGTTTTTGGGCAATGTATTCAGAGTGTTTATATCGCAGAAGACCAGACTTGGTTGGTTGAATGCACCAATCAGATTCTTTCCTGCCGATATATCTACAGCTGTTTTTCCACCCACTGAACTATCAACGGCTGCCAGCAGAGTGGTAGGTACCTGTATGTATTTTATGCCACGCAGATAGATTGCCGATGCAAAACCTGCCATATCGCCTACAACACCGCCACCGAGAGCCAAAACCATATCGCTTCGTGTTATCTGTTCTTTTGCCATCAGATTAATGAAACCAAGCACGCTATCCATATTCTTGCTTATTTCACCATTCGGAATGGTATGCTTTATGCAGTGGAAGCCACTGTTTTCCAATGAACTGATAACAATATCGGCATATAGAGCATCTACAATATTGTCGGTAAGTATTGCAATTTTACAAGGCTCAAAACGTTCTGCCAGTACAGAACCTATTTCTGTAAGCTGATTGTAACAAACCAGAACGTCGTAACTCTTTGATGCCTTTACTTTTATGGTGCTGTAAATATCCATATCTATTTATCTGATAGTTCTTTTGCTATTCTGCCATCACGTAACAGATTGCAAAGATATTCATTGTTTTCGTCCTTTATTGCTTTTGCATATTCTTTTAAGTTGTCAATCAGTAAATTGACCTCTTTAAGCAGATACTCCTTGTTTTCCAGGAACAGTTCTGTCCACATATTCTCATTGAGCCACGCTACACGGGTCAGGTCTCTGAAACTGCCTGCACTGTAACCTTTATGTTCCTGTGCGCTGGGGCTTTTTATGAACGCGTTAGAGACTACATGTGCCAGCTGCGATGTATATGCAATCATACGGTCGTGGTCTTGGGCTGTGGTGAAAACAACCTTTTTGAACCCCATAGGTTTAACTGCATTTTTTATACGTTCCAACAGAATAATATCATCAAATTCAGGTGGCACTATAATCATGGAAGCATTGCTGAACAGATTAGCTCTTGAATTTTTAAAACCTGACAGATGATTTCCTGCCATAGGGTGTCCGCCTATGTATGTAAAATTGTGCTTTTTAGCCAATTCAAATCCCAATTCAGTTATCTGTTTCTTTGTCCCGCAATCGTCTATAACCAAACCATCTTTAGAAAAGTATTCTGCATTTTGTTTCAGATACTCCATTGCGGCTTTGGGAGTAATGGCTATATGTAGAACATCACACTGTTTCATATTGGAAGTGGTCAGTTCCGCATCGACTATTCCCGATAAGATAGCAAAACTGGTTATGGATAGGTTGCTGTCGTATGCAAGAACCTTCCAACCGGAATCTTTGTATGCCCTTGCTATAGAGCCACCTATCAGACCTAATCCTACAACTCCAACAATCTGTTTCATAGTTAGAACAGTTTTCTTATTTCACTTACTTTGGCCGATACATTACTGAATTGAGCCGGTGTCAGAGATTGTGCTCCGTCGCATAGAGCGTGTTCCGGATCATTGTGAACCTCTATAATCAAACCATCGGCACCTGCAGCAGTTGCAGCCATGGACATTGATTCTACCAATGAACGTTTACCTGTTGCGTGGCTTGGATCTACTATGATAGGTAAGTGTGATAACTCTTTAACCATAGGGATAGCTGCCAAATCCAGTACGTTACGGGTGTATGGATCGTAGCTGCGTATGCCGCGTTCGCACAGAATAATGTTTTCATTGCCTTCTGACATAATATATTCGGCACTCATCAACCACTCTTTAAGTGTACTGGAAAGACCACGTTTAAGAAGAATAGGTTTGTTTATTTTTCCCAGTTCTTTCAACAGTTCAAAGTTCTGCATATTTCTGGCACCAACCTGAATAAGATCAACATCTTCAAACATATCCAGATGGCTGGCACTCATTATTTCTGTTACTATAGGTAATCCGGTAGCTTCTCTTGCTCTTCTCAATAAGTCAAGACCTTCACCTCGCAGACCCTGGAAATCGTAAGGCGATGTACGGGGTTTGAAAGCACCACCGCGCAACAGGGTAGCACCCGAAGCTTTAACATCCTGTGCAATACCTATAATCTGTTGCTCAGATTCAACAGAACAGGGACCTGCTATAATAGCAAAGTGGCCTCCACCTATTTTAACGGCATTTTCTCCTGAACCTATCTCTACAATAGTATCTTTAGGGTGAAAACGGCGGTTAGCACATTTAAATGGATCGCTTATACGAGTAACATGGTCAATTATTTCAAGACCATTAAGTAAATCTATGTCAATTCTGCTGGTATCGCCAATAAGTCCAATAATTGTCTGATACTGTCCTTCTGACAGATGAACACCTACACCCTGGCCTTCCAACCACTTTATCAAACTGTTTTTCTGGAGTTCTGATACTCCGCTTTTCAATACTGCAATCATATCTGTTCAAATTTTGTTTTGTTCAAAAAAAAAAAGCCCGAATCTTTCGACCCGGGCTTATGTTTGCTATATCACTCAAACGCATACGACAATTCATTTACCCGGCAATCTGTCTGGTAAAGTAAAAATAAAAGAAGTATGCGTAGCTCTTTCTCATAACGTCTGCAAATGTAGTTTACATTCCTTTACGTTGTTATTGCTAACTTTAAAATTAAACATATTTTAACATTGCGTTATTGTTTCTGAATATTCATACAAAAACTATGTGCCGGCATTTTTATTACCTTTGCACCCCGAAAAAATTGAGCTACTAATTTTATGAGGTACGGTACACTTTCTAAGCAGTTGAGCAGGTTGGCAGGACCTATTCTGGTGGAAACTTTTCTAATAATGGCATTGGGTGCGGTAGATACTTTCATGTTAAGCCGACATTCCGATAATAGTGTAGCTGCAGTAGGATTGGTGAATCAGTTGGTAAATTTAGTCTTTATTATATTCGAAGTTATTTCTTTGGGTACATCTATACTCTGTTCTCAATACATAGGTGCCAAACTACAAAAAAGAGTGGTACAGGTAGTGGGTATATCAATCATCTTTAATTTTTTTAGCGGATTACTATTTAGCGCGTTACTATATTTTAAGGCAGAATGGCTTTTAGGTATTATGGGAGTGCGTCCTGATATTATGCCTGAAGCCACGGCATATATGCGTATAGTAGGTCTGTTTGCCTTTTTGCAGGCCGTGTCATTGGCTATATCGGCAGCGCTACGTAGTGCCGACAAAGCTAAGTATCCTATGATTGTTTCTGCCATAGTGAACATTCTGAATATATTCGGCAACTATGCGCTTATATTCGGTAAGTTTGGTATGCCGGCTCTTGGAGTAGAGGGTGCAGCCATTTCCACAGTTATATGCAGGGCTGTGGCAGTAGTATTGCTTCTTGTTATACTCTTTAAAAAACATATACCCAGATTCCCTAAAGAGTATTTCACCCCATTCCCATGGTATGAACTTAAGAAACTGCTGAAAATAGGAATTCCGTCGGCAGGAGAACAGATGTCATACAGCTTTTCTCAGGTGGTTATCACCTATTTCATAAATATGTTAGGTAACGACGCCCTTGCCACACGAACTTATTGCCAGAATATAGTGATGTTTACCTATATGCTTTCTATAGCGTTAGCGCAGGGTGGGGCAATAGAGATAGGCCATTTGGTTGGTATGAAGAAGACCAACGCTGCCTATATACTGGGTAAAAGAGTACTTAGAGTTTCAATGATTACCACATTGACTCTTTCGGTGCTTACAGCTTTATTGGGCAGACCTATCTTTAATATGCTTACCGATAACCCTGAGATTATAGCTATGGGAACAGCTGTGTTGTGGGCTGATATATTGGTAGAAAATGGCCGTGCCATAAACTTGTTCAGCGTAAACGCACTACGTAGTGCAGGCGATATATATTTCCCTGTTACCATAGGCATAATATTCTGCTGGACAGTGTCGGTAGGATGCAGTTATCTGTTTGGTATAGCATTGGGCGGAGGACTGGTGGCATTGTGGTGTGCCCTGTTCCTGGATGAAAATATCCGCGGTATAATCTTTATACACCGTTGGAAGAGCAAACGCTGGACAAACAAAGGATTCGTAAAATAGCTGCAGTTGCTATTATCCGGAGATATTTGGGATAAATAACTATTCTTGCTAATAATCCATTACTATCGCCGTCAAAATCTACATCCCGATTACAGGCGATACACATTACCAGCAAAGCAATAATAATGCGGTTAGCTGCTTTATCCTTACGTGTTGTTGTGTTGTGTTATTCAGTTGCTGTGGTAGGTACTGTAGAACCCGTAGGCGGTCTATAGGCCGCACGAATACGGAATACTTCATCACGGTCTGCACGACCACCGCGGAATTTGCCCCCTGTGTAGCCCCCATTGGTATCAGTGTAATTGGAATATGTTCCGTTCGGAACATAATAATTGTAATTTACACCAGATTTATAATTGTCAGTGTCACCAGTGCTACCACTCTCGTAATAATTGAAAATCTTATTTCCGTTATTGAATGTAACTTTTACTCGAGTCGCACGTGCCCTTGTAGTCTCTTCAACATCCCATAAAAATTGTTTTTTCTTTGCAGACGCACTTGACCAATAGAAATTATTTTGAAATTCTTCGTATGTATCAAAATAAGTTCTCATAATTGCTTCCATTTCTCGAATGGCAGGTAAATACCAAACGCCATTGGTATTTGATAGTGTTGTATATGTTTGGTAGTTGTCTGGGTCCTTTTTTCCTTTGTTGTTACAATATTCGGCTGCTGTATCTGGAATATCTTTTATTTGGTAGGAAGTGTTACTTTTTACTATGTTTTTAGTATAAGTAATTCCATCATAATAAGGACTAGAATAAGTATCCACCTTTTCGTTGCGACGTCCCCAAGGTAATCCATCGTAAATTTGATTTGTATTATAAGTATTCAAGGGGTCATAATGATATAGATATTCTTCCTTATCTTCTATGTAGATAGTTTGTATTTTTTCTGTTAGGTTACCATCATCATCCCTGTCATATACATCAACCTTTTTCAATCCTACTTGAGTGAATGTCAATGTTTTGTTCTTTGATGCGTCTCCGCTGAAAGACAAACTGACTTTAGCTGTGCGTTTGGAAAGATTGATATTCTCATCTATATAGAAGTAAATACGGTCTCTATTGGAACATGTGAATTCTGTGTTGTCTGCTAATGTCTGAGTAACTAAATTAGTTGTAAAATAATCTCTTATACCTGTATATGCGGCATAATTAGCTGCAGCCATAGTTGCTTGTGATATTTTTTCCATACGAATCCAACTATAGGTGTTGCCAGTAATTGTACTCTTTTCAATAGTTACCGTAACCGTTTCTCCTTCATCTATATAAAGATCCATAGGAACTACATTCCAATGTGCATCGAGTGTAGCTTCTTGCTCTATTGCAATGTAATAACCACTACTTCCCTTTGTTACTCTGTGATCTACAGATATGGTACCCTCTTGAGCATCTTTGTGATTGGTTCCACCTGTAATTGTTATATTATTGTTATATTGACAATTTCGCTCTATTTGAAAATTATTTGTGTTGTTTGAACCTAAATATACGTCGTATTCTATACTTTGTAAATGACCTTGATGATCTGTAAATCCGCCTTTTATCTTTACAAATGTAGGTTTACTTGACTCTGAAACAAACTTGGGTTTATAGCGTTGCTTTTCTTCATCCTTGATGCCAGTAGGATAAGTGAATGTTCCTGAATTAACCAGATGTTCGGGCATATAGAATGTGAAACTTAGTACATTGGAACCGCTTGCAGGGTTTGTGCCTGTTACTGTTCGCGACATATATGCTGTTGTATGGGCATCATTATAGAAAGGTGTTTGGTTGCTCAGTTCGTTATTTGGTCCTCCTAAACATACTCCTTTGGGTAAATTGTGTACCTCCCATTGGAAAAGTTGGAACTGTGGAGTAATTCCGCTTGTAGGTGTCTGATGAGTATTTACTTTAATATTGAACACAATTTTAGCATATAGGTTATCCAGTGGAATTTCAATTACTGCATTATCTAGTTCTTCGTTGGGATCCAAATTTTGCTGTAAATTTCCTATCATAGGAAATCCTTTACTGAGCATTTGAGATGAACTTGTTTCACAACTTTTAGATAGTAAGTCGTTCAAATAAAATTCAGTGTTTAATGTATTTTCATCAAATTTGTAATTCCATTTGTTCTTAATAACGTTCTCATCTACATTGGCTACAATATATAGTTGGCAATTAGTCAGACCACTGCTTGTTAATTCCTTAAGAACATCGCGTGCTATTATAAAAGTAGGGTTTGAACCTTCCAAATATTGAATATTTATACATTTCTGAGCATTGTCAAAGATGAACAGACACATACTGTTTATATGCGATTCGTCGCTTGTTTTAATTCCTTTGGTAGTAACGTTACATTCATCGTAAGTAGTAACACGACCAATTACTTTTACCAGCGATGTATTGTCATTAAGCAACAAATCCTCTTTTGTACATGCGTTAAGACACATACACAAAACAGTCAATAAACTATATACCAAATAATTAACTACTCTTTTCATAATCATTCAAATTCTATTTCCACATCTTTATCTGTCCACTCACCTGATTCAATAATTGCGATGGTAATGGCACCTGCCGAGAAAGTCATTTGCAGGTAATATTTACGACCAGCCTTCATATCTCGACCTACATTAAAGCCTTTGGAGTCATCAGAATTATTATAACCATATGTAATATTACCTTGTAGATAATCATCTGTATTTGTTCCTTCTTGTGGAATAAATATCAAGGCATTCTCCAAACTTACAGTCTCCAGTGCAGGGATGGAAATACTACCAGATGAAATTAGAGAATAAGGACCTTGATACACACTGCTACCGGTTCTTGTCATTGTGATTGATTCGTCTAATGAGATTGTTGCATTATTGTACTTCAGCGTATTTCCGGTGAATGTTATATTTAATTTATCAAGTTCTATTGATGTATCCTTGTTCAAGTTTCTTATCTGGACACCTAAGGCTGTCAAACGATGTTTGAATGTAAATCCAACCGTATTACTAAATGAATTGTCTGTGTCAAATAATGATGCGGTCATAATATCAACCATATTCGCTACATTATTAGGAAGTGAATAGGTTATGTAGGGTGTACCATAGGTGCCGGATCCGCTCAATGTAAGGGTGGTGGGGTAATGGGCAAAAAATGTGTATTTCTTATTCTCTTCCCATGTTTTCATTGGGTTATATGTATGAATAGAACGATTCCAAGTTATTACTTGATTATGTAGAACATTAGGTTGTGCCGTAGCTACAGCTGTACTCCAGTCTTCATTATAATTGAAAGCAGTAACTGCAAAATCGCGTTTCATGTCAGTAATCAATGTAGCTCTTGTGCCTACTTGAGCGTTGAAGTTAATATACCTATTTGTAGGCACTTCAACTTCAACTTTCTGAGGTACTTCTATAGAGGCTTTTTCGCAACCAACAAATATTAAGCCTAATAAGAATGTCAATACTATATAGGAATATATATGTCTCATATCATCAAGTAATAATAATTGTACCACCCGCTTGCTCTGTACCCCATTCTTCTACAACAGGGGTAGCGAACTCAATATTATGGTCAACAGTGATAGTAGCTTTGTAAACAATATGGGTATTGATATCCCATTTGTATTCAATAGGTAACGGAGTAATCAAACTTTTTGTCGATAAATTATCGTTGTCTCTACCTTGGTCGAATGTGTAATTAACTACAAGATATACCTGATGTTCATCAGAAAATACTTGTGGTATCATCATACACTCATCAAGTACCACTTCATAATCCGTTGATAATTCTTCATTAATATCCTTACTTAATGACGAAGAATTTTCCAAATCTGCCCATGTTTCTGTTTCTTGTGATGATACATAATTGCCTTGCATATACATACCATTCAAAGATACACTGGTTACTACAATTTTATCACTGTTGTTTTCTTCTATATCTTTTTTTAATTCAATTGATACTTTGGCAAGTAAATGCTTGAATCCAAAAGTTACTGTTGTGCCATTGTTTGGATAAGTGTGTGTGGCACTTGCACACAATAAATCTTCTGTATTATTAACTTTGTAGTCGCTAATTGTAAACGTACCGTTTGCGTAGTTTGCTTCTGTGTTTTTTGGATAAACAGCGTAAAAGTTATAAGTATTATATGTCCAGTACTCCGTAGGTGGTACGTAACCCCATTCTTTGTTACTATCATCATAGGTTACTGTTCTACCATCAAATACAGTATTACCTACATAACCACCCCAAACAGAGAAACCATTTGTTTGAATGTCAGTTATACCGGCACGAGTAACTCTAATATTGTTGCTGAAACCAATAATAGCCTTTTTCTTGCCGGAAGTATCGTCGTTGAATTCCAGATTGGAATTGCAACCAATACACAAAGGTAACAATAATAGTATAGTAGGTAAATATTTCATACTATAATACGCTGTTTCGTTTTTATTCGTTTTGTTGAAATTTTTGTTGTTTTTAAATCAAAAGACCTCCCTCCTTGCGAAAGGAGGTTCTTTAAGGTTGATAATTGAGGATTGTTATACACCCTGTGTTGGATTTCTTGTTGTTGCTTTTACCACAAATTCAAAGCGTAAAACACCACAAAAACGCAGGATGTGTTACGAGATAAAAAAGGATTGCTATTTCTGCACAAATTAAATCAAGTTCTGATATGGATTTTTTAAAATCAATCAAACTCTAATTATTTATCTTTTTTATAATTGTTAAAAATCAATCATACATAGAAATAATTTGTTCAATTTTGTTCAAAAAATAAAGATAATAAATAACTTTGCGGTGCTAAAGACAACTATGCGTGAAGGAGGAGATACTAATGGAGAGGTATGAGCTTGTTTTTTAGTAGTTTGCTTATAAAAAATACAGTTTTTTAGCATAGTGCAAAACAGTATTGAATGATTCTTATTAGGAAGTACATACTACTAACAGTGGCGTTGTTTGCATTAACCACGGCAATGGCACAAGATTTGGAAGATTCAATCAAGGTTCATTATCGCCTTGAAGAATCCAAACTTGACTTGTCATTTAAAAACAACGGCATCACATTAGATAGTTTGGCAAGAATACTCAATATTCGTAATGCAGACACAACAAACATTTTACAGCAAGTATATATAATAGGTAGAGCATCGCCCGAAGGTAATTGGGATTTCAACTATCGCCTATCACAAAAACGTGCTGCATCCATGTTGGAGCATCTGAATAAAATCACAGAAATTCCGGATTCACTGATTACATCCAAACATATTGTTCAGGATTGGAATTTACTGCTCTATTTGGTAGAAAGAGACAGCGCAGTTCCGTATCAGGACGAAGTTATTGAACTTATACGTCAGTACAAAGGCGAAGAGACAAACGCCGCTCCCAACACAACATTGTTCAACAAATTGCGTAGTTTTAAGAATGGTGTACCATACAGATATATCTATAAAAACCTATTCCCTGAACTGCGTATATCTACAGTAGTTGTTGCTTACAACAGAGAACCTGAACCAATAGTAGAAGAACCGGAGCCCGAACCTGACACTATAGTGGTTATAGAACCCGTTATTCCTGATACCGTTGCAACAGATACCATTGTAGAAGTTCAACAGCCTGTAGAACCGGAAAAAGAACGCAAACCGCTATATATTGCATTAAAGACTAATTTGCTGTACGATGTTGCACTTGTACCAAACATAGGCGCTGAATACTACATTGGCAACAACATAAGCATAACAGGCGGCTGGCACTACGCTTGGTGGAATAGCAAAACCAAATATTGGCGCACCTACGGAGGTGAATTGGGCGCACGCTATTGGTTTGGTAACAAAGCAATGGAAAAACCACTGCAAGGCCACCACGCAGGTCTTTATGGACAAGCCATAACATACGACTTTATGGCATTTGGTAACAAAGGCTACATGTCCGGAAACCCTGGTAAGAGCCTGTTCAACAGTGCAAACTATGTAATAGGTTTGGAATACGGTTATTCACTGCCAATAGCAAAACGTCTGAATATGGACTTTGTGGTAGGTATAGGCTACCATGGCGGCAAGTACAACGAATACAAACTGCAAGACAGCCACTACGTATGGCAGGCATTACACAAACGCAGTTTCTTTGGTCCTACAAAAGCAGAGATTAGTCTGGTATGGTTACTTGGCTACGGAAATACTAACAATAATAAAAAAGGTGGACTATGATGAAGAAACTATCTCTATATTCCGCCCTGTTGTTAGTGCTGATAATTACAGCAGCCTGCGAACACAAAGAGTTGTGCTATGACCACGAATCCCATATACCGCGTACACAGTATGCTATCAAACTAAACTTTGACTGCCAATGGGAATACAATCTGGAAGACCATATAGATTGGAAACAGGAATGGCACGACAAATACGGTATAGACTATGACCAGATACGTCCTACAGAACCTGCTGCAGTACGTGTGCATATCTATGACGATACTCATAAAGCAGAAACATCAAGAATTCTTACCAAAAAGAGTTCAACCATACATTTCAATGACGAAGGCATATACAACATACTCTTCTATAACAGCGATACCGAATACATAGTATTCTCCGGTATGGAATCGTTCTCCAACGCATTTGCATCAACACGTGGTGCAACATCGCGTAGCGGAATAATGAACCAACCCGATATGCTGTTCGGTGCCTATTTTGATTCACTGTTAATAGAAAAGAAACCTGTACCTGATACTATCAACGTAACATTGAAACCATTGGTATTTACATATCTGCTACGTTTTGAAGCAAAAGAGGGTGCAGAGCTTATAGAGAGTGCAAGTGGTATCCTTACCGGCATGGCTGCAGGTGTAAACTTAGGCACAGGACACACATCAAAAGAAGATGGTAACCTGTCTTACCAGTGCAGTATGAAAGGCGATTACGGAACCCAGGCACTTATAAAATCGTTTGGTATTCCTAACTACCCTTACCCTCAATATACAACAAAGGGCGATGGTGATGAGGAACGCAAAAATGATCTTATGCTTGAAGTTAAACTAACTAACGGCGATGTGGAAACCTATCGTTTTGATGTAACAGAGCAACTACTCAAACAACCTAAAGGCGGAGTTATTGTGATTGAGGATTTGGTTATAGGAGAAGGTTCGCAAGTAGGTAGTGGAGCTTTCGATATAGGTGTAAGTGGATGGAACAATATTATTGAAGTTCCGCTTAATTAACTTATAGACAACAATAACGAAAAAAAAGAATAAATAAATATTAACCTTTAATCTTATAAAATTATGAAGAAATCTATTTTCTTACTTGGTGTAGCTGTAGCAGCTATGACAAGTTGTTCAAACGACAAATTGTTGGATCAGGCAGAGCCTATCCAAAGAGCTATTGGCTTTGATTCTTTTGTAAATAAGGGTACAAAAGCAACATCAGTTACCAATGAAGTGACAGACGATAACCTAAATCGTTTTTATGTGTATGGTTATCACAATGGCACAACACCTGAAGTCTTCAAAGATGTAAGTGTTATCAAGGAAGACGAGAATTGGACTATGCAAGCAGCTAATGAGAAAAATTGGGAAACAAAATTGTATAACTTTGCGGCCTATGCTGATGGTCCAGGTGTAGCAAGTCATAGCGTTTCGTCATTGACAACATCGTTTGCTAATGCCACATTAAGTTTTACCGATTATTCAACTACTTTAAATCAAAACGATTTGATTGCAGCTTTATATGTTAGAGATAACTCAAGCGTACTAAATACCACTAAAGTTGCTTTAGATTTCAAGCATTTACTTTCAAAAGTAGATTTTACATTCGTAAACACAAATGACAATGACCTTTACATGGTAGTTGCAAATGTAAAACTAACAGTAAAAACAGTTGCAGATTGTGAATATAATGCAACTGCCACTGTATGGAAGAATTTTGATAGCGAAACTGTATATGAACTTGATCAACCTACAAATGGAACAGATGACGAACCATTTGGTGGGGAAAAAGATCTCAAATCAACTGCTAAGAAATTTATTATAGGAAAAGGAAATACATCAACAGTAAGTAAAGAATTCTTTGTTATCCCAGGCCAGGAAGATGCAACTATCACTTACGATGTAACTTTCTATGATTTAGAGGGAAATTTGGTTGAAACTAAAACAAATCAAGTTCTATCTCTCTTCCCAACTATTGTTAAACAAGATCAGTCACAAGAAACTATCAGTTGGACTCCTAGTTATATATACAAATATAATGTACAACTTCCTGCATCACCAAAGAAAATTGAATTTACTGTAAAGAGTGTAGGTGATTGGGAAGAATCAGTAGTTCCGCTTGATGGCGCAACAGCAGAATAAACGATCCAACACAGGGTTAATAACAATCCTCAATTATCAACCTTAAGGAACCTCCTTTCGCAAGGAGGGAGGTTCCAGGGGTTGTTTTAAGCGATTTTTAAGCAAAACAAGAGAGAACGAAATTAACAAACAACAATCGTATTATAGTATGAAATTTCTACCTACTATATTATTACTATTACCACTGCTTACTGCTTGTAATTCAGAACTGGATTTTGGCGGTGATACTCCCGGTACAAAGAATGCCGCAATTGGTTTTAGCAACAACATGAAGATAACTCGTGCTGAAGCAACGCTAAAAAATATAGAAGATAATGGCTTTTCTGTATGGGGTGGTTATGAAGGTAATACTGTATTTGATGGTAGAAAGGTAACTTATGATGATAGTAACTTAGAATGGGGTTACGAAGATACAAAGTACTGGACATACAATATTTACGATTTTCATGGAGTATATCCTACTCCCGATGCAAACTCAATAGATAAAAACTATACCGTTACCTGGAACAACACAACAAAAGAACTTAAAATTGAAAATTTCAATGCTTCAAATAACATAGACTTGCTACATGCTCCCGTTGTTAATCAGAATGGGCAAAGTACATCCGTAACAAGCCAACCTGTAACTATGGAATTCAACCACATTCTTACCAACGTAAATGTGGAACTAATAAAGAAACAAGAAGCACAAGTAATAGAAATAGTTAAAGCAGCCATTCTATTACCTACAGAAGGCGACTATAGTTGGTCTGAAACAAATGGTAAAAAATGGATTGTTAATGAATTTTCAACCAAAACTTTAACTTTTGATTATAGCGAAAACAAAGTACTATCTAACACCCAATACACACCAATTATTGAGAATCTTTTGTGCATACCACAAGAGATAACAGCAAACGCAATTACCCTTAGAGTTGACTATAGTTTCAAGCCTGAAAGCAGTGCTGAAACAACAGAAAACAGAGAGTATTACGTTACTCTACCCGCAGGAACATGGAACCCCGGCGATAAGGTGGTTTACCGTGGTATAATTGATGCCCACATGAACATTGTATTTGGTGCTCCAACAGTAGAAGAATGGGGTGAAGACATGGCAGGTGGAACAATTATCATTAAATAAGAAAATAATAGACAATGAAATATATAAAGTCCCATATAATCCTTATGCTAATGTTCGTAGCCGCGCTAACCGGCTGTGAACAGAAGATTCTTTTCGATGACGATAAAAACGAACATATTTATCAGTTACCGGAAAATGGTTATATATTCTTTAATTCTGCTATATCAAATAACACACGTGGTTCACTTATAACCACACCTTATTTGCAACAGGATTTTGGAGTTATAGGATACCAGTGGGATTATACCGATGTTAATGCCAATTGGGAAGCTCAGGAACAGATTAAACCAAATCTATTTGAGAACAAGAACACTCACCAACAAGTTACTTATACAAAAAACGTACATTCATACGCCCCTATAAGAGAATGGGAAACAGGTAAGAGATATGCATTCTTTGCATATTACCCATACTCAAATAATGCAATAACAGTTAGTGGTGCCGATGTAGAGCATACACCTTATTTAACATACACTCTACCTACAACCCCTGCAGAAATGATAGACATTATGACAGCATCTGCCATAGACATGGACTATTCATCATCACAAGGCGGTATAGTAAATCTGGCATTCAAACATCGCCTATCTGCTATAGATGTTCAGATGCTAAATCTTAATGATCCGTACCTTACCGGTGAAGACAGACTTCCTGTTTACATTAAGGTAACTAACATGAATATTAAATTCGAAAACCTTAGATACAATAAAGCAAAATTATATATAGACAACACCACACCCGGACATAGCGATGAATTCACTACTGATGGTACAGTAGAACAAGAATATACTTTGTTTACTGCATTAACCGAACATATTCCACCTGTAGAAACAGGTGCTAATGTAACTTACGTAACATCAGGCAATCCGCTTATAGTTATTCCGCAAACAGCAGAAGATGAAAGTTTTACAGGTGATAACAAATACAAAGAGTTTCTAAATGGAACCTTAAGCTTTAATTATCAGTACCTGATTAAGAATACAGATGGAACATATTCCAACAAAACTTCTGAATTAAAAACAAACGATGAAGGTGGATATGTTCAAGATGGTGACTACATAAGCAGGGAGATAGAATTCAACATATCAAGAGATTTGTTACCCGGCAGACGATACACTCTGTTGCTTACATTTACAAGAAATGCCACCACTATAGACATTCTTAAGGATGGCGATTGGGATGACCACAGATCCGAAATAACATTTGAATAGCATAGTTTTATGAAAAGAGTACTATCACATATATTAAATGTATTGTTCACAGTTGCATTACTTGCACTATCAGTATCTTGCACTCAAGATGAAATGTTCATACAAGAGAATGCTTCACCTATAGAGATTATTGGACGAATACCAAATTTCGACCCACATTATGTTAATACCAGGAGCGTTAAAACAGAGGCTGAAAACCGCATTTACAATATGACTCTGTTGGTGTTCAACAAAGATGGTGTACTTGAAGACATTCAAAAAACAGAAGGGTCTGCAGCTATCTTTATTGTAAACAAAAAAACATCAGATGAATTGGATGACAACTTAACAATAGATGGTACTGAAACAATGTATCTGTTGGCAAACGTAGAACATCTGTTTGATAACACCTGGACAAGAAATTCCGGAAAGACAATAGCAAATTTAGAAACTATAACCAGTCCTAACAACAGCATAGGAATTATGCGTACCGGATTTCCTATGGTTGGTTCAACAGAATTAACTCCTGATATGCTGAACAACCAGAAAATTCAAATCAGTTTGGAAATGCTATATGCTAAAGTAGAATTAAACATAAAGTTAGATGCTACACAGATTTATCCTAATAACCCGCAGTTCCAGCTTACAAGTTGTTATGTTCATAATCTGCCAAATGGTGTAAGTTTGGTGAATAATATAGACTCTGAAGGTGCTCCATCAGATTTCCACAACGATGTTAAAACAGATGGCACTGAACTTCAGCCAGTAGGTATTGACACAGAACTTACCAACGGTGAAAGTGCCAAATACCTGTTCTATATGCCGGAACATATTATTTATCCTGCTAACACCGTAGAATATCCTGGCCAGATATTAGAATCCGAAAAACAACGTTACAAGCCTCTTTATGTAGAAGATAACAATGGTAATTACACAGCAGAAGGTAAAGCCACTTACGTTGTTATCAATGGTATATATACAGACCACCAAGGCCATATACACAAAGTTTCATACAAAGTATATTTAGGCGCAGATCCTATAAAAAATTTTGTAATAGAACGTAATGGCCACTATATAAACGACATAACCATTAAAGGTATGACCAAAACTAATGATGGTGAAGAAGGAACTATTTCTATTGACCATCGTGTAAATGTAGAGCGCAACGACTACATGATTTTTATGGAACGTGAAGCTCTACTGGATTGTCATTATGAAGTTCGCCCTATCCGTGTGGTTATTGATGCAGATGATGATAATTCTAATGAACTTAAAGGCAGTGTAGAAATTAAGATTATTGGTGGAGATAATTGGATTAAATTGGAGAAGTCGAATAGTAATAATAATGATGCTTCAAAATACTGTGATAATGGTAAACGTAAGTATTTTACTCAAAATTTATTATCTGACACGAATTTAAAAACTGAATGTGAAATAAATTCTAATAGCGAAAACTGTGTATGGATTTACATAGATGAATTTATAAAGACTATAGATATTACAAATTTAAATGAAGCTCAAATTATAGAGGCTGCAAATGCACAGAAGAAAGAGAGAAGAAGTGCCAAAATTATAATCACTTATAAACCAACAGAAGGAGATGAAGAAGTGAAAGAATATGTGTTTACACAGCAGTGCATATACCCTATTGTTTCAAAGAATAGAGTAGAAAATGGCAAACCATACATTTACTACATTGAGTATCAAGAGGAGTATCTGCATAACTTCGATTCATACGACAACTTTGGTCTTACCAACTACGAAGGTATGGCATGGGGTCTGGACGGCGTCCAACTCTCCCATACTCATCGAGGGTATGATGCCAATGCAATGTCTGGAACATGGAAGAAAGTAGAAGAAGTGTTATCTCAACAGTCATTTTATTATGATTTTTATATTCCTGGAGAAAGTGTAGAGGGTGTCACTACTTTTCCATTTCATGGGTGGACATTTAGCAAAAACATCATTGATTATTTAAATAATTCTACACGCCCAGGTTATCCCAATGACAAAATTGGCCCCTTATCTTTAGATAGTAAGCCACAGAGTGCAATAGAATATTGTTATAATAAAAATAAACGCAGCAATGATGGAACAATAACTACTGATGCGAACAATATGAAATGGTATATGCCATCTATTGATGAATTGGAAGATATTATAAGTAGTGCATATACAGAATTTGAAGTATTTCAGGAAAAGTACTATTGGTCGTCCCAGCCTGCTTATGAATATCGTCCATTATACAATATGCCAAATTCTGATGGTTCTTATACTTCAAGCGAAATAAACAATAACAACAAAATTACAAAATTCGGAAATTTATATCGAGACAACCTAAATAACGCAAGATCAACTCGAATGATATATAAAGGTGTAATTAATGGTATTGAGAGTTATGAATCAGCAAAGAGTGGAGTTGTTAATATTGCAAAAATATTATATATAGAAAACGGCGGTAAAGAACCAGAAGAAGGAATAATTACAGATATTACAGAAGAATTAGAGATAGGTAATAAACCACGTACTACAGAATGTCGTGTGCGTGCAATATATAATCCACCAAATCCGCCTGCATCAAATTAAACCATACAAAACGGAAGCGCAGCACAGCACTTCCGTTTTTTTATCGGATGCTTACCTCTTTTCTTTCTTGTTTACAATAAAAAAAAGTGTGCCGACGAATCGACACACTTTCGTGAAAATATTTGTTGTTAGTGAATTATCTCTGTCTGAAATTCCACTTTGAATTGTCGCTGTTCATGTCGAACTTATCGAGAGTTGCAAAGCTGTCACCAGCTGAATAGAGAACAAGTTCTTCGTTGCAACCAGGAACCTTCTTAGGCATAATTCTGTAGGTACCATCTGTAAGCTGGTCAATTCTCCACAACTGTTCATCAGCACCTGTGAATTCAGGAACAGTGATAACATCTTTAGCTGCAGTTGCTGCAAGAGCTCTGTTTGTACCTTCAATAACAATCTTGTAGTAAGGACCACCTAAGTAACCACCTGCTTCAGGAACTGCGGTGATAGTCCACTTCTGGTGAGGACGGAACATATAGTCACCAATTCTGATGTTGATGTTACCTTCCGGCCATGTGCCTATTACGTCTGAAAGTTTCTGCTCTTCAATTACTGGAAGTGGACCTGCTGCCGGACGACCAAAGCCACGCATACCACCCTGCATACGTACAAAGTCAACAGCAAGTTCAAGAGCATAACCTCTTCTTTCTGATTCAATCATGTATGTACCTTCAAAGAAAGGTTCGCCTGCTACAGGCCAGCCGTTCTTCCAAAGCAATGGACGAATAGCCAATACGCTACGACCGCCACGGTCAAAGTCAGCTTCAAAGTGGCAAGACATCTTCTGAACGCCTTCGCATACTTCGTAAAGACCAAAGTGACCGGCACCTGTCATTCTGTAACCGGCTGCAAGAACCATCTTTCCGCCACCTTTCAACATATCTCTACCCATGTTGTCAACGAATGGACCTGTAGGCTGTTTTGAACGACCAACAACAATGTTGTATGTTGAGTTAACACCGTCGCAACATGTTCCGTGTGTACCAAGCAGATAGTACCAACCATCGCGGTAAATCATTGTGGTAGCTTCACAGTCAATAGCTATATCAATGTCTCTGCAACCTTCCATGCGTGCACCTGTTGCAGGGTCAAGTTCTATAACGCGGATAAAGCCGAAGTATGTACCGTATGTACACCACAGACGGCCGTCAGGACCCATCAAAAGACCTGCATCGATAGCATCGCAGTCTTCATCGTTAAGTGATGCTGCTACCTGGATAGGTTCTGTATATTCAAAATCAGGTGAATTAGGATCAAGAGTTTTGTTCCACATTGTAACAACTGTACCACGGTGTCCACCACCAAGACCACCACCGGTAGTACTGTAAGCTACCAGGTAACGATCACCAATTTTAATAGCATCAGGAGCTGCACCGCCACCAGGACGAACTGCACCACCATTCCAAGTCCAACCGTCTTCTGAAATAAGACCGCCACCACCTGTGCCGAATGTATAATACTTACCATCGCACTCCATAATGGTCGAAGGGTCGTGGATATATGGTTCACCAACCTGTGCGTCTGCTTTCTGAGCGAAAGAGAGAGCTAAGAGGGCGCTCAAACCCATTACAATATTTCTTGATTTCATAGCTTTACAAATTAATTAAGTACGATGTTTAAATCCTTTAAAATCTCGTTGTTTGAGTCGTAGAAACGAACGCAGAAATCGCTCATACCCGGACCATTGATAACGGCACCTCTAAGAACGTTCTTGCCTTTTTTAAGAGTAAGACGCTGTGAAATACCATCGTCAGCAACCATACGTCTGTCACCTGAAAGAATCATTGCCTCTTCGCCATTCAACCACCACATTGATGCTGAATTTGAACCAACTGCAAGACGAACATCCTTCATCTCTTCTTCACACTCAATGATAGTAACAGCCCAGAAAATTACACCATATTTCTGTTTGTCAAGACCTGTAGCAAAACGGAACAACTTAACGTTGAACATGTTGCTTTCAATCTGGTGCCATTTCAATTCCTGGTCACCTACCTTAACTACATCGCCGTCATTTGGTATAACTGAGAACTGATTTGGGAAGTACTCGGTTTCTACAAATGCATTTCTAATGTAACTGTCTGTAAATACAGTGTTTGAACGGTTTTGTTTGTTAATAGGTTCCAAAACGCTCCATCTTCTAATGAAACCCTCTTCATCGGGTGTCATAGCCTTTGTGGTAGCCGGTGTAAAATACTTAGCGAATACAATTGTAGTATCGCTGTAAACAGGAGTATTTCCTGAACCTCCTTTTGCTGTGCAACCTTGAAGTGCGAAAAGCATAACAAGTGATGCTGCAATCAATGTAATTCTTTTACTTTTGTTCATATCAGAACATTTAATTAGTTAATGTTATTGTTAATGTATTAATTTCAGTCTTTCAATAAACGACTTGCGAAGATAGTGACAATATTTTATAAATCGTTAATATAATTGTACTAAAATTTTTGAAAGAACTATTTGATTCCATATCTTGGTATGGTTACTTTTGTTGTACCTATATAATAAGGTGCTATTTCATATGCATTGTAATAGAAATCAATACTATCTCTCCTAATAATATAGTTCTTCGGAATGTATAGTTCTGTGTCATCAAAATAACCGGCTGTATGAATCTGGTCGTATGATGATACACCGGTTTGTTTAACTAATGCATCTTTTATGGCAGGCAGAATAAATGATACCTGATTGGTGTCATAAATTTCCTGCAAATCTACCCTATGGCCGTCATGTGCCGAAATATTATAACAGATGGTTTGTGACATTCCGTGTGCACCACCTTCATAGATATATAAATTGAGTACAAGGTTTATTATGTCTGCATCTTCTTCTAAACTGATGTCGGAATTTAGAATATATTCGTGACTATATAATGATACCGGATAATAATTATAGTCGTCTTTGTTGAAATCTGTCCTGATGTCTTGAGTGAATTCGTTGTACAGTTCATGTTCTTTTTCTACAAATGCGGGAATTATAGAATCAGTTTCTGTAGTCTCTTTTAGATTAAAGAGTTCTTTGTATATACTGTTGAATTTATCGTTGAAATCAGGATTTTCTGTTGTTGCTATGGGTACGGAAATGTTTATGGCAAAACTTCCTACTTCTAAAGAATCTATATTGAAGTGTATGGTGTCTGAATAATCCTTATATTGAAAATTCAGATCTACAGAATTGTTTACACTACATGATGTGTATGAAAACAGAATAAACGCTGTTACTACAGCCATTAAATAAATCCTCTTCATAATTCTTCTGTTATATTGTTGTTGTTTTATTTATTTCGTAAAGGTAGAAAAAAACAAAATGACAATCATTATTGTTTCTGTTAAAAAATCAAATCGACTCTGCGGGGATGCTGAGCCGATTCGGTTTAATAGTCCTATTATAAATAATCGTGCGGATAAACCGGTTTCACAACAGGTCGTCTCCTATTTCTTTGTTTGCATTGCAAAGATACAGTCTGATACCATATACTTATGTTCAAAAACAGTCCGATTTTGTATAAAAATGATTAGAAATGCGTTTTTTTATCACTTTTTTTTGTGTGTAGCGCTAAAAAATGTGCCATACCCATAAAAGGCAGGGTTGCAGAACTTCGCAGTTCCGCAACCCTTAAAATAAAATCTAATACCATGAAAAACACACATACAAAAGTATATCTAATATTTTAATTGTGCAAGTGTTTTTGATTATTTGTTTTGTTTTTGCTGATTTTTTTTTGTGGATAAACCTAAATACAGATTGTTTATTGTTGGTTAGTGTATAAAAAGCGGAGAAGCAGGGCTTCACAGCTCTACTTCTCCTAATTGTTCTTATTAACATAACACAAAAAACATCGCTACTAACCGATGGTTTATCTTAATTTGAAAATTATCTTACAAAAGTAAGGTATATTTGTCAATTTAGCCAAATATTCTTGTCAATTTTTTTAATAGTAAAATGTTTTTGCAGTAAAAATACTCATTCCATTTTTCTACTTATTATTGTATATTGATTGCAAATGCCCTAATTTCGCAAAAAAAATATTTTTATGCCAAAGTACGATCCAAAAATGAATAGAAAACGCCTGGAAAGGGATAATATTAAGAGTTTTCGTGTGGCTGCCGAAACTACATTATTACCGTTTCTTTTGGAGAAATTGGTTTCACTTACCAGAACAGAGATTAAAGCCCTTTTAAAATATAAACATATAGCAGTGAAGGGTAAACCGGTTACTCAGTTTAATATTCCTCTTTTGCCGGGTGATATTGTTGATGTGAATTTTGGCCGTTCGTTTTATCTGTTTTCTCATCCGCAGTTAAAGATTCTATATGAAGATGAGTGGTTGATTGTAATAGAGAAATCGTCAGGTTTGCTTTCAGTGGCAAATGAATCGACCAGAGAAAAGACGGCACATTATATATTGAGAGAGTATCTTCGTAGAGATAATCCTGAAGCCGAACTTTTTGTTTGTCACAGATTGGATCAGTTTACATCGGGAATTCTGATTTTCGCTAAAAATGAAGAGTTGATGAATGAGATGCGAGAAAATTGGGATTTCTATGTTAAAGAGAGGAAGTATGTTTGTGTAACAGAACGTATTCCGGAAAAACCGGAAGACGATATAACCAGTTATTTGGTGGAAAAGAATAATCTGCAGGTTCACTCTACGTCCGATACCAAACGAGGCAAAATGGCCATAACGCACTACAGAGTTGTTCAGTCCAGAGGTAGATATGCACTTGTTGATGTGGAAATCTTTACAGGAAAAAAGAATCAGATTAGAGTACATCTGTCCGATATAGGTGCTCCTATAGCCGGAGATATGAAGTATGGTGCAGAAACTAATCCTGCGCGTCGTTTGATGTTGCACAATTATAGATTCTCATTCATACATCCTATTAAAGGTGAATTGATGCGTTTTTCTTTGCCTACTCCATATTCATTTAAACAATTAACAGCAGCAGAATGAAACAGAATTTCAAACCCGGAACTATGATATATCCGTTGCCGGCAGTGTTGGTAAGCTGTGGCGCAACTCCTGACGAATATAATGTTCTTACAGTGTCATGGACAGGAACAATATGTAGTAATCCTCCTATGTGTTATGTCTCTATACGACCGGAGCGTTATTCTTACGATATAATTAAACGTACAGGCGCGTTTGTAATTAATTTGACCAATAGAGATTTGGAGTATGCAACCGATTTCTGTGGCGTGAAGTCGGGTAGGGAGTGTAATAAGTTTGAAATGGCTAAACTTACTCCACAAAAGTCTGAATTTGTTGATGCACCTATTATATTAGAAGCCCCTGTCTCTATAGAGTGTAGGGTGGTTGATGTGAAACCATTAGGTTCTCATGATATGTTTATAGCTGAAGTGGTTAATGTTGTAGTAGATGATTCATATATGCAGGAGAATGGTCAATTGGATATGGCAGCTATGAATCTTTTAGCATATAATCATGGGCAATACTTTGATGTGAGTAATCCGCGTGGCTTCTTTGGGTGGTCTATACGCAAAAAGAAAAAACTAAAACGCGACATCAAATAATAAGGTCTCGGATAGATGGCTAAAATTAGATGACTAATTGGCCCGAAGGGCGCATCCTTTAGGATGCCATAATAAATAAGGTCCTGGATAGATGGCTAAAATTTTAGCCATCTATCCAGCCAACCAAAGAATCGTCTTTGCCACATTATGCTGTTCTGAGGTTTTGTTACCCAGTGGTTTTCATCGGGGAAGAGCAACAGTTCCGAAGGTATTCCACGTAGTTGTGCTGCATTGAACGCTGCAACTGCCTGTGAATACAATATACGGTAATCTTTTTCACCATGAATGCACAGTATAGGTGTATCCCACTTATCTACAAACAGATGTGGCGAATTGGCATAAGTTCTTGCAGTCTTTTCATTTTTCTCCCAATATGGACCACCAAAGTCCCAATTAGGGAACCACATCTCTTCAGTTTCCAGATATTGCTGTTCTGTGTTGAAAATACCATCGTGAGCAATGAATGCTTTGAAGCGTCCTTCGTGGTGTCCTGCCATCCAATATACCGAATAACCTCCAAAACTTGCACCCACACAACCTAATCGGTCTTTATCTACAAATGGTTCCTTACTTACTTCGTCTATTGCTGTAAGCAGATCTTTCATGCACTGTCCGCCATAGTCGCCACTGATAGCTTCATTCCATTCCTGACCGAAACCCGGAAGTCCACGTCTGTTAGGAGCTACTACTATATAGCCTTGCGATGCCATTATGTTCAAATTCCATCTGTAACTCCAAAACTGTGATACCATACTTTGCGGACCACCTTGACAATATAATAAGGTGGGGTATTTTTTTGATGCATCAAATTCAGGTGGATATACAACCCAGGTAAGCATACTTTTACCATCGGTTGTTTCAATCCATCTCTCTTCTACTTTTGGCTTATTCAATTGTGAGAATATATGGTCATTTTCATGACTTAAACGAGATGCCAAACTTCTGCGAGCATCTACTCTGTAGATTTCAGTTGCACTGGTAAGCGATTGTCTGGTTGCTATTATGTCCTTGCTTTTACCCCAAGTAATAGAACCGTAATCGCAATTGTCAGAATGTATGGTGTTTATGTTTCCCTCAAGGTCTGTTTTGAATATTGACATGCGTCCATGCCATGAACCTATAAAGAATATTTCGTGATTGCTTTTATCCCACAATATTGCATCAACATTACTGTCAAATTCTTCGCTTACAGACCATTTCTTTTTTGTCTCTAAATCCATTACATACAATCGGTTGCGGTCGCTTTCATATCCATCGCGTTCCATACTTTGCCATGCAATGTATTTGCCATCGGGGCTGTATTGAGGGTTGATGTCATATCCCATATTCTGGTCAGAATCACCGGCTATTTTACAGATGTTTGTAGTTTCGCCAGTTGATATGGTGTAGAAATAGATGTCTGAATCGGTGCTTTTGGTCTGCTCTAAACCCACTTTCTTTCTGCTGGTATATGCAATGGTTTTGGAGTCGGGGCTCCATGCAAACTGCTCAATGCCACCAAATGGAAGCATTGGGCTTTCGTATGGTTCTCCGTTTAACAAATCCAATGTTGTATCAGATACTTTTTCACCATTGAATGTTGCTATAAATGGGTGTGGTATGGATGTTACCCAATTATCCCAATGACGATACATTAAATCTTCTGCAACTATTCCGGTAGCTTTAGGTAAATCTTCGTATTGCTGTTCTTTAACTAATGGGTTGGGGATACTCATAACCATCAGTACTTGACTTTCGTCGGGTGAAAATAGAAATCCTTCAATATCTTTTTCGGAAAATGACAACTGTTTTTTATGCTTGCCATCTGCATCCATTGCCCATATCTGCTGTTTGCCGCTGCGATTGCTTATAAATGCAATACGACCATCTGACAGCCATGCGGGGCTGTGTTCGTTATAA
This sequence comes from uncultured Bacteroidales bacterium, assembly GCA_937916465.1. Classification (GTDB taxonomy): domain Bacteria; phylum Bacteroidota; class Bacteroidia; order Bacteroidales; family Bacteroidaceae; genus Colenecus. The sequence goes on from CALFTK010000011.1 coordinate 93,832, forward strand.
TGGGACTTTGTAAGCTGAATATTGTTTGTTCCATCTGAATTCATTGTGCAAATGACAGTATGGCCTTTGTTTTCGTCTATGTCGTAATATGTTACTTGATAGGCTATTTTTGATTCGTCGGGCGAAACGGCAACACTGCCAATACGTCCCATTGCCCATAAAACTTCAGGGGTTAGTTTGCCATCGGTAATTTCAATCTGTTGTTTACCAATTACTTTGACTTTTTCTCTTGATTTTACTTCGTATTTTGTAACCATAGCAGCAGCTGCCATAAAAATAACTAATAAGATGATTTTTACCTGTCTTTTACTGTTCATGACTTATATAATGATTCGAAACGGTTGCGAAGTTATGTTTTTTTCTCCTAAAATACTACCTTTGCATAAGAATTAAATAATAATAAATATGGTGGTGCTGATTTTATGTTTTTTACTTGCAGCTCCTTTTGGGGTAGGAGTAAATCAGCCTGTGAAGGCAGAGATTGAACAAGTGGTTAATGCTGATACGCTTACACTCTCTTTTGATTTGTCTATAGCTGATGGCTGGCATGTCTATTCCTCAAATCTTCAGGGAAAAGGACCAACGCAAACTGAAATAGTGTTGGATTCCATTAGTGGCGCTGTGGCTGCAGGCGGTTTGCAGTTTGAAGGCAATGAAGAAGAAAAATTTGATAAACTGTTTGATATGCAGGTTAGATATTTTTCCGGGAAGGTGCGCTTTATACAACAATTTGTGATAGAAGATAACTACTATATAGAAGGTGCATTACAATATGGCGCGTGTGACGATGAAAGTTGTCTGCCACCGCAAAAATGTGAATTCTTATATACAGAAGGTGGTGTGGCAGATTTGTCAGTTTCTGAAAATAATAGAAATGATTCTGCTTCATTGCTGGATTCACCACTGTGGAAACCTGTGGATTTTTCAAAATTCGAAGATGCTTCAGCTAATGCTCCTAAGGGGTTTTGGGGCATCTTTCTGGCAGGTATGCTGGGTGGACTACTGGCTATATTTACACCTTGTGTGTGGCCTATAATTCCAATGACAGTAAGCATGTTTATAAAACGAGCAGGTTCAAGAAAGGAGAGTATTAGAGATGCAATTGTGTATGGATTGTCAATTATAGTTATTTACGTTGGATTGGGATTGCTCATAACATTGCTGTTTGGTGCCAGTGCGTTAAACGCTTTAGCTACTCATGCTGTTCCAAATCTTATCTTCTTTGTGCTTTTAGTGGTATTTGCGTTATCATTCTTTGGACTGTTTGAAATTACATTACCATCATCATGGAGTACAAAAATGAGCAGTAAATCCAGAAATGGTGCAGGATTGGCATCTATATTCTTTATGGCATTCACTCTATGTTTGGTGTCGTTCTCCTGTACAGGTCCTATTATAGGTTTTCTTTTGGTGGAAGCTGTTTCCGGTGAAGGAATGCTTATGCCTATGATGGGAATGTTTGGCTTTGCTGTGGCTTTGGCATTGCCGTTCTCACTATTTGCCATGTTTCCGAATTGGTTGAAGGCTGCACCTAAATCGGGTGACTGGATGGATAAACTGAAAGTGGTTTTAGGTTTCATAGAATTGGCTTTTGCGTTGAAATTCCTATCAGTGGCAGATATGGCATACGGTTGGGGAATCTTATCGCGTAATACATTCATAGTATTGTGGATTATTCTTTCATTGCTTCTTGGCCTGTATCTGCTTGGATTGCTAAAGTTTAAGAAAATAGAGGGCGAAGAGCGTGTTAAACCGGCAAAACTGGAAATTGCATTAGCACTGTTGTGTTTTGCTTTTGCCGTATATCTTGTACCCGGTTTGAAAGGTGAACCCTTAAAAGCCATTAGTGCATTTGCTCCGCCTATGACAACTCAGAAGAATGCCAATGAAGAGAAGATGTTAGAAGCTGAATTTACCAATTATGAAGAGGGATTGGCATACGCAAAAAAGGTGGGTAAACCTGTTTTGCTGGATTTTACCGGCTTTGGTTGTGTGAACTGTCGTAAAATGGAGGCTGTTGTGTGGGTTGATTCAAAGGTTAAACAGAAGATAGAGGAAGATTTTGTTTTAGTATCTCTATATGTAGATGATAAGACTCCGCTGGAAAAAACCATACTTATGGAGGAGAATGGCAAAACAGTGAAAATAAGAACTGTAGGCGATAAATGGAGTCTTCTGGAACGATATAAGTTTGGTGCAAATGCACAACCATTCTATGTTATTTTGGACAGCGAAGGCAATTTGCTTTCCGGTTCTTACACCTTTGAACCCGACGTAGATCAGTTCCTTAATTTCCTGAATTACAATTGATGATTTTTGTTGTTCTACATTTGAAAGTGTAGTTTAAATAAGTAACTTTGCGTTGTTAACAAAAATAAATCCGCCATGACACAGCATAATGCTATTAAATTATTTGAAGAAAAAAGAGTCCGTGCTATATGGGATGACAAAGAAGAAAAATGGTATTTTTCAATTTCAGATGTGGTGGCAGTTTTGACAGATAGTGTCAATCCTGCTGATTATTTGAAAAAAATGAGAAAGCGTGATCCATTGCTAGCGCAAGGATGGGGACAATTTGTCACCCCCCTTTTAGTATCTACTGCTGGTGGTATGCAGAAGGTTAATTTTGCTGATACTGAAGCAATGTTACGTATTATTCAATCAATACCATCTCCTAAAGCTGAACCATTTAAATTGTGGATTGCTAGAGTTGCATCAGAGCGACTTGAACAAATGCAAGATCCAGAATTATCTATTAATCAGGCGTTGATGGATTATAAGCGATTAGGTTATTCAGATAATTGGATAAATCAGAGATTGAAATCTATAGAAATTCGTAAAGAACTTACAGATGAATGGAAAAAACGTGGTTTGCAAGAAGGTGTACAATTCGCAACTCTTACAGATATAATATATCAGACTTGGGCTGATATGACTGCGCGTGAATATAAACAATTTAAAGGGTTGAAAAAAGAGAACTTACGTGATAATATGACTAATAAAGAGCTTGTGCTTAATATGTTGGCTGAATTGTCCACCAAAGAGATCTCAGAAAATCGTAATCCTGAAACATATAATGAGCATAAACAAATAGCACGTCAAGGCGGTGAAATTGCGCGAAATGCACGTATTGAATTAGAAGAAAAAAGTGGTAAAAAAGTAATTTCACCGTTAAATGCAAAAGATAGTTTGATGTTGAATAAAAGTGAGGAGAACATGTAATGCCCTCCTCACTGCTATAAATAATTTTTATTATTTTCTGTTGTTCTTCTGTTGCTGCTGTAACAGGCGCTCCTGTTCTCTCTGCATAGCCTCTAAACGGGCCATCATATTGTTGCCCTGCTTACGTTTGGTTGGATCGTTTTTGCTGGCTTCATAGTTGGCTTCAAGCTTTGCAAGAAGTTTCTTTTCATCGGTAGTACGGCGCAGGTATATCATTATACCAATGCTGAACAATGATGATATAAAGTAGTAGTAGTTCAAACCTGATGAATAGTTGTTAAAGCTGAAGAAGAATACTACCGGCATAATATACATCATCCATTTCATCATCTTCATAGACTGCTCTTGTTCAGGTGAAATGCTCTGCTGCTGTTGCTGCTTCATAGAGAAGTATGTGTTGATGATATTACACAGACAGAACAGTACGCAGAAAATGCTTAGGTGATTACCTATAAGAGGTATGTTGTTTGTCCAACTGATAATATCATCGAAACCGGTAAGGTCATCTGCCCAAAGGAAACTCTGTTGTCTTAGTTCAATAGCATTAGGAACAAAGAAGAAAAATGCCATAAAGAAAGGCATCTGAATGAGTGACGGAATACAGCCACCCATTGGACTAACACCATATTTACTATATACAGCCATTGTCTCCTGCTGTTTCTTCATTGCATCCTCAGGTTTTGGATACTTCATATTCACTTCATCAATATATGGTTTCAATGCACGCATTTTTGCCGATGAAATGTAAGATTTGTATGTAAATGGATATACAACAATCTTAAGTATAATTGTCATTATAAGAATGACCAAACCCATGCTTAGTCCCCAGTTGGAAAGTAGGTTGAAGAGTGGAATTATAAGGAATCTGTTGAATTCTCTTACTATTGGCCAACCTAAATCCATTACATTGTGCAAACGTATTTTTTTATCGCCGGCAGCCAGATGGTTGGTCTCTCTAAGTATTTTGTAGTCATTTGGACCAAAGTAAAACTGAAGAACAGTTGGCTCCTGACCGGTTGGGTCAAACTGTGTCTTGGTTTTGGCCATCATCTTCTTCATGTAACCTTTTCCCTTAGCGTATGGTGATGCTGTAAGTTTTGAATTGGCTTCAAATTCACTACCTGATATAAGTACGCATGAAAAGAACTGGTTTTTGAAAGCAATCCAGTCAAGTGGTTCTTCAATCTCTTCGCTGCGTGTAGATTTGGTTACTGTAATATACTTGCCTTTTCTTTTGTCGTTACGTTTATAGGTAAGGGTGGTATATCTCTGTTCAAATTCAAATCCTTTTTCCTGTTGACGTAAATTCTGTATCCAATCTATTGATAAATTGTTCAGGTTTGTGGAGAAGAAGTTAGACATACCATTTGCCTGAATGGTGAGATTAAGCATATAGCTCTCCGGATTCAAAGCATAGATGAAATCCAGATAACCATATCCGTTTGTATTTAAACGCATGGTTACAGAATTTGCACTCTTGTTTACAGGTGTAAAGTATAGTTCTTTTGTAGAAATGTTCTGATTCTTGCCGTCAATCTTAATATTTAAGCTTATTTCATCCTGATTGAACAAAACTACGTTGGTTCCCTGCTGATTGTTATAGTTTGACAGTTTTACATTGCTTGGCATTCCTCCCTTTGTAGAAAGAGTAATCTCTACAAGTTCGTTTGATAGTGTAACCTGCTGGTCTTCACCATACATTGAAGGAAATAATGCAGATAGAGAATCGACAATAGGTGTTACGGCGTATGTTGCCTCCTTAATACTGTCTTTTTCTAACTGTTTCTGTGCCAGTTCTTTTGCGTATTTAGCCTGTTGAGGCGCATTGTTTTTCTTGTTGTTACCCATTAGTAGGGTCATAACTACAAGCAAAAGACCTACTAATACCAATCCAAAATAACTTCTTTTATCCACTGTTATCTAATTAAAAATGTTTACCCTTGTAAATTTAGAAATGCAAAGGTAAACATTATTCACTGAAAAGTAATGTTCCAAGAACTAAAAATGTTTTAGCCCTTGGAACATCGTGTAAAAAACGGCTCTTATATAGTAGCTTTGAAAACTACTACTCAATAATTTCTCCAAATTCTACTTTGTAATTATCTGCACCAAATTGTAAGTACATATTTGCATATTGGCCGGCAGTAATATACCAATCTGCGGTAAAACTCATAGTCAGAGTGGTTGACAGAGGATCATAACTTCCACTAAAATCTTTGAAATAATAATATCCCTCTTCTCCATATCCAAATTGTTGGTGATAGATGAAGTTTTCATCGGTCAATCCTGTATTTTGTGCAGGAGCAGAGACTGAATAATCTTTTTTGTTGATATAAATACAGTAATTACAGTTTACTCCATAACTATACCAGTTATAGGTAAGTTTCAGACCAATATAATCAGCTGCAGTGAAACCATCCTGCACCACACCTGCATTTGTTATATCTTCTTCTGAAAGCAGAGTTACCAAAACGCCGTATGCAGCTTCAGATTCAGTACCTACCGATTCTGTCAACCTAACGGTTTTTCCATTAAGAGATGTAAAAAGAGCCTCTAAAGGACTTTGTGCTGTCTCTTCGAATTCTACTTTATAGGAGTCAACGCCAAATGATGCTGTACCTGCACTAACATTGATAGCTGCTAAATTCTGGAATGTAAGTGTGTTTGTCTGGTTGTCGAGGCTCCCTTCGAAATTTGCAAATTGGAATTTGCCAGGGCCATAATTAACTCCCAATAAGGATGTTACAATAGATTCATCTACATCTGCAACAAATTGTGCCGGAGCAAATACAGAATAATCATATCTATTTATGAAAATGTAGTATTTGCACTCCACCCCAAAACCATACCAATTGTATGTTAGTTGTAAGCAAATGTAATTCTCAAAATTAAAATCTACCATTCCCATCTCTTCTATTTTTTCTGTAGGAATATCCTCTCTATTCATTACATTAACAAGTGCACCGTATGATGTTTCAGCTTGTGAGCCAAGTGATTCTGTCAACTTAACGGTTTTGCCATCAAGAGCCAGATAAAATGCTTCATCTAAAGGAACTAATTCTTCCCATTGGGCATATAGTGTGATGTTTTGAGTTATTTCAATTGAATCACCATCGCTATATGAAATACCATTTCCGTCTGATGCTGTGTTCCAACCTATGAATTTATAATTCTTGCGAACAAAAATATCAACGTTATACGGTATTGCTACACTATTGCTGTTGTCATCGGAATATACAATAATTGGTGACATCTCACCTGAACCACCATTGGCATCAAAAGTGAGTGTCATCGTAGTAGGAATGTTTGTAGTGGCAGAGTAAACTGCACGCACAGAACATGCTGTATAGCGTTGAATAGCGCCAATTACAATATTGTTATAGTTGCGTAACATATATGCTGCGAGTGGGTTGCCTTCATAAAGTGTGCTTGACCAATAATCGGCTACCATGTTATCCGGAGTAACTGTTATTGGGAAAAATATACTATTGCCATTTATCTTGCTAAATGCTCTGTAACCCTCTACACCATTATGTGCGGTATAGGACCAAGAACAATTATTTACCAGTTCTTCATATTCAGATAGTGTAGGCATACGCCAGCTACCACCCATATTATAGCGTGCTGCGTCATCACATTTGTCAAGGGTTGTCTTGTTGTCCACTATTCCTTGGTCAGAGCTTGAACAATATTTGGTTATAATATTATTTGATAGAAACTTGTAATTTTCGTAGGTGTATGTCTCTTTTGGAGTTACTTCGCCCCAAGCAAACAAATCGCCTGTTTCTTCTGGACTATTGGCACCGACATTATAGGATGCCCACATTACGCTAAGTCCTAAATCTACATATTCATATCCATTATGGGAACCACTGGGAGTATTGTATTCCGATTCATTGACTATGCGTACGCTATCTACATTTGTTACAGGAATTAAAATTCTGTTGCCATCTTTAGTAGTAACATCCATAAAATATTGTGCCCATGCTGATGTACTGCCAAATAGCAGTGCTATGGTGAATACAAAGCGCATTAAAGATTTAGTTATCTGTTTCATAGTTTGGAAATTTTGCAGGTTAATGATTTGGTTTTAACAATATAAATACCTTCAGGCAGTTCGGTTATGCTGAACGAAATACTACCATTGGCGTCCGTTTTGTAAGTTGATAAAACTTTGCCATTTATATCTATCAAGGATACTTGTTGTAATGGCTCTACTCCCGATATATAGACAGTGTTGTTGTCCAATTGTAAAACAGGAGAATTTGTACCTTTAATATCAGAAACTGCTGTCTCGCTATCTGTGAATGTGAATTTCAAGATAGCTGACAATGGGTATTCCACCACTGTTTTAGCTGTTTTTAATACCAAATCGGTCTCTGTGTAGGTTATTACCGGTTTTTCGGAAAAACCATAACCAAACTTGCTGCCATCTTTCTGATGTATAGTCAGCGTGTTTTGTGCTGACACTGTTAGCAGTGATGTAACAAGCAGCAAGGTTAAAGAATAAACAAATTTTCTCATAGGCACAAAAATACAAATATAAATGTTGAATGTATATCAAGAATAAAGACCTAATATACAACGCAAAGGTGCATATTTTTCTAAATATATTCAATAAAGGCAGAAAAAATCTTAATTTTGCATCCAATTTAATAAATGTAACTAAATGAAAAGGTTCTTTTTATCATTCAGTCTGATAGTTATGTCTTTGGTAATCACAGCACAAACTGTCACAAAAATGGATTCTATAGTAGTAGATTCTATGAAGATGTCTTCAGAAGAGGTGTTAGCCTGGTTTGATTCATTGGCGGTTGAATATGCTGACGAATTTGAAATTCAAGATGAAGATTTATCGGATAATCCGCTTTATTTCCGTCTGTTCATGCCTTTGGTGCTTTATAATTCAGCAATAAATGAGGCTATAGTACCGGAACCTATTGAAGATAAGGTAGAAAATTCAGAATTGCTTCCTATAGAAAAGGTGGATTCTGTGGATGATGCTCTGATACGTCATATAAATGGTGCATTGGTAAGAATGTATATGGAACATCCTGAATTGGTGCAGATTACAGAAGATGAACTGATGAGTGTAAAGACACCGGTTGTTATAACTGAAGAAGCTGCTGTAGGAATACAAAAAGAGATTGTGCCTACTGTTGAGGTGGAAGCAAAGGCAGAAGCACCTGAATTGGTTACTTCAAAGCCAAAGTATTGGAAGGTTTTTGGTAATTTCCAAGGTAAATACACACAGAGCTATTTTTCTGATAACTGGTATAAGGGCGGTGATAATAACCACTCTGTATTGGGACAGGTTACGGTTCAAGCAAACTATGCAAAGAAACATACAACATTGGACAATAAGCTTGAAATGAAACTTGGTTATGTGACTACAGAAGAGATGAAAGATGGTGAAAAGGTAAAATCTTTAAAAACCAACCAGGACCAGTTGCGTATTACTTCAAAGTATGGTCTGCGAGCTATAGAGAATTGGTACTATTCAGCTCAGTTGCAAGGAAATACCCAGTTTATGCCGGTTAGAGATAATAATGATAATCTGAAATCCAAGTTCTTTGCTCCGGTGTATGGATCGTTGTCAATAGGTATGGATTATAAACCAAAATTCAAGAACAAAGATTTGACTCTGTCTGTACAGTTATCACCTTTGTCTTATGATTGCAGATATGTAAGCGAAGTAGATCTGGCTACCAGATATGGTATAGAAAAGGGTAAGCAGTTTAAATATACAATAGGTTCCAGAGTAGATGCAAACCTTACCTGGAAATTCCTGAAAGACTTTAAACTTACTACCAAAGCTAACTATTTTACCGGTTTTGAGCATGTGGAGGCAAATATTGAAAACACTTTAGATTATCAGCTGAGTAAATATTTCTCAATTCAGTTCTTTATGCATTGGCGCTTTGACGATAGCGTAAAACGTGACGTAGATTTAGGATATAGCCAGCTTAAAGAGTTCCTGACTTTGAACTTTAACTATTCATGGTAATAATTTAATAGACTACAAGATAATGACCGTTACATTACTTTTGCATTGTCCGGATAAACCCGGAATAATAGCCGACATAACGAACTTTATAACTGAGAACAGAGGAAATGTTGTCTATCTGGCACAGTTCGTTGATAGGGTAGAGAATGTTTTCTTTATGAGAATAGAGTGGGAAATAGATGGTTTCCTAATTCCTAAGGATAAAATTGGCGACTATTTCCGTACACTGTATGCTTCAAAATATGATATGGATTTCAATCTCTATTTCAGTGATAAGAAACCGCGGATGGCAATATTTGTATCAAAAATGTCGCATTGCCTGTTCGATTTGCTCTCACGCTACTGTGCAGGAGAATGGAATGTTGAAGTTCCTCTAATTATAAGCAACCATCCGGATATGGAGCCTGTAGCCAAAATGTTTGGAATACCTTATTATATATATCCTATTACAAAGGAAAACAGAATGGAACAGGAGACTGCTATGATGCAGTTGTTGGAAGAACATAATATTGACTTTATGGTTCTGGCGCGTTATATGCAGATTATTGGTGATAGAATGATAGCCAAGTATCCTAACAGAATAATAAATATTCACCACTCTTTCTTACCCGCATTTATAGGAGCAAAACCATATCAGGCTGCGTTTGAAAGAGGAGTGAAGATAATTGGTGCAACCAGTCACTATGTGACAGCTGAACTTGATGCAGGTCCAATTATCTGTCAGGATGTGGTCAATATTTCTCATAAGGATATGCCTGCTCATCTTGTAAACAAAGGAAAGGATTTGGAGAAAATTGTGTTGTCACATGCTGTTCAGAAACATATAGATCATAAAATTCTGGTTTACAAGAATAAAACAGTGGTATTTGATTGATGTTTTTTTTAGTTATATAGAAGCAATTTCAGATAGCAGTAGTTTGAAATTGCTTTTTTTTTGTAAGTTTGTGGTGTTAATTATTAACCAAAATAAGTGTATGAGAAGATTGTTCTATTTTGCGACAGTTGCATTGCTCTTCTGTTTTGTGTCATGTACAGACGATACAATGAGTGTACGTACTGTTAATTCGTTTAATAATGATTGGAGGTTCCATTTAGGTGATGTGACAGAAGCATCGCAAGTACAATTTGATGACTCTGAATGGCGTTTGTTGAATTTACCTCACGATTGGGCTGTAGAGGGTGATTTTTCTCCTCATAACCCATCGGGTACAGGTGGAGGTGCGTTGCCGGGTGGTGTAGGCTGGTATAGAAAAAGTTTTATAGCCGACAATTCATATCAAGGAAAAAAAGTCTATATAGATTTTGATGGAGTCTATATGAATTCTGAGGTATTTATTAATGGTCATCTTTTGGGAAAACGTCCATACGGATATATATCATTTCGTTATGATTTGACACCATATTTAAAGTACGGAGAAGAGAATATTATAGCAGTTAGGGTTGATAATGCAAAACAACCTAACTCCAGATGGTATTCAGGTTGTGGCATATATAGAAATGTTTGGTTGACTGTTACCAATCCTGTGCATGTAGCACTATGGGGTACTTATGTAACTACTCCATCTGTAACAAAACAGTATGCTACAGTTTCAGCGCAGACAACTGTCCAAAATAATAGCAATGCACCTGTAAATGTAGAATTGGTTTCACTGCTGAAGAATGCAGAAGGAAAGATTGTCGCTCAGTCTGAATTGCCTGTTACTATTGCTGCGGGCGCAGATGCTGAAATAGACCAATCACTTACAGTGGAAAAGCCTAAACTCTGGTCGTTGGATAATCCTTACCTATATACACTGCATACTCAGGTAGTAAAAGATGGAGTTGTGATAGATGATTATACTACTGAAACCGGTATTCGTTATTTTGAATTCGATGCAGAAAAGGGTTTCTTCTTAAATGGCGAGAAGGTTAAGATTAATGGTGTGTGTATGCATCATGATTTGGGTTGTTTGGGTGCTGCAGTCAATATGCGTGCTATAGAGCGTCAACTTGAGATACTAAAGCAGATGGGTTGCAACGGTATTCGTTGTTCTCATAATCCTCCGTCGCCGGAACTGCTGCAACTTTGTGATAGGATGGGTTTTGTAGTTATGGATGAAACATTTGACATGTGGCGTAAAAGAAAGACCCGTTATGATTATTCGCTCTATTTTAATGAGTGGCACGAAAAAGATTTGACAGATCTTGTAATGCGTGATAGAAATCATCCATCAATATTTATATGGAGTATAGGCAATGAAGTTTTGGAACAGTGGAGCGATGCAAATGCCGATACTCTAAGTTTGGAAGAGGCTAATATGATTCTGAACTTTGGACATAGTCCGGAGATGCTTGCAAAAGAGGGTGAAACAATGTCTGTGAACTCATTGTTAACTAAGAAATTGGCTGATATGACTCGTGCATTGGATCCTACAAGACCTGTTACTGCCGGATGTAATGAGCCTAATCCGTATAATCATCTTTTCCAGTCAAATGCACTTGATATGATTGGGTTTAACTATCATGAAGCCAACTTCCTGGATGTCCCAAAGAATTTTCCGGGTAAACCATTTATAGTAACAGAAAGTGTTTCGGCACTTATGACACGTGGCTATTACAGAAACCCCAGTGATGTGCCGGTAATATGTCCGCCAAGATGGGATAGACCTTATTACGATCCATCATATTCATGTTCGTCATACGATAATTGTCGTACTCCATGGGGTAGTCACCACGAAACTACTCTTAACTATGTTGAGAACTATGATTTTATAAGCGGTCAGTTTATATGGACCGGATTCGATTATATAGGTGAACCAACACCGTATGGTTGGCCGGCACGTAGTTCTTACTTTGGAATAGTGGATTTGGCAGGATTCCCTAAAGATGTCTATTATCTGTATCAATCCGTCTGGACAGAACAGGATGTTTTGCACTTGTTCCCTCATTGGAATTGGGAGATAGGTGAAGAGATAGATTTGTGGGCATATTATAATAATGCAGATGAAGTTGAACTATTTGTTAATGGCAAATCGCAAGGTGTAAAGAGTAAAGAAGATGGTCAATATCATGTAGTGTGGCGTGTGAAATATGAACACGGAACAATTAAGGCTGTTTCAAGAAAGGATGGAAAAACTGTAAAAGAGCAGGTTATAAATACAGCAGGTGATCCATATCAGATACGTCTTACTGCCGATAGAAAGATTATTGAGGCCGATGGTACCGATCTTTCATTTATAACAGTGGAGATTCTGGATAAGGATGGTAATTTGTGTCCTAATGCCGAAAATCTGGTGAACTTTGAAATAGAGGGACCTGCTTTTATTGCCGGAGTGGATAATGGCAGTCCAATATCGATGGAGAGGTTTAAGGCAAATCATAGAAAAGCCTTCTATGGTAAGTGTCTTGTGGTTGTCCAGAACCAAGGTAAAGAGGGTGGTGCAAGAGTGATTGCAAAATCGGAAGGATTAAAGGATGGTTATGTGATACTGCGTATAAAATAAATAGTACAGATGAAAGTAAAGCCGGCTATTGAATCTTCAAGCCGGCTTTAATTATGTGAAATGTCGTCTCTTATTTTCCTAATAGTTTCTTGGCTACTATAACAGCTTCGTTAGCATCGACTGTATAAGCATCGGCACCAATTTCATTTGCAAAGGTTTCATTCAATGGTGCGCCTCCAACCATAATCTTGATGCTATCTCTTAAACCTGCCTCTTCAATAGCCTTGATAACATCGGTCATATAGTTCATTGTAGTAGTAAGAAGTGCTGACAGACATAGAATGTCGGCATTCTGGTTCTTTACCTCTTCTACAAATTTTGATGCATCTACGTTTATACCTAAATTAACTACTTCAAAGCCGGAACCTTCAAACATAGAAGCAACAAGGTTCTTGCCTATGTCATGTAAGTCGCCTTTAACGGTTCCAATAACTATTTTTCCGTATGAGATACTTGTGTCGCCCTTCATTAAAGGTTTCAAATAGTCCAGGCAACCTTTCATGGCGCGGGCAGACATTAGTAGGTTTGGCACGAATGCTTTTCCTTCTCCAAATCTGGCGCCTATTATCTCCATACCTTTAATCAAGTAATCGCTAATTATGGCTTGAGGTTCAAATCCGCCCTCTATAGCCTGCTGTGACATTGCAACGGCTTTATTCATATCACCGGCAACGATAGCATCTGTAAGTTCCTGTAAGTTCATCTTTTGAAAGTAATTTGTTTTTGACAAAAGTACACAAAAAAATTAAATAGTTAGGTAATTTGTATAGAAATAGCATTTCTTAACGTATTAGATTATTAAAAATTGAAAAAAAGAATGCAAATTTGCAGTCGCAAAGTAGCGCAATAGGCGCTTTTTTTATGCATGTTATTGAATGTCAACTAATTAAATATATGAAACGTTTTTTTTCTTATTTATTTGTTCTTATTACATTGCCATTTTTGGCTCAAGCACAAAATGTTAACAATCACAATGTATCGGGTGTAATTATTGATGGCGAAAACGGAGAACCGCTCCCAATTGCTGCTGTACAAATTTTAGCTTTGCCCGACAGTTCGCAGGCAAAGGGTGTTGTTACTGATATGGATGGCGCCTTTTCTGCAACAAGTGTAAAGAATGGTAAGTATGTAATCAGAGTCTCTTACATAGGCTATAAGACTAGTGATACTCCTTTGGAAATAACCGGTAAATCGGCTCGTAATATTGTTCTGGAAGATATAGAACTGTTTAGTGATGCCAACTTGCTGGCAGAGACTACCATTACTGCAGAAGTACCAAAGGTGCAGGCTGTAAAAGATACTATTATGTTTAACAGTGCTGCATACAGACTATCAGAAGGTGCCAGCGTTCAAGAACTTATAAAGAAGTTGCCGGGTGTGGATGTTGATTCCGATGGTAATATTACTGTAAATGGTAAAGCTGTTACTCAGATTCTTATAAATGGTAAAGAGTATTTGGGTGATGATATAACTACACTTTTGGAGAACCTGCCTGCAAATGTGATAGATCGTCTGAAGACATACGAAAAGAAGAGTGATTTAGCTCGTATAACAGGTATTGATGACGGTGAAGAGCAGACAGTTTTTGACCTTCAAACCAAAGAAGAGATGAAGGGCGGACTTCTGAATACATACGATGTGGCTTATGGTTCCGATTACGGCGAACACAACCTGTACAATGGTCAGATTATGGCAAATCGCTTTACCGACCACAACCAGTTTACTCTTTATGCAAGTGCCAGTAACGTTATTGACCAGGGTATAGGTAATGGTGGACGTCAGTGGGGTGGTAACTACGGACAGAATACATATCAGGATTTGTCGGCAAGTTATTCATACGAAAACGAAAAGATAGAAGTTAATGGTAACGTTAGCGTAGGCCACAGAGCAAACGACTACAACACAAGAAGTAATTCTGAATATTTCTATGGTGCTACAAGTACCTTCTCAAATAGTTCTAGTAGAAATACAGATAATTCAGATAGATTCCGTACCAATTTCTATATAGAGTGGAAACCTGATACAATGACAAATATCATTATCAGACCTTATTTTAATACATCTAAATCAGGTAGCAGTTCAGAAAGTGCATCGGCTACCTTCAACAGTAATCCATACGATTTTATGGATGATCCACTGTATGATATGGAAGAAGATGAATATCGCTCAAAATATGATTCAATATTTGTGAACCGTAATACAGGACGTTCTACCAGTAATAGCGATAATATGTCAGGTGGTGGTTCTTTGCAGTTTAACCGTCGTCTGAACGATGAAGGTAGAAATATTACCATACGTCTCTCTGGTGATTTTAACCGTGGTAATAGCGAAAGTTATTCATATAACACTACAGAATATTATGTTTGGGACTCTCTGAACGTACGTAACCGTTTTACATATACTCCATCTAACAGTTATGGATATAGCGCACAGGCTATGTATTCAGAACCTCTGTTTGACAAGGCCTTTTTGCAGTTAAGTTATCGTTTTAACTATAACTGGAATGAAAATGACCGTCAGACATACGCATTTGATGATATGGGGTATGGCTTTATGGAAAAACCTGATAACTACCGCGTGTATATGGATTCTACGTTGAGTAAATATGCCAGCTATACTACATTCCGTCACGATGCACAAATCAGTTTTAGAATTAACAGAGAGAAGTTCCGTCTGAACACCGGTATCCGTCTGCAACCACAACAGACTCGTTTGGAATATACACAGAAAGAGCACTATTCTTTAACAAAGAACGTGTTTAACTGGAATCCAACATTCGATTTCCGTTATATGTTTACAGAGCATACTGAGATGCGTTTCCGTGTAAACGGTTCAAGTTCGCAACCATCAATGACAAACTTGTTGCCTATTACCGATAACAGCAATCCGCTCTATATAACACAGGGTAATCCTAATTTGAAACCATCATTTTCATTTAATACACAGTTTAATTTCCATACATTCAATGTTGATAAGGAGAGTAGCTTTATGACAAATTTAAGCTATCGCAGAACTAACAATAGCATCAGTAACCGTGTGGAATATAACGAAGTAACCGGTGGATCTACTACTCGTCCTGAAAATATTGATGGAAACTGGAATACATCAGGTATGATAGGTGGTAACTTTGCATTGCCTGACAGAAGATTTACCTTCAACCTATTTACTAATTTAAGCTATTCCAATCAGGTTGGTTTCTTGTATCAGAACAATGAGACATATAAGGCTGTGACAAAGTCGTTAAGTCCAAGACAGAATATACAGGCATCATTCCGTGATGAAAATTTTGAATTGACTCTGTTTGGTAATGCTTCTTTGAACCATTCTACAAACGATGTTAGAAATTCTGTGATAGATAACTGGAACTTTAATTTTGGTGCATACGGTGTTGTGGTATTCCCTTGGGATATTCGTTTGATGTATGATGTATTTAATACAAGCCGTCGCGGATATGATGATGATACATATAATACCGATGAACTTATTATCAATGCAGAACTTTCAAAAGCGTTCCTAAAGAACAAATCTGCAATTATATCAGTACAGGCTTTCGACCTTTTGGGACAGCGTAAGAACTATTCACAATGGGTAGGAGCGACCAGCCGTAGTGAAAGTGAATACAATTCAATAAACCAGTACTTTATGGTTCACTTTGTCTATAAACTGAATATATTTAATGGTAAATTGGTTCAGGAAGACGAAGAAGAGGATGATAGAAGACCTGGCGGATATGGTCGTCATGGTGGCAATAGATACAGACGCTAAACCAACACCTTATTATATATGATAAGTGAAAAAAAGCTAAGAAGTTATACATTACCCGTCGCAATAGCGGCGGGGTTGCTTTTTCATGACTTTTTATCATCATACCGTTTCTTAGTGCCATATCTGCTCTTTGGTATGATGTTTTTTACTTGTTCCAAAATATCTGTTAAAGATGTAAAGTTACATCCTATGCATGGCATTTTGTTACTCTTTCAGATTTTGGTAGGAGTGGCAGTTTATTTAGTTTTACGTCCTATAAACGAAGAATTGGCGCAGGGTCTGATGATTTGTGTGTTCGCACCCGTAGCCACAGCATCGCCTGTTGTGGGTGGGCTATTAGGAGCAAATGTAACGGTTATGACAACTTACGTGCTAATTAGTAATGTTGTAGTTGCTTTGCTTGCACCGCTCTTTTTCAGTATTATTATGCCCGATTCCGGAGTTACGTTTTTTACATCGTTTCTGCATATATCAAAAAGCACTCTAATGCTGTTGATTTTGCCCATTGTTATCTCGTTGTTAATAAAGAAATATACTCCAAAAGGGTTCGAAGTAGTGAAAAGGTTGCAGCCAGTATCATTCTATCTGTGGGCTGTATGTATGATGGTGCTTATTGGTTCTACTATTCATACCATAATGATACAGGAGAATAGTAATTACCTGTTGGAACTTATAATGATAGTTGGGGCATTGTTGATTTGTATAGTACAGTTCTCTTTAGGAAGGAAATTGGGTACTAAATATGGTGATATGGTTGCCGGCAGGCAAATGATGGGCCAGAAAAATACCGGTATTGCTATATGGTTGGCTATGGCATACTTAACCCCAATGTCCACAGTAGCGCCTACAGCCTATATTATTTGGCAAAACTTAATGAATAGCTACGAAATCTGGAAAGACTCTCGCAAAAAATAGTTGGTGGGGAATAGTCCCGTCTTCGGCTAATAGAGCCATAAAAGATTAATTGGTCCGTAGGACGCTTCCGGAGGAAGCCAATATAAAAAAGGTCTTATTAATCGAAGATTAATTGGTCCGAAGGACGCATCCGTTAGGATGCCAAAGTAGATAAGGATTAGTCCCGTCTTCGGTCGTAGAGCCGAAGACGGGACTCGAACCCGTGACCTACGCATTACGAATGCGTTGCTCTACCAACTGAGCTATTTCGGCTTTTAAAATCGACTGCGAAGATAGAAAAAAATTGTGATATTGTTGAAAACAATTTTTAGGTAGGATGATATTATTAAAATAAAAAGAGTAATTTTGCACACGAATTATGAAACAGAAACAGATGGACATATTTACAATACATAGAAGTGATATTGTTTGTAAGCAACAATTGTCCCTGTTTTTTTGAAGGAGAGTCTGCATATTGCATATTCTCTTTTTTTTTACTTGTATAATTGGTAACTAATATAAAGTAAAAGATCGATGGAACCGTTGAGGCATAATTGCGGAATGGTAATGGTAAGGCTTCTTAAGCCAATGAGCCATTATAGAAAGAAGTATAACTCCATTCAGTATGGTTTGAGTCGTCTCTATCTGATGATGGAGAAACAGAAGAATCGTGGTCAGGAGGGTGCCGGTATAGCAGCTGTTAAACTTGTTGCAAATCCGGGTGAAGATTATATGTATCGTGAAAGAGCGTTGGGAGCGGGAGCCATCAGTGAAATTTTTGATGGAATTCAGTCGCAGTTGGCTAAAGCTACTCCTGAACAGTTGGCCAGCGATAAATATGTAATGAGAAACTATCCGTTTATAGGAGATCTCTATCTGGGTCATCTACGCTACTCATCGGGTGGACGCAACTCAATATCGGATGTTCATCCCTTCTTAAGAAGAAATAACTGGCGCGCCAAGAATCTGGCCCTATGCGGTAACTTTACTATAACAAATGAACACGAAGTCTTTCAGGAGATAATCTCTAAAGGACAGCATCCAAGAAGTTATACCAGCAGCTATTTTATGCTGGAACAGGTTGGACATCGTCTGGACAGAGAGGTGGAAAGAGTGTTTAAGATTGCTGAAGAAAAGGGATTGCAAGGTGTTGATATTACAAACTTCATAGACGAGAATGTAGATATGGCAAATGTGCTTGCTACATCAAGTCCTGTTTGGGATGGTGGCTATGTAATAGGTGGTATTACCGGTAGTGGCGAATCTTTTGCAATACGTGACCCATGGGGCATAAGAACAGCATTTTGGTATAAAGACGATGAGATTATAGTTGTAGCATCGGAACGTCCTGCTATTCAAACATCGTTGAATATTGAAGCAGATAAGGTTCATGAATTACAACCCGGTCAGGCTATTCTTATCAATAAAAAGGGTGAAATGCGTTTGGAACAGATTATTCCTCAAAAAGCCATGCTCTCCTGTTCTTTTGAACGTGTTTATTTTAGCCGCGGAAACGATACCGATATCTATCTGGAAAGAAAGGAGTTGGGACGTCAGCTTGTTGAACCGGTTTTGAAAGCAATAGATAACGATGTTGACCATGCTGTATTCTCATTTATTCCTAATACAGCCGAAGTTGCATCGTTTGGTTTGGTGGAAGGTTTTGAACAATATCTGAATAGAAAAAAGATTGAAGATATTAAGGCTTTGGGTGATCATCCAAAATCGGAAGATATAGAGCGTATTCTCTCTAAGCGTGTACGTAATGAAAAGGTGGCATGGAAAGATATCAAACTGCGTACATTCATTACAGCTGGCAATAGCCGTAACGAACTTGCCGCTCACGTTTATGATATTACATATGGCAGTCTGGAAAAGAATGTAGATAATCTGGTAATCATAGATGACAGTATAGTACGTGGTACAACACTGCGTGAAAGTATTATTTACATACTTGACAGGTTATCGCCAAAACGTATAGTGATAGTATCTTCTTCACCACAGGTTAGATACCCTGACTATTACGGTATTGATATGTCTAGTATGGATCATTTCATAGCCTTTAAAGCAGCATTGGCATTGCTTGAAGAGCGTGGAATGTGGCATCTTGTTACTGATGTTTACTGCAAGTGTAGAGAACAACTTACCAAAGCACCTGCAGAACGCGTGAATTGTGTTAAAGAGATATATGCACCATTTACAGAAGAGGAGATTTCTGATAAGATAGTGGAACTGCTTACTCCTCCAAATGTAAAGGCAGAAGTTAAGATTGTATATCAGACACTTGATGGTTTACATAAGGCTTGTCCAAACCATCCCGGTGATTGGTATTTCAGTGGTGATTTCCCTACACCTGGTGGAACTCTACTTGTGAATAAAGCATTTATAGATTATTACGAACAATACAATAAATAATGAAAGTATCACTTATTTTAGCCGACGGCACCTGCTTTGAAGGTGAAGCTTTTGGTTATCAGCAGCCTACAAGTGGCGAATTGGTGTTCAATACAAGTATGACCGGATATCCGGAACTTATGACCGACCCTTCGTCAGACGGACAGTTACTGGTAATGACTTACCCTGTGATTGGTAATTATGGTGTTCAACCTATGGAGAAAGATGAATATGGCTTGGTTACAAATGCTGAGAGTGACCATATTCATGTCAATGCTCTTATAGTTAGTGACTATAGTGAATACTATAGCCATTGGAATGCCAAAGAGTCATTAGAAGAGTGGATGATTCGTGAAAAGGTGGTAGGAATTAGTGGTGTTGATACTCGCGAATTGGCAAAACATATCAGACTGCATGGCTGCATGGCTGCCAGAGTGGTCTTTGAAAATATGCCAAAACCTGCTGAATATTCATACACTAATCTTATAAGTAAAGTTTCTTGTACAGAACCTATTACTTATCAGCCCGGAAAAGATAAAACAGTAGTTGTGTTGGATTGCGGAATACGCGCTAGTGTACTACGTTGCCTGTTGCAACAAGATATAACAGTAGTTCGTGTTCCTTGGAATTACGATTTTACATCTATGGATTATGATGGCCTGTTTATAAGTAATGGACCTGGTAATCCAAGCTACTGCGGTGAAACAATAGCAATTATACAGAAGGCTATGGCCGAAAAAGCGGACAAACCTGTGCTTGGTATAGATATGGGATGCTTATTGTTAGGACTTGCTGCAGGTATGGATACATATAAACTGAAGTTCGGTCATCATACACATAATCAGCCTGTACAGTTGGCAGGAACTGATCGTTGCTATATAACAACCCAGAATCATAACTATGCAATAAGGGAAGAATCTATTGTAGGCCATTGGAAGGTCTATATGAAGAATCTGCATGACGGTTCTATTGAGGGTATTTATCATACTCTTAAACCATGGGTAGGAACAATGTTCCATTCTGAATCGGACGTGATAGATACAGATGTGAGCTTTATCTATGATGATTTTATCTCTAAACTGTAATTTTTGACTATGACTGATAATAAAAAGATAAACAAGGTGCTTCTGCTGGGTTCTGGTGCCCTGAAGATAGGTGAAGCAGGTGAATTTGACTATTCAGGTTCTCAAGCGTTAAAGGCTTTGAAGGAGGAGAATATTGAGACTGTTCTTATAAATCCAAATATTGCAACAGTTCAGACCAGTGAAGGTGTTGCCGATAAGGTTTATTTTCTTCCTGTAACTCCTTTCTTTGTAGAGAAAGTTATAGCAAAAGAACGTCCTGATGCAATACTTTTGGCATTTGGTGGACAGACCGCATTAAACTGTGGCGTGTCTTTATATCAGGCAGGTGTATTTGAAAAGTATAATGTTCAGGTGTTGGGAACACAGGTACAGGCCATAATGGATACCGAAGACCGTGAACTCTTTATAGAACGTCTGGATGAAATAGGAGTTGAAACTATTAAGTCGCATGCTGTTGAGAGTATGGAAGATGCGCGTGCAGCAGCAAAAGAACTGGGTTATCCGGTAATTATCCGTTCAGCATACGCACTTGGAGGTCTGGGTTCAGGTTTCTGCGATAATGAAGAGGAACTTAACAAACTGGCTGAAAAATCGTTCTCATTCTCACCTCAGATTCTTGTAGAAAAGAGCTTGAAAGGCTGGAAAGAGATTGAATTTGAAATTGTTCGTGATAAAAATGATAACTGCATTATAGTATGTAGCATGGAGAACTTCGATCCACTGGGAATACATACCGGTGAAAGTATTGTAGTTGCTCCTACACAGACATTAACCGCACATGAAGTTCAGAAACTGTGTGAAATAGGTACACGTGTGGCTCGTCACGTGGGTATAGTAGGTGAATGTAACATTCAGTTTGCTTTCGATCCACAGTCTGAAGAGTATCGTGTAATTGAAGTTAATGCTCGTCTTAGCCGTTCGTCTGCTCTTGCTTCAAAGGCTACAGGTTATCCATTGGCATTTGTGGCTTGTAAGTTGGGCTTGGGCTATAGCCTGTATGAATTGAAGAACTCAATAACAAAGACTACAACCGATTTCTTTGAACCATCTGTTGACTATGTGGTTTGTAAGATTCCACGTTGGGACCTTTCAAAATTCCATGGTGTAGATAAAGAACTTGGTTCAAGTATGAAATCTGTGGGCGAAGTTATGTCTATAGGTCGTTCATTCGAAGAGGTTATTCAGAAGGGTATCCGTATGATTAACCAGGGAATGCACGGTTTTGTAGAGAATAAAACTCTTACTTTCAAGAATTTGGATCAGGCTCTGAAAGAACCTACAGATAAACGTCTGTTTGCTATCAGTCAGGCTCTTGAAAGCGGCTATTCAATAGATAAGATTTATGAACTTACTAAAATAGATAAGTGGTTCCTGAATCGTTTGAAGAAAATTACAGATATATCAGCTGAACTGCACGCTGTAAACGGTATTGAAAATCTTAGCAAGGATCTGCTTAAAAAGGCGAAACGTGCCGGTTTCTCCGATTTCCAGATTTCTCGTGCTTTAGGTATTGAGAAGAAAGTAGGTTCTGAACAGGGTATTTTGGAAATTCGTAACCTGCGTAAACAGTTAGGCGTTCTTCCATACGTTAAGCAGATTGATACATTAGGTGGCGAATATGCAGCACAGGCCAATTATCTGTATATGACATATAATGGTTGTGCTCACGATATTCCATTTATGGACGATAAGAAATCCATTATAGTACTTGGTTCCGGTGCATACAGAATTGGTTCATCAGTAGAGTTTGACTGGTGTGGTGTTCAAGCTTTGAATACAGTACGTAAAGAGGGTTATAGAAATATTATGATTAACTGTAATCCTGAAACAGTTTCTACTGACTACGACGTTTGTGACCGTCTCTTCTTTGATGAATTGTCATTTGAACGTGTAATGGACGTTATAGAGTTGGAAAATCCGTATGGTGTGATAGTATCTACCGGTGGTCAGATTCCAAATAACCTTGCAATGCGTCTTGATGGTATGAATGTTCCTATTCTTGGTACATCTGCAAAGTGTATAGACAATGCGGAAGATAGAGAGAAATTCTCTGCTATGCTTGACAGAATAGGGGTTGATCAGCCGGAATGGAGCGAATTGACATCAATGGATGACATTAAACAGTTTATTGACAGAGTAGGTTTCCCTGTATTGGTGCGTCCTTCATACGTCCTTTCAGGTGCTGCAATGAATGTATGCAGCAATCAGGATGAATTGGAGCGTTTCTTGCAGTTGGCTGCCGATGTTTCAAAACAGCATCCTGTTGTAGTAAGCCGTTTCATTGAACATGCCAAAGAGGTTGAAATGGATGCTGTAGCTAAGGATGGTGAAATTATAGCATACGCAATAAGTGAACATATAGAATTTGCCGGTGTTCATTCAGGTGATGCTACCATACAGTTCCCACCTCAGAAACTTTATGTTGAGACTGTGAAACGTATTAAACGTATCAGCCGTCAGATTGCAAAAGAACTTCAGATTAGCGGTCCGTTCAATATCCAGTATCTTGCAAAAGAGAATGATATTAAAGTTATTGAATGTAACCTACGTGCTTCCAGAAGTTTCCCATTTGTTAGTAAGGTTCTTAAGATTAATCTTATAGAGATTGCTACAAAGGTTATGTTGGGTATTCCAGTGGAAGTTCCTGAAAAGAGCCTGTTTGATGTAGATTATGTAGGTATTAAGGCTTCACAATTCTCATTCAACAGATTGCAGAAAGCTGACCCTGTACTGGGTGTGGATATGGCTTCTACAGGTGAAGTAGGCTGTTTGGGCGACGATTCTCGTTATGCAATTCTTGAATCTATGCTTTCAGTAGGTCATCGTATTCCGGCAAAGAATATCTTACTATCAACAGGTTCTGCAAAACAGAAGGCAGATATGCTTGATGCTGCAAAACTGTTGAGCGAAAAGGGATATACCCTATATGCAACAGGTGGTACATCCAAATACCTGACAGAAAACGGTGTACAGAATACACGTGTTTATTGGCCAAGTGAAGAGGGACAGCATCCGCAAGCATTGGAAATGTTGCACAATAAGGAGATAGATATGGTGGTTAATATTCCAAAGGATCTTACACAACACGAATTGTCAAATGGTTACAAGATTCGTCGTGCTGCAGTAGATTTGAATATACCTCTTATTACAAATGCAAGATTGGCTGATGCCTTTATCAATGCATTCTGTACTCTCGATGTGAACGATATTCCAATTAAGAGTTGGGATGAATTCAAATAAAAAATTGAATTGATATATAGTAGAAGCCTGCATACTGAAAAGTTTGCAGGCTTCTTAATTATAGCTATTAATGAAGTTTATGCCTTACATTTAAGTATTATGGCGCCGTTTGCCGGAATTTGTACGTTGACAGGTGAATTTGGTTGCAAATCTATTGTTACATTCTGCCCTGTGAACAATTCTACTGCATTTACTCTGCCTCTGTTTTCTATCTGTAGATAATTGAATGCATGTTCTGGAATTACTACTTGTGATTGTTGCGCTTTGTCACTGAAGTTCGCTACAATAAGTAACATTTCATTGTTGTACTTTCTTAAAAAAGCGTACTCCTTATGTGCATTGAACTGCTCGGAATCAGGATTAACATACATCAAATCGAAAAACAGACCTTTACTTATTGCGTTTTCTGTGGTGCATATATTAAATAACCTGCTGTAGAATGATTTTAAATCAATCTCTTCTCTGGTAAGATGTTTGTCGGACAGTTCTCCATCTTTATACCACCTTGACAAAGTGTCAGGAGCCCAATAATCAAATATTGTGCTTCGGCCGTCAGTTCCGCTGAAACCTTCGTTGTCCATGCCTCTTTCGCCTAACTCCTGGCCGGCATAGCACATAATAGGACATTTATCAATACAGGCTGATACAACCATAGACGGACGTCCTTTAATTCCATTTCCAGCAAAGAAATCTGATGCTATGCGCTGTTCGTCGTGATTTTCCATAAAATGGAGCATCTTTTCGCCGTTTTCACCTATGTTTTGCCAACAAGATGTGATAGCTGTAGCAGATTGCGAGCCTACAGTTATAGCACGAAGAGTATCATACATTCCAACCTTATCATACAGATAGTCAAAGTGTCCATATTGTGTGTATGCAGAATATGCACCGGGATTATAGATCTCTGCTATAAAAATTATGTGCGGATACTTCTGTTTTATCTCTTCTATTGCCCAATGCCAGAATTCAACAGGAACCATTTCTACCATATCGCAGCGAAAACCGTCTATGCCTTTTTCTGCCCAGTACAATAGTATATCTCTCATTTTAAACCAGGTATCAGGTATAGGGTCAAAGTGATTGGTCTGATTCTTATAGTCAACGCCATAATTTAGCTTTACTGTTTCGTACCAATCAAACAGGTTGGGGTAGGCGTCAAAACGGTCATTACCTGTTGCTTTTGCAGGTTCTTCTACATAACCCTCCCAATCTACTGCACCTGCTAACTTTTCTCCGGGTATGTAGTAAAAGTTGTTATCCTTGAAAAAACTATACTCCTTATGGTCATTTTCGCCCAATTCATCGTACTTTTTTGGGCGTTTTACAGATTTGTATTCGCGAGCTACATGGTTAGGTACAAAGTCCATAATGAACTTCATTCCTTGAGCGTGAACGCGGTCCACCAAATTGGTAAACTCCTTCATTCTGCAACGTACATTTACAGCCAAATCGGGATCAATGTCAAAATAATCTCTTATGGCGTATGGAGAACCCGCATTACCTTTGACTGTAGCAGAATGTGACGTAGGTATGCCATATCTACTGTAGTCTGTACGTGATGCGTGGGCTATCAAGCCAGTAAACCAAATGTGTGTAACTCCCTGTTTTCTGATAGTCTGCAGAACATTTTCATCAAAACTGTTTAGTTTGCCACATCCATTGGTCTCTTTGCTTCCGTTTGTTATGTTGCCGTTACCACTATTGCAGAATAATCGGGTAAATATCTGATATATGACAATTTTATCAGTTGTCATTTGCGAATTCTTTTTATAAGATTGGTTAAAACTGTACCGGGGCCACATTCTGTAAACTCTTCTGCTCCATCGGCTACCATATTGAGTACACTCTGTGTCCAACGTACAGGTGAATTTAGCTGAGTTACCAGATTCTGTTTTATCTCTTCTGCATTGGTGTGAGGCAAGGCATCAACATTCTGATAAACAGGGCATATTGGATTGCTGAATTCTGTTTCTGCAATAGCTTTAGCCAGTTCATCTTTAGCAGGGGTCATAAGCGGTGAATGGAATGCTCCGCCTACAACCAGTGGCAATGCTCGTTTGGCACCTGCTTCAAGCATAAGTGGGCAAGCCTGTTCAATAGCCTCTTTTGAACCTGAAATTACTACTTGACCGGGGCTGTTGTAGTTGGCTGGTACAACTGTTAAACCTTTGTCGCATAAAGATTTACATATTGATTCAATTTTATCGTCTTCCAAATTGATTATGGCTGCCATTGTGCCTGGTACCATTTCGCAAGCCTTTTGCATGGCATTGGCACGTTTTGCTACAAGTTCAAGACCGCTTTTAAATGATAATGCACCTGCTGCTACCAGCGCTGAAAATTCACCAAGTGAATGACCTGCCACCATATCGGGTTTGAAATCATCAGCCATGGCACGTGCAACAGCTACAGAATGTATAAATACTGCCGGTTGGGTTATGTCTGTACGACGTAAATCCTCATCACTGCCATTAAACATTATTCCGGTTATGTCAAAACCTAGAATATTGTTTGCATCATCAAATAGTCGTTTCACAATGTCGTGTTGTTCATAAAGGTCTTTACCCATTCCTGAGAATTGGGCACCCTGACCCGGGAATACAAATGCTTTCATTTTTAAATGTATTTGTTTATTATACTGTATTTCACTAAATTTGCGCAATTTTAGGCGGAAATGGCATAACCAATAACCGAATTGCGTTGCAAAGGTACGGTTTTTTGGTGATACTTTAAGAAGTTGTGGTTTTTTAGGATGTTTATACAATTTTTACAGCCATTCTTCGTTTACTATATGTAACAGAAATATTATGCAGAATTACAAGATAAACAGCTATAAGGGTAATCGAAAAGAGAAAGAACATTTTGATGCGATGTCAAAGTCTCAGAGATTCCTGAAGCGTACTTTTGATATAGTGTTTTCCTTTATGGGTCTGCTTTTGCTCTCCCCATTGATGTTGATATTTTCTATAGTATTGCTCTTTGATGATGGACCGATAATATTCAAGCAGGAGCGAATAGGCTACAAAGGAAAGCCATTTATGATATACAAGTTCAGAACAATGCATGTCAATGCAGAATCGGATGGTATTCCACGTCTTGAAGAGGAGAGAAACAGACATTTGACTCCATTCGGACGCTTCCTGCGTGCTCATCATTTAGATGAACTTCCACAACTTTGGAATGTTTTGAAGGGCGATATGTCTTTTGTAGGACCACGCCCTGAACGTCAGTATTTTATAGATCAGATAAACAGAGAGACAGATAACTATCATTATGTCTATCTGATGCGTCCGGGTATAACATCTTATGCTACTATATACAACGGTTATACCGATACAATGGATAAGATGTTGAAAAGATTGGAATATGACCTTGATTATCTGGATAACAGGTCATTATTCCTTGATTTGAAAATTATTGTAAAGACAGTTTTGTCAATAGTAAGTGGTAAGAAATTTTAAACAAGACAATATGATTAAAAGGGTGTTGTTGTCTATTATGTTGCTTGCATCTGCTGCGCTGACAGTATCGGCTCAGATGTCAGAGGATAGAATAATAGAGTTTATTACGGAACAACAAGAAAAGGGTGTTCCACAAGAACAGATAGTTTACGAATTGAATAGACGTGGTGTTACTATACAGCAGCTACAGTCAATGCGTGAAAAGTACGAAAAGCAGCAGTCAACAGGTATAATGGGCAATACTTTGTCTGGTGATAAAACTGTACAGTCTCGTACCAGAAATTCAGCTAACAGCACTCTGAATCTTATACAGACAGAAGATGAGAGAAAAGAGGCAACAAAGATGTCCGAAGAGGAAAAGTTGCAGGTAATGTATAATGAATCAATGTTTCTTTTTATAGATTCCATGTACCTGCTAAAGCAGTCATTTATGCCTCTGAAAAGGGAAATATATGGTCACAGCATATTTCAGAATAAGGAACTCTCTTTTGAACCAAGTATGAATATTGCCACACCTAAAGATTACAAATTAGGTGCCGGCGATGAGGTGATAATTGATATTTGGGGGGCATCGCAGATGACAGTCAGAGAGATAATATCGCCCGATGGCAGTATTATGGTAGAAAATCTGGGACCGGTCTATTTGAATGGAATGACAGTTTCCGAAGCCAATAAACATATTAAAAGAGTTTTCGGTCAGATATATGCAGGTCTTGATGATGAAAACAAGAGTTCAGAAATCAATCTCACATTGGGTCAGGCACGTTCAATTCAGGTTAATGTAATGGGCGAAGTGGAAAATCCCGGAACATACGTTTTGTCATCATTTGCCACAATCTTCAATGCTCTTTATATGGCTGGCGGTGTGAATGATTTGGGTACAATGCGTGATATCAAGCTATACCGTAATAATAAGGAGATAGCATCTGTAGATATATATGACTACCTGCATAATGGTAACTTGTCCAAAGATATACGTCTTAACGATAATGATGTTATTATTGTATCACCATACAAAACCATGGTTGCCATAGAGGGTAGAATACGTCGTCCTATGTTATATGAAATGAAAGAGACCGAATCTCTGCAACAGCTTGTGGAGTATGCCGGAGGTCTTTCTGCCGATGCTTACAAAAAGGATTTACGTGTTATTCGTATGGGTGAATTGCAACGTCAAATATTTACTGTGCCTGTAGAACAACACTCCTCTTTCCTTCTGACAGATGGCGATTCCATATATGTGGATTCCATACAGACTACTTTTGCCAATATGGCAGAGATTAGAGGTGCGGTATATCGTCCGGGACAGTTCCAGATAGACGATAATATAAACAGTGTAAAAGAACTTGTTGAAATAGCAGGTGGCATTCGCGAAGATGCTTTTATGGGTCGCGCTCTTTTGAATCGTACAAATCCGGATAAGACTTTGGTCAATCAATCCGTAGATATAGAGGGTTTGCTGGCCGGAAATGTAGCAGATATTGAACTCAGAAACGGTGATGTTTTGTTTATACCAAGTCTGTTTGATGTAAGAGAGGTGCCTGTATTGCAGATATATGGCGAAGTGTTGTTCCCGGGTAAATATCAGTATTCTGATAATACTCATATTGAAGACCTTATTTTACAGGCAGGCGGTTTAAAGGAATCTGCTTCAATATCCAAAATTGATGTGGTTCGCAAAAAGAGTGACAGGAATGCAATAACAGCATCTGATACTATTTCTGAAATCTATTCATTCAGCATAGATGAGAATCTGAAAATAATGGCAAACGACTTCACTTTGAAACCTTTTGACGAAGTTTATGTACGTAAAAGTCCGGGCCATATTGATGTGAAACGTGTTATAGTAGATGGTGAAGTTCTGTTCCCCGGTAACTATTCACTAAAAACCAACAACGAACGTCTTAGCGATTTGATTGAACGTGCCGGTTTGTTTACCTCAGAAGCTTATCCTGAAGGTGCACGTTTGGAACGAACTATGACGGAAGAGGAACGTATGCGCATGAAGGATCTTGCAAAGATAATATCGGCAGACGATTCTCTTGCGTTGGCATCAATTGATATGGCTACCACTTTTTATGTGGGTATAGACCTGAAAAGGGCAATGGAGAAGCCGGGTGGCGATGAAGATATTACTTTGCGTGACGGAGACCGTATAATTGTGCCGGAATTTACTAACACGGTAAAGATGAATGGTGAAGTTATGTATTCTAACACAATTTCTTATAATCAGGGTAAACGTTTGAAGTATTATGTCGATAAGGCCGGTGGATATACCCAAAATGCCAAAAAGAGCAAGGCATACGTTATCTATATGAATGGTTCTGTAGCCAAGGCAAGGAAGGCATCTTCCAGACTGATTCAGCCAGGCTGCGAAATAGTGGTGCCTTCAAAGGGTGAACGCGATGGTATGACTACATCAGAAATTCTCAGTTTGAGTTCAACATCGGCATCGTTGGCTACAGTCGTTATTGCATTGCTTAATCTTTTTAGATAGTGTTGTTTGAAAATCTTTATAGTTATGGAAGAACAGAACGAAAAGAAACAATTACTTAAAGAAGCAGATCTTTTGCAAGTCATATCAAAGTTGTTTTCCAAATGGAAATTTATTTTGGTGGTTAGTTCACTATTCTTTGTGTTTGGTGTGATAATGGCATTCAGCACCATCAAAGAGTACACATCAGAAATTGTGGTGGCACCTGAAGCTGCCGGGTCTTCTGTGAGTGCCGGTCTGGGTTCTCTTGCTGCGATGGTAGGTATAGATATGGCTGCAATGTCAGGAGGTGATGCTATATATCCTATTCTCTATCCAGACATTATTCAGTCATTGCCCTTTCTTTCATCGCTTTTCGATGTAAGAGTGCAATCATTAGATGGTTCCATAGATACAACATACTACTACTACAAGAGTAAATTGCAGAAGAAATCGTGGGTTGATCACATAAAAGCTTTGCCAAAAAAGGCTATGAAAGGTGTGAAAAACCTGTTCTCAAAACCATCTGCAGGTGGTAATCCTGCTGTGTTTGACCCATACAGACTATCAGAAAACCAAATGGTTATGATAGAGAATCTCAGCAACTCTATATCTGTGTTTGTTGATAAAAAGACAGAAGTCATTACATTGTCATATACAGATCAGGATCCTTTGATTGCTGCTACCATGACCGATACTATTATGAACCGTTTGCAACAGCGTATCACAGAGTATAGAACAAAAAAAGCTATGGATGACTGTATCTACATAGAGAAACTGTATAATGAAGCCAAAGCCGATTACGAACAGGCCCAGGAAGCATACGCAATCTATGCAGATAGACATCGTAATGTAACGCAGGAACGTTTTTTGGTTGAAATGGAACGTCTTGAGGCCGACAAGGATTTGAAGAATACACTTTATACCCAATGGTCACAGCAACTATTGCTGGCAAAAGCCAAGGTACAGGAATATACACCCGCTTTCACAACTTTGAAACCGGCTGCTGTTCCGGCGCTTCCTTCAACAATGCGTAAGTTGATGATTATGTTTCTTTACACTGTTTTGGGTGGTGTGGTTGCAGTTGCATACGTCTTGTTGAAAGAACCTGTAATAAATATTTGGAAGAAACTGTTTAAATCTGACGTGTGATATATGTAGTCGTATTTATACTGCTGCTTATACCGGTTGTTAAATACGATTTGATGGCCAAAAGCGGTGGAGAGAATAAGTGGTATTATTTTAATCTGATAGTTCTTATTCTTCTGGCCGGATTACGCTATAGAGTGGGTGGGGATACCCTTATGTACATGTCAATGTACAATGAATGGCCCGCTTTTGATGAGTTAAAATATTTTGATTTTGAAACAGCTTTGTACAATCCGCTATGGTATGTATATACATCAATACCCAAAAGCATAAGTGATGAATTCTGGGTGTTCCAGATGATACAGGCTGTTTTTGTGAATTGTGTCTTCTTTAGCTTTTTCAAAAAATATTCTCCATCATACTATTTCTCTGCAATATTGGTCTATTATGTAGGCTATTATTGTTACTTCAATATGGAGATAATGCGTGAAATTCTATGTATCAGTATTCTGATGTTAATGACCGGTTGGTTAGAGGAAAAAAAATATATCCCTTACTTTATAGGTTGTGCTGTGGCTGTTGCAATCCACTTTTCAGCATTGATAATGTTAGTGTTACCACTATTGTATATATTCTTTAAAAAACCATCATGGAAGTGGCAACTGATAATAATGCTTGCTGTGATAGTAGTGCTGAATGTAGTGAATATTGTATCCATAGTTATTTCAATGTTGCCGTTGGATGAACAGTTTGGTATGTTGATAGAGAAGTATCTTGATATAGAGACAAATCTTAATGGTATGATATCTCAGCTTATACTATATTTACCTGTTTTGGGAATGATATTCATTAGAGAGAGATACCCAATTAACTACCATGATAACTTTACTCCCATAATTATGGGTGTTGTCTTTGCTTATGCCATGTCAATGGGATTTGCCGGTTTTGGCAGACTTGTAAATTACTTTATTCCATTTGTAATAGTGTATATGGTTCATACAATCTATTACTTTATAAGCAATGTGGATTTTAAAATCAGCCAGATTTCGCATGTTGTATTATCGCTTTCTCTATGTCTGTTGGTATTTAACTACACAT
The DNA here is from genome assembly GCA_937916465.1 of uncultured Bacteroidales bacterium. Classification (GTDB taxonomy): domain Bacteria; phylum Bacteroidota; class Bacteroidia; order Bacteroidales; family Bacteroidaceae; genus Colenecus. Next base: position 126,042 of record CALFTK010000011.1, read on the forward strand.
TTTATTACGTCCGTGATAAATCTGATGCATATCCGGGAACCCAATTCTACGATCGTTATTCTCCCTATTATTCTGTTTTAAATCCTAAGATAGATAATCATAGAGAGAAATATATAGAAAATGATATGAACGTCTCATTCGATTTCTAACTCAATGGATATAAAAAGATATAAACAGGTAATAGAGAACTTCTTCTCACTTTCGGCACTGAATGCTATAAACATAGTACTTCAGCTTGTTACATTGCCCTATATTATGGGTGTGGTAGGGGAAGCTAACTATGGAATCTATTCGTATGTTTTTATTGTTATACAGTATATTATCCTGTTTAGCACATACGGTTTTAACTACACTGCCACAAAACAGATTTCAGAAAATCGTGATGATATAGATGCCGTTAACCGTATATATAATGCCGTTATTGGATGTAAGGTCCTTATAGCAACTTCTTTGGTCCTCTTGGTAATATTGTTTTCAAATATGGTATTCGAAGAGCAGATAGGATTTAAAATGTTTCTGTTGGGATTAGGTATGATAGTGGGCGATATTGTTACTCCTATTTGGCTATTCCAGGGGATGGAGAAGATGAAATTTATGACTCTTGTAAATTCATCTTCAAAAATTCTTTTTACAGTATTAGTGTTCTTTGTTATACGTGATTCAGACGATTTCTACATTCTTATACTCTTAAATTCCTGTGGTTATCTGTTGGCAGGTGTTTTGAGTCTTATTGTTGCCCGTAAACAGTTTAATGTAAAATTGTCTATGCCGAAATATTCGGAAATGAAATTGCAACTGAAAGACGGTAAAGCCATGTTTGGATCGACCTTTGGTATGAATCTGTATAGAAATGCTCATATCATTATTCTAAAACATCTGGTATCGAATGAAGCTGTAGGTATATTTTCTGCTGCGGAAAAAATTATTCATGGTGTTCAGTCATTTATCCTACCGGCTGCACAGGCTCTATTCCCACATATAAGTGCCAGATTCAAAGATGGAAATAAGGAGACTAATATAAAAACAATGAACAGAATGATACTGCCTTTTGTGGGCTTTGCATCGTTGGTGGCACTGTTTGTCTTTATTATAGCGCCTTGGATTCCGGATATATTCAATATATTTAGAGGCAATTATGGCGATAAGTTTATAAATTGTATTCCACTTATACGAATTATGGTACTTGTAATCCTGTTCGGTGAAGTGAATTATTTAGTAGGTATAGTGGGCCTGGTTAATATGAATAAACAGTCCTATTTCTTTAAATCGGTAATAATAACAGGTGTCTTTAGTTGTTTGTTGACCACCCTTCTTGCAAACAGTTGTGGAGCGTTTGCCGGGGCCATATCGTTGTCAGCATCGGAAGGACTTCTTATGCTACTTTGCCTATTTGGACTAATTAGAATCAAGAAATCATTATGACAGCTATAATATTGATAAATTGGAATGGTGCGGACGATACATTGGCCTGTTTGAATTCTTTATTGAAGGCTGATGGCGATTTTTTTGTTGTGGTGGTTGACAATGCATCTACAGACGATTCAGTTCTGCGTCTCAATGATTTTGCGCAACAACATAGTGACAAGAATCGCATAGATATACTTGCTTTAGACGACAATTATGGATTTGCCGTTGGAAACAATAAGGGTGTGCAATATGCTATGCAGTTTGCACCAAGCAGCATCATGCTTCTTAATAACGATACAGAGGTAGATCCACATTTTTTACAAGAATTACAGAAGTTTTCTACTGAACATCCCGAATATAGAGTACTTACTCCACGCATTAACTATTTTCACGATAAGAATCTTATTTGGGAATGTGGCGGCTTGATAAAAATTGGTGAACATAAAAAGTATTACGGCGATAAGTCCGGAACTCTACTTGATGGTATTGATTATTTTCCTATAACATTTATATCGGGCTGCGCTATGTACTTCTATCCCGAATTGTTAGATATTGACAACAATATCTTTACAGATCGTTTCTTTTTTGGAGAGGAAGATTTTGATTTCTCTCTAAGAATGAAAAAGAAAGGAGTAAAAATGGCATGTGTACCTACATCACAAATTTATCATAAGGTGGGCAGAGCCAGGAAAAAAATGAGTACTAATGTAGGAAAATACTATATGTACTATCTAAACAGATTAATATTGTTGAGAATACACTATCCAAAGTTTGTTTATGTATTCATGAAGTTTCTCTATATGATTAATGCCTTTCGTTATTTTAAAAGTGTGAACCATTCACTAACTCTCTCTATAAAGATGTTAAAGCGTTTAAATAGAGAGGCCAAGACTAAATATGGGGTTAGCAGAGACGATTTTCAGGCTTTGATGATAGATAATAACTATTTTAAAAACAATTAATTATATGAAAATAGTTAGATTCTTGAACACGGTACGTTATCTGACGTTAGGTCAGATATTCTTTCAGGTCTATTACAAGGTACGTAACAAGGTACGCTCAATATTGGGTTGTAGGCGTAGTTATAGATTGTACAAAAAGGGTAACAAATTAGGCTTTCTGACAGAATGGATAGATAAATCACAATCCTACAAAGGCGATGATTTATTCTCTTTTTTGAATATTGAAAGTAAGTTTACAGGAAAATGGGACGATAAATCCAACGGTGATTTGTGGTGCTACAATCTGAACTATATGGATTTTCTGCTACAGGATTCAATGACACTGTCTGAAGGTTATTCCTGGATAGAAAGATTTATTACTGATATTGACAATAACAGTATAGCAGACCACCCATATCCTATATCCTTACGCGGTATAAACTGGATTAAATTTGTTTCTTTGCACTATGATGAATTTACAGAAGAACAGCTGCGGAAAATAGATACAGCACTCTATTCACAATATAAAGTACTGATGCGCAATACGGAACGTCATCTTAAAGCTAATCACTATCTTGAGAATGGATTCTCATTGATGTTTGCAGCATGCTATTTTGAAGATGATAGATTCTTTAGAAAAGCTAAAAGGATTCTTAAAAGAGAGTTGAAGGAACAGATACTATCAGATGGAGCTCATTTTGAACTGAGCCCAATGTATCATTGTATTATATTGGACAGATTGATGGATTGCTGGAATGTGCTTGTACCTTCCAAATACTTTGAATTTGCAGCTGAACTTTATAATCCAATGGCTTCAATGATGCAATGGCTTGAATCTATAATGATAGAGGGAGACCAAATTCCTCTGTTTAACGATGCTGCCAATGGAATAGCTCCAACCATTGCTGAATTAAGAGATTATGCATGGAGATTAGAAGTGGAATTGAAGTATTTGCCGTTATATGAAAGCGGATATAAAAGATGGCGTACTAAATCTTATCAGGTGGTGGCCGATGTGGGTCAATTAGGTCCTTCATATAATCTGGGTCATAGTCATGCAGATACCTTTAGTTTTGTTATGAACATAGCCAATAAACCATTTATTGTAGATACAGGAACATCTGTTTATACTGCCGGTGAACGTAGAGAGTATGAACGTTCTACAAAGGCTCATAATACAGTTTGTATTGATGGGCAGAATAGCAGTCAGGTGTGGGGCGCGTTTCGTTGTGCCAGACGTGCTACTGTAAAGATATTGGATAGATGGCCGAGTTCTATTAGAGCTTCACATAATGGATATAAAAGGCTAGGAATAGAGTGTGAACGCGAATTTAACTCTATGGATGACAGATTTGAGATAACAGATGTTGTAAAAGGTAATAAAAAAAGAGTGAGGGAGGCACGCTTTCATTTAGCAGAAACAGTGCAAGTAGTTGATGTGCAGAACAATAAAGTACTAACATCGCTTGCATGTTTAGAGTTTGACGGAGCAACTGCTATTAATATTGAAAACGTTGAGATTAGTTCAGAATTCGGTATTCTTAAACCATCTAAATGTATTTCGGTAAGATTTGACCGTAGATTGTGTACTAATATTATTCCTAATAAAGAATTGAAATAGTATGAAAGTGTTGTTATGTTCTCCATTTGAAACAGGAGATTGTAAAAATAAAGGTGGTATAGCAGTCTGGACCAAAAATATAATGGACTATAGCTCTACACAGTTGGACAATGTGGAGATAACGCTTCTGCCTTATAATCGTTCCATATACATCCATAATAAACTAAACCCGATAATACGTATATGGAGAGGCATAACTGACTATCTGCGATTGATACGTATTACCAAACAAAAATTAAAATCTGAACAATTTGATGTTCTGCATCTTAGTTCAAGTGCTTTAATAAGCATAATACGCGATTATATAGTAATGCGTATGGCTAAAAGGTTCGGAGTAAAGGGAGTAATACACTTTCATTGTGGCAGAATACCGGGAATGGCGGCAGCAAACAATTGGCGTTGGAAGGTTTTGAAAAGAGTTGTGACAAATGCTTCTGCTACAATTGTATTGGACAATGAATCATATAAAACGTTACATAATTATGGGTTTGATAATGTTTTTCAAATACCCAATCCATTGTCAGACAATATTTCCGAAAGGGCTTTGAAACTATCAAAAGAGACAGAACGTATTTCGAAAAGGTTGCTCTATGTAGGTCATGTTATTCCTACCAAGGGTGTTTATGAACTTGTAGAGGCTTGTGCCGGAATATCCAACGTGGATTTATTTCTTGTGGGGTTGGTAAAGCCTGAAGTGGAAGCAGAACTTAAAGCGATTGTTAGGGATAGAGCAGGCGATTGGTGTCATTTTATTGGCGAAAAGAGCCATGACGAGGTTTTGCAAGAGATGGCTAAATGTGATGTTTTTGTTTTTCCATCATATACAGAAGGCTTTCCTAATGTTATTATTGAGGCCATGGCTTGTGGATGTCCAATAATAGCATCAGCAGTAGGCGCAATACCTGAAATGTTGGGAGTAGGCGATACATATCAGTCGGGGGTGGTTGTTCAACCAAAGGATGTAGGTGGATTGAAGAGTGAAATACTGCATTTAATAGATAATAATTCTGTAAAAAAAGAACTGTCATTGCGTGCCCAAAAACGAGTAAAAGATATGTATGCAATAGATTCAGTTTGGAAAAGAATAATAAAAGTGTGGTATGCTAACTAAAGATGTACTTAGTTTGAAAATTGTAATGAATATTTGGGTTACACTATAAATTATTTAAGAATATGTTAATACACTGGTATCGTTTTGCACATTGGTTGTGGAAACATAAAATTCCATTGTTACCAAGGTTGATATATTTATTACAGTATCTATTCTTTAATTGCTCTGTACCTGCCAGTTGTAGTATAGGAAAAGGTACAAAGTTTGGTTATTACGGTATTGCTACGGTTCTTCATGCAAGAGCGGTAGTGGGTAGAAATTGTGTTATTGGAACATGTGTTACAATAGGAGGTAGGTCTAAACATTATGAAGTGCCTGTTATTGGAGATAACGTGTATATAGGCACAGGAGCAAAAATTTTAGGACCTGTTAAGATTGGTAACAATGTTGTAATTGGTGCCGGAGCAGTGGTGTTAAATGATGTTCCGGACAATTCTGTTGTTGTTGGCATGCCGGCTAAGGTTGTAAAACAAAACATAAATCCTAAAGATTTTTATTGAATGTTTTTGTTTTTTTTTAATTTTGCATAGCAATACTTGAAAAGGAGACATTCCTATACAAGAGAATTTTTGAAATTAGTAATGAAAGCGTGTTTTATGGGGTTGGGATACATAGGACTCCCAACTGCAATTATAGCTGCAAAGAGCGGTATAGAGGTTATAGGTGTTGATACTAATCCGACAATTGTCAGAGAGACAAATGCCGGGCATCTTCATATAGTAGAACCAGGATTGGAGGATTTGCTTCAGAATGTCATAGGCGCCGGCAATTTCAAGGCTTATCAGGCACCTCAGGAATCTGATGTATATTTGATAGTTGTTCCTACGCCGTTCAAGAATATCAATCATGAACCGGATATATCATTTGTAGAAAAGGCTACGAAAGATGTTGTTCCTCTACTTAAAGAGGGCGATTTATATGTAATAGAATCTACATCGCCTATAGGTACAACAGAAAAGATGGCAGAAGTAATCTTTGGTATGCGTCCGGAGTTAAAGGGTAAAATTTACATTTCATACTGTCCTGAACGCGTTTTACCGGGAAATATCATTCATGAATTGGTAAATAATGACCGCGTAATAGGTGGTTTGGATGATGCTTCTACGGAAAAGGCAAAAGAGTTTTATCAATATTTTGTAAAGGGACAATTGCACTCTACAAACTGTAGAACGGCAGAAATGTGCAAACTTACAGAGAATGCTTCACGCGATGTGCAGATTGCTTTTGCAAATGAATTGTCACTGATTTGTGACCGTGCAGGTATAAATGTTTGGGAACTGATTGAACTTGCAAATAAGCATCCTCGTGTAAATATACTGCAACCGGGTTGTGGAGTAGGGGGACACTGTATAGCTGTAGATCCATATTTTATATCATCAAAATTCCCTGCTGAGGCCAGAATTATAAATCTGGCACGCGATGTAAATAACCAGAAAGCTATGTGGTGCGCAGAGAAGATTCGCAGAAAGATGGTAGAATTTGAATTGGAACGTCATACAGCACCAACTGTAGCAATGATGGGACTGGCGTTCAAACCCAATATTGACGATTTGCGTGAATCGCCCGCAAAACTTATTACATCAAAGGTGTTACAGTCTTGCAATAATGGTAATGTTATGGTGGTTGAACCAAACATCACAGAACATAACGTATTTAAACTGACAGATTATAAGGTTGCATACGAAAAGGCTGATATTGTTGTTTTCTTGGTCAATCATAAAGAGTTTGCAGAATTAAACTACCGAGACGATGTAATAGTACTTGATTTCTGCGGTACTTTCAAAAAATAGTAGCCTATGAAGAGTATAATGCTGGTGTTCGGAACAAGACCGGAAGCTATTAAGATGGCTCCATTAGTCAAGGCGCTTCAGAAGGAGAGTGATAGGTTTCGTACATTAGTGTGTGTTACAGGTCAACATCGTGAAATGTTGGATCAGGTGCTTGAACTGTTTGAAATAACTCCTGATTTTGATTTGAATATAATGCACAAAGGGCAGAATCTGTACGATGTTACGTCAAGGGTCCTAAATGGTATGGGTAATGTATTACGTACAGAAAAACCTGATGTTGTGCTTGTTCATGGTGATACTACAACATCCATGGCTGCTGCTTTGGCTGCATTTTATGAACAGATACCGGTAGGTCATGTGGAGGCAGGTCTTAGAACAAACGATATCTACAGTCCTTGGCCTGAAGAGGTAAACCGTCAGATTACTGGTCGTATAGCTACATATAATTTTGCTCCTACACAGTTTGGATTCAATAATCTCATAGCCGAAAATGTATCGGCCGAAAAAATAACAATAACTGGAAATACTGTAATAGATGCACTGTACTATGTTGTGGATAAAATTAATAATGATAAGACTCTGTCAGATAGCTTGAAATTGAAAATCTTATCTATGGGTTATAATCTGGATAGATTGGCAGATGGAAATCGCAGGATGGTACTGGTTACGGGGCATAGAAGAGAAAATTTTGGTGATGGTTTCCGTAATATCTGCAATGCATTGGCTTATCTGTCTGACCGTTATCAAGACGTAGATTTTGTCTATCCTATGCATCTGAATCCAAATGTGCGTGGTCCAATAAATAATCTGTTCGCTACTAATCCGCGTAACAATCTCTTCTTTATTGAACCTTTGGACTATTTTGAATTTGTAATGATGATGGAGCGTTGCTGTTTGGTGCTTACCGATAGTGGTGGTGTACAGGAAGAGGCTCCAGGTTTGGGTAAACCGGTATTGGTTATGCGTGACACTACAGAACGACCCGAAGCTGTGGATGCAGGAACTGTGAAACTGGTAGGTACCGATTATGATAAGATAGTTAACCAGATGTCATTACTTTTAGATAGTGAAGAGGCATATCTCTCAATGAGCAGGGCTGTAAACCCGTACGGCGATGGACATGCCTGTGAACGTATAGTCAATTATCTTTTAAAACTTTCATAAAAAATTATCAACAATAGCAACAAATTGGCTTAGGCTCCGTTATAGATGTGATGAAAGTATTGATTGTATCTTTTTATTACGAACCTGAAATAGGTGCAGCACCAAGCAGAATCACAAATCTTGCCAAGGGCCTAAAGGCTAAAGGTGTTGATGTTGACGTGTTGACCTGTCTGCCTAACTATCCGCAGGGCAGAATCTTTGACGGTTATCGTAATCATTTTTCTTATAGGGAGAATATTGACGGAATAGATATATATCGCTATTGGACATACGCAACAGTATCTAAAAACCCCATCAAAAGGGTGATAGCAATGTTCTCTTTTGCTATGACAATGTGGGCTTTTGCTCTGCGTAGAAAGAGTATTAAGCAGTATGATAGGGTAATTATTCAATCTCCTCCTATTGTGGTGTCGGCATCAGCCATTCTTCTTTTTAGAAAACTCTACAGGCGTAATGTTGTACTAAATGTTTCTGATTTGTGGCCATCATCAGCAGTAGAACTTGGTTTTATGAAGAAGGGTTCGTTGTCATTCAAATATACAGCAATGTTAGAGCGTTTTATCTATAAAAATGCTACTTCTATTATGGGACAATCACAGGAAATAATAGAACATATAAATAGATTCGTTCCCGAAAAACCAATGTTTCTATACAGGAATTTGGCAAATAACCAATCGGTGTTAGATACTGCTTCAGCAATATATCATGCCAGAGAGCCTTTTAAGATTGTATATGCCGGCCTTTTAGGGGTTGCACAAGATATCTGTTCACTTATAAAAAGTGTCAATTTTGAGTCGCTCGGCGTGGAAATGCATCTGTATGGAGCAGGAAATCAGGTAGAATCTATTAAGGAGTATATTGCGTCAGGGGTAAAAAATATATTTTATCATGGAACATTGTCACGTCAGGAAATGGATAAGACCCTTTTAGAATATGATGCTTCTATTGTTGCCTTGGTGACTCCAATTTATGGCGCTGTTCCTTCAAAAATCTTCGATTTGCTGCCTGCCGGTGTACCAATACTTTTCTGTGGAGGAGGCGAAGGTGCAAGAATTGTAAGTGAAAACTCTTTTGGTTTGGTTTCAGCGAGTGCCGATTACAAGGCATTGGAAAATAATATAATTGCCATGAAGAGTATGTCAGAAGAAGATTATTCCAATCTGTCGAATAATTGTGTTAAGGCATCGCGCGGAAAATTCTCGTTCTCTGAACAGATGGATTCTTTTATTAAGTTTTTACAGAAATAAAACTAACTTTTCCCGATTTTGTATATATAAATATGTATAGACACTAATTAAATATTTATAAAATGAAGAAAATGTTTTTTGCAGCTGCCCTCTGTATGGCAGTGTCAGCCGGTTTAAATGCTCAGCCCGGTGGAGGTATGATGTTTGGTGGTATGCAACAGATTGATGTTAAGTATAACGATTATGTTGCTGCTCCTGAAGGTTTTGATAAGGAGACTCCAGGTATTGAACGTGGTAAAGTTGAGGTTCTTGAATACAAATCAACAACTGTAGGTACAAATCGTCTTGTAACTGTTTATCTGCCTCCTAAGTATGATGCTAATAAGAAGTATCCTGTGCTTTATCTGTTGCATGGTATTGGTGGTGATCATCAGGAGTGGATGCAGGGTGTTCCAAACATCATCATGGATAACCTGTATGCTCAGAACAAAGCTGTTCCTATGATTATTGTAATGCCTAACGGACGTGCTCTTCCAAATGACAAACCTGAGGGTAATGTATATAGCCCGGAAATGCAGCAGGGTTTTGTAAACTTTGAAAAGGATCTTCTTGTTGACCTTATTCCTTTTATTGAAGGCAAATACAGCACATATACAGACAAGAATCATCGCGCTATAGCTGGTTTGTCAATGGGTGGTGGACAGTCATTGAACTTTGGTCTGGGAAATCTTGATAAATTTGCATACGTAGGTGGTTTCTCTTCAGCTCCTAATACAAAGACTCCTGAACAGCTTATCCCTGATGTGGCAAAGACAAAGGCTGAAAACAAACTGCTTTGGATGGTATGTGGAAGCCGTGATGGTTTAATGTTTAATAGTTCACGTCTGAAAGCTTTCTGCGATGAAAATGGTGTTCCTTGTACACTTATCAACTATCCGGAAGGACAGCATGATTTCGTTGTTTGGAAGTATGGTCTTTACAACTATTCTCAGTTGATATTCAAATAATATTACATACGTAACATCTTTAACAGGTCACGATCGGTTCTGGTTGTGGCCTGTATTGTTTCTAAATCATTGGTGGATGATTCGGCTTCGGGGAATACAAGCATCATATTGCACTCTATCTGAATAGACTGAATATGTTCATACAATTGTGCAAACGGATGCGTTCCATTCATGGCATCATTGCGTGGACCAACCATTATCAAAAGATGATCTTTGTTAATATTGTCCATTATCCAACCTAAATCATTTGTATCACTTATAGGAAAGTATTCGGTTCTGTTTGCCGATTTACCATAACTGCGTATATCGTTCATTGTTGATTCGTTACCATAGAATTGTGTACGACAGCCAATGGAACTTCCTAAACGGCCTATAAATTCAATACTCCTAAGAAAGCCTGGCGCTAAAGTGAATTGTTCAGGAATAATGACAACAATTCTGCGAATCATATTAATAGGTATATTGATACGTACAAAAATAGTCTGTTGCCTGTTTTTTGCGGTTACTGACAATATGAAATCTTCATAATATTTACGAGTCACATTTCTGATGTCAGCAAGACCTAATATAAGGTCAGTAGTTTCGTACTCTTCCGAAGCGTGTTTAATGCTATCTACAATATTATTGCCTAAACGATTGTGTATAGTGAACGGAATGTCGGCAGCAGCAGCTATGCCGGAAGCATGTTCTAACACAGATTTACCTGCTTGCAGATATTTATTGGCATGTTCTCCGTTTATGGTAATATGTAATCCTACAGTTTCTGTGCGACTTTTAGGTGTGCGAAGTGCCATGGTGGTATCCATTAAATAAGCTGTTGTAGCAGGGTTATGGAGCAGAACCATAAGCCTCTCTTTTCTGGTCTTTTCTGATTTACCGCTCAAAATCTTCTGTTGACTTATGGCGGTTCGCTCAGTAATAATATTGCTGGCAATGCAAGAAAAAAGGACTATTATAATAGTTGTACTGAGCAGAGTGTTGTCAACCAAGTTAAGTGTGTAGGCTCCCATAGTTATAGCTAAAGCACCTGCAGCGTGCGCTTCGCTCAAACCAAAAATTAGCCTTCTGTTGTTACTGTCTAAATGCCTGATTTTTTGTATAATCAATGCTGCCAACCATTTTCCTATAGTACCTACTGCGAAGATAATACCAAACAGGTATAAAATGCGTGGGTTGCTTATAACCTCTTCCAAATTAATAAGCATACCTGTGTGTAGCAGGAAAATAGGTACAAACAGAGTGTTTCCTATAAAATCTATTCTGTTCATCAATGGCGATGACTGTGGTATATATCTGCTTGTTACCAATCCGGCTAAAAATGCACCAAGAATACCTTCTAAACCAATTATCGAAGCTAATCCCGAACTGAGCATCAGCATCATGAAAATAAAGAGGAAATGTGCATGACCGCTACCAAAACGGCGAAAAAATTGTCTTGTAAGTTTGGGGAAGGCAAAAATGACGAATGCCAGATATAACGCAAATTTCAGTATAAACAGCCAAATGTTGAAACCGGTTCCATCAGTTGAATAAGCAGAGCGGACAAATGAATTTATAACCAAGGCCAACAGAATGGCTATCAACGCACCGGTAACAGCAATAGTTACTCCCGGTTCTTTTGTTAGACCATATCGGCTTACTATCGTATATGATATAAGTGTATGTGAACCCATTATACAACCTACTATGAGCGATGCGGGCACTGTCATATTCAGTATGTGTATGCAGGAGTAATAGCAACCGGCAAAAGGAATAATGAATGTTATCAAACCAAATATAAATCCCCAATGACCGGTTTTTTTCATCTCTTCAATGTCTATATCCAGTCCGGCAAAGAACATTATGAACAGCAAACCAATTTTGCTGCACATGTTTAGTACATCATCGGAATCAATAATATTCAGTCCGTGTGTACCCACAGCCAAACCTGCCAAAATCAGACCTGCTATTTGCGGAAAACGAATGCGTTGTGATATGAAAGGAATAAATAGAACCAATGCTATCACAATGAAACATTTCCATATAGGATCTGCTATGGGAAACAATTGTTGAAAATCCATCTTACACTTTTTACGCTGCGAAGATAGTTATAATTCCTCAATTTTGTAACTTCGCAATCCAAACAAAGAGTAGAAGTGAATTATATTGACGAATTAAACAACAGCCAGCGTAATGCCGTACTGTACAATGAAGGTCACAGTATGGTGATAGCCGGTGCGGGATCAGGAAAAACACGCGTCCTGACATATAAGATTGCATATCTGCTGGAGCAGGGTGTTGACCCATCAAAAATATTGGCATTGACATTTACCAATAAGGCAGCAGGTGAAATGAAGGAGAGAATATCAAAAGTGGTTGGATTTGCCTATGCAAACCGTCTGTGGATGGGAACTTTTCATAGTGTGTTCAGCAGAATACTGAGGTCGGAATCGGCATTACTGGGCTATTCGCGTAATTTTACCATTTATGATTCTGCAGATTCTCAGAGTTTAATTCGCAGTATAATAAAAGAAATGGGACTTGATGATAAGACATATAAGGTGGCAGTTGTTCAGAATAGAATATCTACAGCAAAGAATCGCCTTTATACATCCACAATGTATAGTCAAAATGCCGATATACTGAAAGCAGATAGCGCTAAGAATATTCCCATGACAAAGGTTATATATGAAAAGTACACTGAACGCTGCAGGAAGGCCGATGCTATGGATTTTGATGATCTTTTGCTGAATACATATTTGTTGCTAAAGAATAATCCGGAGATACAACAGAAATATGC
>CALFTK010000012.1 GCA_937916465.1 uncultured Bacteroidales bacterium
TGTAAGATTGCAAACTTCATTATTCTGGTTTCATGAAATTTCGTTATCATCCGGACTGCTTAAATCTCGGAAAATTCCTGGCTGTGATCTTGTGTATAAAGTCGCAGTTTCATTCTCTGAAAGACCGTTTTTACGGTTTTATCCGTCATTTCATTTTTTACGCTTTCAATAGTCTTATATTGTTTATCATTGTCGACTCCAGATATGTTTATTATTTTGTAACCATTGAGGTTTAGAAAATCTTTTTTATGTGTTTTGATAAGAGTCTCTAGAGCATCACAGGACGCACGGTAGGGAAGAACAAAAACCATATGCCTGCACATCTTGCCTTCTTTAATTCGCTCGTCGTTTAAGAAACTTAATATGTTTTTGTCTTCTTTTGAACCATCAATAGCCTTCATCAAATCAAGTACTTCTTTTTCGTTTTGGAATTTTGTATGATTTTTGTTGGCACTATCTTTTTTTATTGATGGAGATGTTGCAAAGCTTGACGAAACATTTTGTGTCATAATAAAAACCTTCTTCTATTACAGGACCAACCCAAAATTTAGCATGTGGATATAAATGTTTTACTGCTTGTGCAAGTAAATGTGCACAAGAGTGATTCATAATACTTAACTTTTCATTTTCTTTTATATTTATCATTTTTATTCTCCCTTTCTTTTAAAATATATAATATTTTCTTTTCTCATTACTTTTGTTTTTTCATCTTTAACAGTGATAACTTCTTGATCATATAAATCTAAAATATGAAATAATATCTTTAACTTCTTTACGTTTTAAATATGAGAATCCACCAAAGATATTATAAGGCATTCTTTCTTCTAAGAAAGCCATTTCAAAGTTTCTTGATATTGCACTATTACGATAAAGTACTGCGATGTCAGAATATTTATATCCTTCACGTCTAACTAGATGTGCTATTTCATTTACAACATATCTTACTTCTTCTTCATAGTAATATGCTTCTTGAACGATTACATCATTTATTGAACCTTCTACATCACTATATAATTGTTTTGGCTCTCTAATTTGATTATGTCTAATTACAGCATTAGCTCCTTTTAAAATACTATTATGTGAACGATAGTTTTTAAGAAGTTTTATTACTTTTGCGTTAGGATAGTCTCTTGTGAAGTTTAACATATTATCAACAGTTGCACCTCTAAAACTATAGATGCTTTGGTCATCATCACCTACAACAAATAAGTTTTCTAAAGCAGATGCAAGCATTTTAATAATATTATATTGAACTTTATTTGTATCTTGAAATTCATCAACAAGAATATACTGATATAATCTTTGATAATATTCTAATACATCTGGACATTTTGCAAATAATTCTTCAGTTTTAAGTAATAAATCATCAAAGTCAAGAAAATTTTCTTTCTTTAAATAAGCTTCATATTCATTATAAATAGGTTCCACAATACTGTTTAATTCATTAATACCATTTTTATAATCGCCAATCATTTTCGCAGCAATCTTTGTTGTAAATGTTTTTTTGTCTACATCTTGGCGTTTAAAGATATCTGTAAGAATCTTTTGTGTATCTTCATCATCAATAATTTCAAAGTTTCTTTCGTATCCAATATTTTGAATATTTCTTCTTAAGATTTTTACACATAAAGAGTGAATTGTAGAAATATTAAGGTATTTTGCTTCTTCATCAAGAATTGATGAAAGACGTTCTTTCATTTCATTTGTTGCTTTTTTAGTAAATGTAATTGCTAAAATGTTATATGGTTTGATATTGCATTCAGATACCATATATGCAATTCTTGCTGTAAGAGTTTTGGTTTTACCAGTTCCTGCACCTGCAAATACCATTACTGGTCCATTTATTTGTTCTACTGCAAGACGTTGTTCATTATTTAAAACATCTAAAATTGTTGCCATATTCTACACATTAAATGATGATTTTAAACCTACAATACGGTTAAAAATTAAATCATTCCCTTTCGATTCTTTATCTACAGTATAATATCCATTACGAATAAATTGGAACTTATCTTCAGGTAAAACATCTTTTAAGTAATTTTCTACAAAACCGCATTTAACAACCCAAGAGTCTGGATTGATTTGTTCTTTAAAGTTTTCAGTTGATACTTTTTCATCTTTCATTAAGAAATCATATAAATTAAATTTAGCAGGAACAGCTGTAGTTGCTTCTACATAATGAATTGTACCATTAGGTTTTCTTTCATTAAATCCTGATCCTGACTTAGTAGCTGGATCATATGTACAATGGATTTCAATAATTTCTCCATTTTCATCTTTAATAACTTCTTCGCATTTAATAAAATATGCATGCATTAAACGAACTTCGATTCCTTTAGATAAACGCTTCCATTTCTTATTTGGTTTTTCTTCTAGGAAATCTTCTTTTTCAATGTATAAATATTTACCAAATGCCATCTTATGGCTTCCTAAAGATTCATTTTCAGTATTATTAACTGCATCAACGTATTCTAATTTGTCTTCAGGATAGTTAGTAATAACCACTTTTAATGGATCAATAATTGCCATCGGACGAATAGTCTTAAGTTTTAAATCTTCTCTTAAGAAATATTCAAGCATACCATAATCAACTGTTGAGTTAATTTTAGAAAGGCCTGTTGCCATAATAAATTCTTTGATAGCCTCAGGTGTAAATCCTCTTCTTCTAAGTCCTACTAAAGTTGGCATTCTTGGATCATCATATCCAGTAACAATATTTTCATCAACAAGTTGTTTTAGATATCTTTTACTCATTAAAGTATGAGTGATATTTAATCTTCCCCATTCAATTTGACGAGGTTTAGCTTTTACATCACAGTTATTAATTACCCAGTCATAAAGTGGACGATGGTCCTCAAATTCAATACTACAAAGTGAATGTGTAATTCCTTCTATTGCATCTTGTAATGGATGTGCAAAATCATACATTGGATAAATACACCACTTATTACCAGTTTGATGATGTTCTACATGCATAATACGATAGATTACTGGATCGCGCATATTCATATTAGGACTTGCCATATCAATCTTAGCACGAAGAGTTTTTTCACCATCTTTATATTTGCCTTCGCGCATTTCTTTAAATAATTTTAGATTTTCTTCAACACTACGATCACGATATGGAGAGTTCTTACCAGGAGTTACTACATCTCCACGATATGCAGCCATTTCTTCATGTGTTAAATCACAAACAAATGCTAACCCTTTTTTAATTAAAAGAACTGCTTTTTCATATGTTTCTTCAAAATAACTTGAACCATAATTTACTGTCTTAGGAGTATATCCTAACCATTTAATATCATTAATAATTGCTTCTACATATTCGGCTCCTTCTTTAGAAGGATTAGTATCATCTAAACGAAGATTCGTAGCTCCACCAAAATAATTAGATAATTCAAAGTTATTAATTATTGCACGAGCATGACCAATGTGTAGGTATGCATTGGGTTCAGGAGGGAATCTTGTCAAGATATGGTCTACTACACCATTTTCTAATTCATTCTTCATAATTGTTTTAATGAAGTTTGAATTCTCGTTCATCATATTAATTTTCTCCTATTTTTCTCATATTTTTAATTTTAGTAAATGTTTTATAAAGTGATACTAATTTTTCTTCATCTAAATCTTTTTCACTTTCATCAAAACATATAATCATTACTAGGATTCTTTTTGTAGAACTTGTTACACATGTTCTTAAAGTATCGCTAGTTGGACAACCAAAAGGTCCTATGTTATCAGTATAAACAGGAATATTAGTTACATTAATTAACCCTCTGTTTATTCCTTCATATATATCTTCTTTCTTACCTAGTCTAATAACTACGTCACCATTTATTTTATCTAAATCAACAACACATACGCTACGAAGGGTAAGAATAGATAAAATATTACCTACTATTGTATCAAGATGTCAAAAGATTCCATTCAGAAGAACAAATATCAAAGAATGTTTGAAATATGCACGTGATATGGGTATTGCAGAATTAGATGCTTATTTATGTTCAAATATTGTGAATAATATTCATGAAATACAAACATTAAGTGAAGATGAAAATTATCAAAATGCACGTATTTGGGCTATGAATGTAATTGAAGAATTTCATAATGACCCTTATATGACTATCTTAAATATTCAAAAAGAAGGATTTAATGACAAAAAAGGAAATGATCGTATAGAATTTCAGTATTTTGTAAATATATTAATCTTATTCTTTAGAAGTATCATTATGAATGATACCTTATGTTTAAGTGATACTTGGAAGAATGCAAAGTTAAATTATTCAAAAGAAAAAGCTATTGAATATTTATCAATAGTTATGAATAGTAAAGATCAATTTAGTAAATCGATTCAAGTGAAATTACTAGTTGATTCAATGTTAATACGAATGAAGGAGGTATAATCATGGAAGAAAGAAATTATACTCATATTGCATTTGTAAGTTTTGCTGGTTCAAAGAAACTATATAGTTTTGGGACAAATGATGAAACATTAAATGTGAATGATAAAGTTGTTGTCGAAACAATTCGTGGATTAGAAGTTGGTACAATCATGAAAGAAAACCAATTATTTGAAACAATTAAAGAATTTATTAAAAATAAGGATAACTTTATGGAATCCACACGTATAGCCTATACAACAAGTAATCCACAGTTTATAAAATATTTAGAAGAAAAAGGACTTACCAATTGGGAAATATGTTATTGCTGTCTATATGCATTGGGATTAAGAGGTAAAGAGGTAGGTAGCTACATAAAAATGCGTAGTCATTATAACATAAGTACCGAAATCAGGGCCAAATTAGGGATTAATGAACATGAAACTAACTTGGGAATCTATATCAGAAAATTATTAAAGAATTTTAATTCATAAAACACCAAAATTAGATAAATCTAAAACTTTATTAATAGACGTGCCAAAATTTCTACAGACCCCTATTGATTATCAGTGATTTAAGGTTTGGAATCTGAAACTTTTTTTTTGAATCTGAAACTTTGTCTTCATAACTTTGCTGTATTAACAAATAAAAACCAATGTTATTAACAAATAATTATTACGCTTATGAAACAGTTTATCTACTTATTTATTGGAATGTTGATGATAAGTTCATCCACATTGATGTATGGAAATACTGCTCCTGACAGTGTTATCTATTCTTATGGTTTTGAAGATAATTTGGAATCATTCCTTGAAAAGAATCCGCAAGATTCTATTGAAGGTATATGGTATTGTGACGATAATCTGAATAGGGCCTATTTTAAAGATACTATAATTCGAGTAAGTAATGTTATAGAACAGTCTTTAATAGGTTGGTCAAACTATTCTATAGAAAAAGAAGAGAAGGAAATTAGTCGTTTGTCTGCCTCAAATTCAATATCAACAGCAGATAAAGATAACAATGTATTTAAAGTTCATCTTGGAGTAGAAGGCCGTTTAAGTATAAAATTGTATGGTTTTACTTTTGAACCCAATCAACTGTACAGAGTATCGTTTTTAGCAAAATCTACAGGAAAATCATATTTTTTATCTGACATAATCAGAGGGTATGCGCCAGCTTTTGAAACAAGTCCTTTACCAAAGACCGCCGATGCAAATTCACCACTTAGTACTAAAATTGGTACAAGTGTAGGCGAAAATTTAGGTGGATATAGAAAAGATTTTGAGTTAAGTAAGGGATGGAATGAGATTTCTCTTTTGTTCTATTACACCGGCGATGCTGTAATGAATAGTTATTTGCAAAATAAAGGACATCAGTTTACATCATTTGAACCGGTTACTGATGAAAAAAGAAATAAATATACTAAATCATTACAAACAGATTTATTCTCTTTTAGTTTCTATTGCGAGAACACCAGTGGAGAAGAAATAGAGGTGTGTTTAGATGATATAACAATAGAAAGAACAGATATACCTGTAGCCAATGTGTTATTGGATCAAGATAATAAGGTAATAGTGAATACAGGTTATGAATTCGAGATAGAGAATTCAAAGGATAACATAGTAAATCAATGGAGCTTTAATGGCAGCACAAACAATGATAGTTTTATGGTATATCCATCTACAGTAGAAAACAATTCTTATGTTAAAAGCTATTACCTACATTTAGGTAATGAAATGAATGATAAAGATATTGAAACGTTAACTCTTTGTTATGAATCGGACAAAGCCAACGGAGAATTTGCTTTAAAGATTACCGATGAATATTTTAGCGGATTGATTAGTGAAGATAATTATGTTCCCGATTTTGTTATTCCAATAACTTATGGGTACAATAATGGTCAAACTACTGATGTTCCTGAAATAGATTCAGACAAGACTAAGGAACAGTCTGTTTATTACGATTTGTTTGGTCGCAGAGTGGAAAATCCACAGAGCGGTCTTTATATAAAGGATGGTAAGAAAGTATTTATAAAATAGTGACATATTAATCATTAACCAATCAGGATTTTGGTTATACAAGTAAATTGAATTCACCTATTAAATAGATTTTGATTATAAGACGTCTGAATTTTTTATTATTGGTATTATTGCTTTCTATATTTAAAGCACAATATAGTTATAGTAATGTTACTATAGATGGTATAGTATATTCGTTAGTAAAACTGCGGAATTAAATATTTTTTTTCATCATTCCGCTCGTTTTCTCACGAATTTGAAGACAACGGAGCATTCTCTGATATTCTAAAAGATTTAGAGTGGTCTTTACATAAAGGATGGTAAGAAGGTGTTTGTAAAGTAATAAATCTTGTTCTGGCAGATCTGGATATATGACGTAACAGAGATCTGACGTAGCAGATAAAACAAAAAGAACTGATCGAATATATCGACCAGTTCTTTTCTTGTATAGTGTTGACTATTAAATCGAATCAAACAACACCCTGCTTCATCATAGCGTCTGCTACCTTCATGAAACCGGATACGTTAGCACCCTTTTCATAGTTGATGTAGCCGTCTGCTTCTGTGCCATACTGTACGCAAGCAGAGTGGATATTGCGCATAATGCTGTGTAACTTTTCATCCACTTCTTCTTTGCTCCAACCAAGTTTGATAGAGTTCTGTGTCATTTCAAGACCTGATACTGATACACCACCAGCGTTGGCAGCTTTACCAGGAGCATAAAGAATCTTTGCATTCTGGAATACGCGGATAGCTTCAGGACGTGAAGGCATGTTTGCACCCTCTGAAACAGCCATAATGCCGTTTGCAACCAAAGCCTTAGCTTCTTCTTCGTTGATTTCGTTCTGTGTAGCTGATGGCAGAGCAATGTCACCTTTTTCATACCATGGACGAACGCCTGCAACATATTTCAAACCGAATTCATCTGCAAACTCAGAAATTCTACCACGACGTACATTCTTAAGATCCATAATCCAGTCAAGCTGTTCACGTGTGATACCATCAGGATTATAAACGTAACCATCAGAGTCAGACATGGTAAGTACTTTACCGCCCAACTGCAGAACCTTTTCTGCTGTGTATTGTGCTACGTTACCTGAACCTGAAATCAAGCACTTTTTGCCTTCCAATGATTCACCGCGAGTAGCAAGCATTTCCTGCAAGAAGTATATGTTACCGTAACCGGTAGCTTCAGGACGAATTAGAGATCCACCAAATGAAAGAGCCTTACCTGTCAAAGTACCTGTGAAGGTCTGGGTTAGTTTTTTGTACATACCATACATATAACCTACTTCACGAGCACCTACACCTATATCGCCTGCAGGAACGTCGGTTTCAGGACCAATGTGACGCCACAATTCCTGCATAAATGCATGGCAGAAACGCATTACCTCAGCTTCTGATTTACCTTTTGGATTGAAGTCTGAACCACCTTTTGCACCACCCATAGGCAATGTTGTCAGTGAATTTTTAAGTGTCTGCTCGAATGCCAAATATTTAAGAATGCTTAGGTTTACTGAAGGGTGGAAACGAATACCGCCTTTGTACGGGCCTATAGCATTACTGTGCTGAACGCGATAACCCAAATTTGTGTGGATGGATTTGTCGTCTGCCTGCCATGTTACACGGAAAATGTGGATTCTGTCAGGAATGCAGAAACGCTCAATCAGGTTGCATTCTTCAAACTCAGGGTGTCTGTTGTATTCACCCTCAATAGAGTGCAGTACTTCGTTTACTGCCTGGAAGTATTCCGGCTGTCCAGGGAAACGCTGCATAAGATTGTTCAATACTTCATCAACTTTCATAATGATATAATTTTGTCTTTGTTGAACTGTTTGTTTTGCTTTTTTCTTTAATTCGTGGCAAATTTACGTAATAATTTCGAAACTATAGTAAAAATGCTTTTAAAAATAGCAAAAAAGTGACAAAATGAATATTTGAGATATAAATATGCGTTTAAGAATGCTATTTTCTGCCTAAACTTGACTATTTGTATAATAAGGTGTTTCGGTTTGTTAATAATGAGTAATTATGGTGTAATGTGGATTTGCAAATTAACAAAATCAAGACATTTGTTTTAACTTTGCAGTCCAGAAGTTTTTTTTGTGTTGGTATGTTTTAATCCTAGTGGATTGTTTAAAAAATAAATAATGAAAAGAAGATGTATTTTTAGAAAGAGTTTCTGGATGCTTGCACTCTCATCTTTGTTGAGTGTAAATGCAGGAGCTCAGGTAGCGGAACAGAAAAATGTCATAGAATTGACATTGGAAGATGCAATTGAAATTGCTGTCAGCGAAAACCCTACGGTTTTAGTGGCTGACCAACAGATTGAACTGAAGAAGATAAGCAAGAATGAAGCTTGGCAGTCCTTACTACCTACAGTCGATTTTAGCGGTACTGTTCAATATACGGTATTGGCCGCTGTGATGAAATTGAATGATATGGAATTTAAGATGGGTAAGGATAATACCAGTACTTGGAATGGACAATTTTCGGTAAGCCTGCCTATTTTTGTTCCTACGGTATATGCAACAATGAATTTAACTACAACTGATTTGCAACAGGCTGTAGAGCAGAGTCGCAGTTCAAGACTTGACTTGGTAAACCAGGTAACCAAAGCTTATTACAGTTTGATGCTTGCGCAAGATTCATATAAGGTGCTTGAGCAGAGTTATGCTAATGCAGAAAAGAATTTTGAAGTTATTAATTCAATGTTCGAATTGGGCGGTGCCAGTGAATACGATAAGATAAGTGCAGAAGTGCAAATGCGCAGTTTGAAACCTTCTATGATTTCTGCAAGAAATGCCGTAAGTATAGCCGGACTGCAGTTGAAGGTGCTTATGGGTGTTGCTGATGACGTAGAGATAGTTGTTAATGGCAGTTTGTCAGATTATGAAGAGGAGATGTATTCTGAGGTATTGGCTTCGGGTAATTATTCTTTGGATAACAATACATCAATACGTCAGTTGGATTTAAATGAGAAATTACTGAACCAGAATTTGACTGTTCAAAAGATGAATTTCCTACCCACTTTGGCATTGCAAGGTTCATATTCTTTCCAATCGCTGTATAACGATAATTTTAGAATATCTGATTATACTTGGGCGCGCAGTTCTTCGGTGGTGCTCTCTTTGTCGGTACCAATATTCAGAATGGGTAATTTTACCAAACTGAGAAGCACAAAATTGCAGATAAGTCAGTTGAACCAGAATAGACTTTATACAGAGCGTCAAATAGATATGCAGGTAAAGAGCTACTTGAACAATATGAAGGCCAGTGCAGAACAGGTGGCAAGTAATAAAGAGGCTATAGTTCAGGCCGAAAAGGGTAGAATGATAGCTGAAAAACGCTATGAAATAGGTAACGGAACTATTCTTGAACTGAATAATTCAGAAGTCTCTTTGACCCAGGCAAAACTTACTTATGGACAGTCTATATTCGATTATCTGTCGGCAAAAGCCGATCTTGATAAGACTTTAGGTGTGGATGATAATATATATCCATCAGAAGAGGAATAATTTTTAATGGTAAATAATAAACAGATATAAAATGAAATCAGTTAAAGTTTCAGTGATGGCTCTATGTGCTATGTGTATGCTTGCATCGTGCAATAGCAAGAATGCCACAGAACAGAGTTCGGATGCAATGATTGTAGAAGAGGTTCAGCCCAGAGTTAAGTTGGCTTCTGTTGCAGTTCAGGATGTTGATCAGTTGCAGGTTTATGCTGCTACTGTAGTTAGTGATATAAAAAACAATATAGCTCCTGCTGCTCCTTCCAGAATAGAAAAGATTCTAGTGGAGGTTGGCGATAATGTAACTAAAGGTCAGAAACTGGTACAGATGGATGAATCCAGTCTGAAACAGTTGAGACTCCAAATAAGTAATATGGAGGTTGAATTTAACCGTATTGATGAATTATATAAGGTGGGTGGCGTATCCAAGGCAGAATGGGACAATATGAAACTTCAACTTGAGGTTAACAAAACATCATATAACAATCTGCTTGAAAATACTCAGTTGCTTAGCCCTATTGATGGAGTGGTTACTGCCAGAAACTATGACGATGGCGATCTATATGCAGGTCAGGCTGTTTTAGTGGTTCAGAAGATTGCTCCGGTGAAACTTACCATAAATGTGTCGGAGAAGTATTTTGCGCGTATTAAGAAAGGTAACAAAGTTATGATTGAAGCCGATGCCTATCCGGGTGAACAGTTTGAAGGAACTGTTTCGTTGGTATATCCTACAATAGACCCAATGACACATACATTCCCTGTAGAGGTATCGGTTGCCAATAAAGACAAAAAGATTCGTCCGGGTATGTTTGCAAGAGCTACCGTAAACTTGGGCACAGAACAGCATGTTGTTGTTCCCGATGTGGCTATTGTAAAACGAGCAGGTTCGGGCGAACGTTTTGTGTATGTATATAGAGATGGTAAAGTGTGGTTCCAGCCTGTTCAGTTAGGACAGCGTTTGGGCGATAAATATGAATTGTTGTCCGGTGTAGAAAATAATGCACAGATTGTTGTGGCCGGTCAGGCACACCTTTCAGATGGCATTGAGGTGATTGTTGAAAAATAAATTAGAAAAACGATGAGTCTATACGAAGGAGCGGTCAAAAGACCTATAATGACAGCCTTGTGTTTCTTGGCTATCGTTGTCTTCGGTCTGTTTTCATTTACAAAACTGCCGATAGATCAGTTGCCGGATATTGAATCGAATACCATTATGGTATTTACATACTATTCCGGTGCAAGTGCATCCGATATTGAGAATAATGTTACAAGGCCTTTGGAAAGTACCTTGAATAGTTGTAGCTATATAAAACATATATCATCAAAATCGTCTGAGAATGTATCTATAGTGACATTGGAATTTGAATTTGGTCATGATATAGATGATTTGACGAACGATGTTCGAGATAAACTGAATATGATTTCCACTGCGTTGCCTGACGGAGTGGGTACTCCAACCATATTCAAGTTTGATACCAGTATGATGCCTATTATGCTGTTATCGGTTCAGGCAGATGAGAGCCAGGCTGCGCTATATAAGATATTGGATGAAAATGTGGTTAATCCGTTGGCAAGAATACCGGGTGTGGGTACAGTGTCGGTAGCGGGTGCGCCACAACGTGAGATATATGTATATTGTGACCCGGCCAAATTAGAAGCTTATGGTCTTACTATAGAGAGTATAAGTGCTCTTATAGGAAATGAGAATAGGAATATACCGGGCGGTAATATTGATATAGGTAATGAAAGTTTTTCACTTCGCGTAGAGGGTGAATTTGACGATCCTACGGAGATGAATAACCTGGTATTGACATCTTCGGGTGGTAAAACAGTATATTTGAAAGATGTGGCTCGTGTGGTTGATACTACCCAGGAACGTGCTCAGGAGACCTATACAAACGGTCGTCAGGGTGCTATGATGACTATTCAGAAACAGACCGGTGCAAACACTGTGGAGATCTGTAAAAAGGTAAAAGCTATGTTGCCTCAATTACAGGAAACATTGCCTGCCGATGTTAATATAGGTGTAATTGTAGATGGTTCAAAAGATATTATTAATACTATCAAATCGTTGGCAGAGACTATTCTGTATGCTTTGCTGTTTGTGGTATTGGTGGTGTATATCTTTACAGGTCGTTGGCGTGCAACTTTGGTTGTAGGTATTACAATTCCGCTTTCACTTATTGCATCATTTATATATCTGGCACTGACAGATGGTACGCTTAATATTATATCGTTGAGTACTTTGACTATAGCTATAGGTATGGTTGTGGACGATGCAATTGTGGTGCTGGAGAATGTTACTACGCATATTGAACGTGGATCCGATCCTAAACAGGCTGCCATACACGCAACCAACGAAGTTGCGGTATCTGTAATAGCATCTACCCTTACCATGCTTGCGGTGTTCTTCCCGCTCACAATGATTTCCGGTATGACCGGCGTAATGTTTAAGGAACTTGGATGGATGATGTGTATCATTATGATAGTATCTACAGTTGCAGCTCTGTCTCTTACACCTATGCTCTGTTCGCAGATGTTGAAACTGGAAAAGAAACAGAGTAAACTGCACCATATCCTGTATGATCCGTTCCTGAATATGCTTAATAAACTGGATATACAGTATGCACGTTTAATAAATTGGTGTGTAAGGCACAGAAAAACTGTATTGGTATCATGTTTGCTGTTGTTTGTAGCATCTATGATGTTTGTACCATCCATTAAGACGGAGTTTTTCCCATCGGACGATAACGGACGAGTAACAGCTACGCTATATATGCCTATGAATACCAATACAGAACGTTCCCGCGAAATGGCTTCGGAACTTTCGGAACTCTGGATGGAAAGATACAAAGATGAAATGTTGGTATGTAACTATAGAGTAGGTGCTGCCGATGAGGATAATACATTTGCATCAATGCAGACTAATGGTACTCATATTATTGCATTCAATATAACGCTTGTGGATTTTGACAAACGTGACAAGACAATAAGTGAAATTGTAACAGAGATGCGTGCCGACCTGACCGAACGTCCGGAGATAGAACGTTTTATGGTTAGCACCGGTGGCGGTGGCATGGGCGGTCAATCTACAGTAGATTTTGAAATCTATGGTTATGATTTGGAAGAGACCGATAATCTGGCAACAGATTTTATTGCTGAGATGAAGAAGATAAAGGGTGTGGGCGAAGCATACGTTAGTCGTGAACAGTATCAGCCGGAGTATCAAGTAGATTTTGACAGAGAAAAGCTGGCTCAGAATGGTTTAAACCTAACAACTGCTGCAACATTCTTACGTAATAGAATTTATGGCGCTACTGCTTCTTATTACAGAGAAGATGGTGAAGAGTATAATATTCGTGTTCGTTATGCTCCTGAATTCAGAACAGATTTGGAAGATATTGAGAATATTCTGCTTTATGGTTCTGCCGGCAACTCTGTTAGAGTGAAAGATGTAGGAACTGTGGTAGAAAGGTTTACCCCTCCTTCAATTGAGCGTAAAGACAGACAACGTATAAATACTGTAACCTGTGTGGTTTCGGGCGATGCAGTCCTAAGTGAAGTTGTAGATGCCGGAAAGCAGATAATCAAGAATTTGGATATTCCTGAAGGTGTATCTATCCAGATAGCCGGTGATTACGAAGAACAACAGGAATCGTTTGCCGATTTAGGATTGTTGGCATTGCTGATTATACTTTTGGTATTTATAGTGATGGCAGCGCAGTTTGAATCGCTTACCCTACCATTTATTATTATGTTCTCAGTGCCATTCGCAATTTCGGGTGTATTATTAGGACTTGGACTTACCAATACATCTCTTAATGTGATGAGTTTTATGGGCGCAATTATGCTGATAGGTATTGTGGTAAAGAATGGTATTGTGCTTGTTGACTATACCGGATTGTGTCGTGAACGTGGACAATCGGCTGTGCAATCTACTGTTACAGCTGCCAAGAGCCGTTTGCGTCCTGTATTGATGACTACTTTGACCACTATCCTTGGTATGATACCAATGGCAGTCAGTCAGGGACAGGGTGCAGCTATGTGGCGTCCTTTAGGTATTTCGGTTATTGGTGGTCTGACAATATCTACCTTTATGACACTGCTTGTAGTACCTGTACTATACTGTATGTTTACCGCTACCGGAATAAAACGTCAGCGCAGGAAGCATAGAAAAAGATTGCAACTTTTGGAGTATTGGGCTGATAATAAAGATAAATACATAAGGAATAGATAATGTAAGTAGTAACTAATAAAGGCAATGACTATATGAAATCGGTATTTATAGCATTTGATCAAGCATATAAGGAACGTATTGTTGATTTATTGACTCACTTAAACTGCCGCGGTTTTTCCATGATAGAACAGTTGCAGGGTAGGGGATCGGTAAATGGTGAACCACATTATGGTAACCATGCTTGGCCTTCAATGTGTTCGGGAATAATAACTATAGTTGACGATAAAGTGGTAGATATTCTTTTGGAAAGACTGCACGAAATGGACAAAGCTACAGAAAAACTTGGTTTACGTGCATTTGTGTGGAATATTGAAAAAACCATCTGATAGGTCGGTATAGAACAATAGTGTATATAAAATGGACCCCAAAAGTTGGATAAAAAACTTTTGGGGTCTGTTTTATTTATTGCCAATCTGCCAACCTTGTGCTTTAAGTTCAATCTCTTGCTCGGATTTTGTAATTAAATGCAATCCTAATTCCGGGCGTGTCATGTGTCCTATCAATTTGACATCTTTCAGCTTGATAACTTTGTCGTGGTCTGTTAGTGGTACTGTAAATAGTAATTCGTAGTCTTCGCCTCCATTCAGTGCGCAGGTATATACATCCATATTGAACTCTTCGGCGGCAAGTGCTGTCTGGTAATCAATAGGAATGCGTTCCTGGAATATACTACAGCCTGTGCCGCTTTGTTTGCACAGGTGCATGAGTTCTGATGATAGTCCGTCTGATATGTCTATCATAGATGTGGGCTTTATGCCGGCTTCTTTAAGTTGGGAAATTATATCTCCGCGTGCTTCGGGCTTTAATTGGCGTTCCAACAAGTACTCTTTCCCTGAAAAATCGGGTGAAAATGGAGAGTCTGAATCCTGCTGGGTGGAATTGAATACTGCTTTTTCGCGTTCTAACAATTGTAGTCCCATATAAGCGGCTCCTAAATTTCCGGTTACACAAATTAAATCGTTCTGTCCGGCACTGTTCCTATAGACGGCTTCTCCTTTTTCGCACTCACCTATGCATGTAATGCTTATAGCCAAACCTGTCAGCGATGCTGTGGTATCGCCACCAATCAAATCTATATGGTGTTTTTGGCAAGCCAATGTGATACCGGCATATAGTTCTTCAATATCTTCTACGCTAAATCTTTTGCTCAATGCCACAGATACGGTCATCTGTTTTGGCGTACCATTCATAGCATATATATCTGAAATGTTTACCATTGCAGATTTGTATCCCAAATGTTTCAGAGGTACGTATGTCAAATCGAAATGTACCCCTTCCATTAACATGTCAGTTGTTACCAGAACCTCTTTATCTTTGTAATCCAAAACAGCAGCATCATCGCCAACACCATATACGGTGGAAGGATTTTGAGGTTTCAAACTGTTTGTCAAGTGTTCAATCAATCCGAATTCACCCAGTTCGGCTATTTCCGTTCTTTTGTTATTAATCATATTATGAATAGTTTATTGGCTATAAGATTGAATGTGATCTATTATGTTCTGGTCAAACTTATCGCCGTATTTTATAAATTCTATCTCTATGGGAAGTATATATAGCGCACTCCTTATGTTATTATCCATAATAATGGATCTAAGTCTTGCTGCATCTTTTTCAGTAGTTATTATGTACCGTTTATGGTGTGATATTTTTAAAAATTTTTCTTCTATTTCGTTAATATCTTTTATAGAGTAGTTATGATGGTCATTGAAACAGATGGACGTTATGTTGTCAGTGAATTGTTTTAAGTAGTTTGCCATCTGTTCAGGTGATGCTATACCCGATAACAATAGAATGGCAGAATTTTGTAATTGGTCTGTGTACAATATTGCTTTCGGATTCTCCATATTGTAGATATTGCCATACTTTAGTCTTGAAAAATACAACTGTTGTCCATTTGTGGCTAATCTTTCTGTTAAATAGTCCATCTCCCGGTCTGTTATGTTTGCAGGACATTTGGTTACTACTATTATATTGGCTCTTTTTCTGTTGTATGCCCATTCACGCAATCTGCCTGCCGGAAGCATGCAGTCATCCAATATGTTGCGGTTGTAATCAGTCAGTAGTATATTCAAAGAGGGTCTGACCCTTCTGTGCTGATAGGCATCGTCCAATATAATAGCATCGTAGTTTTTATTCTTAAGCAACAGGTCTATACCTTTTGCCCTGTTTTCACATACGGCAACAGTTGTGTTTGGGAATTTTGATGCTATCTGGAATGGTTCGTCTCCTATGTCCTGTGCTGTAGATTCATTATCGAAAATTTTGAAACCTTTGCTGTTTCTGCCATAGCCACGACTAAGCACTGCAATATTTGAATTGCCGGACAAAAGGTTAGTTATATATTCAGTATGTGGGGTTTTGCCTGTGCCACCAACAGTTATATTGCCTATGCTGATAACAGGCGCTCTATAAGTGTGGCTTTTAAGTACCCCACAATTATACATAAGGTTTCTTATGGCAGTAATTATGCCGTAAATAAAACCAAATGGTCGCAATAGTGTAAAAATTCTAATTTTCCCTGACATAAATGCTAAGTGTTTTACAAAGGTAGTGTAACCTGATTGGAATTGAAAGAGGGCATAGCTTTTTTTGTACTAATTAATCCATACCACCTTATATTATTAGGGCTTTTTTTATGTTTTTGTTGATGAAAAAGTAGAAATCTTTAATTAAAAGTTGTAAAAGAGAGAAAAAAATGAGAATTAACGGGTAAAAAAGAAGATTATTCCGTAAAAATGTTGTAATTTGCACCCGATTTTGGACACTGTATGTAAAAGTGCCTTTAGGGAAAGATGCTCGAGTGGTTGAAGAGGCACGCCTGGAAAGCGTGTAAACGTCAAAAGCGTTTCCGGGGTTCGAATCCCCGTCTTTCCGCATAGTTGATTGAGAGAGAGAGATTTAAAAGATATAAACTAACAATTAATAATTAAAAATTACTAGAAATGAAAAAGTTATTTGCATCTATTGCAATGATGGGTATTCTGGCATTCGGATTTACTCAGACAGTGATTGCTCAAGACGAAGTAGCACCTGCAACTGAAGAAGTTGCTGCAGATTCTGCAGCAGTAGATTCTGCAGCAGTAGAAGAGGAGGTTGTTGAAGAAGCTCCTGTAGTAGAAGAAGAACAGTTAAGTCTTCACAAGAACTTGAAGATTAAGTTCATTGAAGGTAGTGCAGGCTTTATGGCTCTTGTAGCTGTAGCTATGATTTTTGGTGTTGCTCTTTGTATTGAGCGTATCATCTTCCTAAGCTTGTCAGAAGTAAACAGCAAGAAACTTCTTGAAGACATCCAGAATGCACTTGAAACAGGCGATGTTGAAGCTGCAAAATCAATCTGCCGTAACACTCGCGGTCCTGTTGCTTCAATTTGCTATCAGGGTTTGATGCGTATAGACGAAGGTCTTGACGTAGTAGAACGTTCAGTTGTTTCTTATGGTAGCGTTCAGGCTTCTAACTTGGAAAGAAACCTTTCATGGATTACATTGTTTATCGCTATTTCTCCATCACTCGGATTCTTGGGAACTGTGATCGGTATGGTACAGGCATTTGACGATATCCAGAAGGCTGGTGATATTTCTCCAACTGTTGTAGCAGGTGGTATGAAGGTGGCTCTTATCACAACTATCTTCGGTATCATTGTAGCTCTTGTTCTTCAGGTGTTCTATAACTACATTCTTAGCAAGGTTGAGGCTTTGAATACTGATATGGAAGATTCATCAGTATCTCTCCTTGACATCATCATGAAGTACAACTTGAAGTTTAAAAAGTAATAATTACCAATAATAATGGAAAAGAAAAATAATGCATCATCCATAGTATTGGCTATACTGTTCCTTGTTTCAGCAGCAGTTCTTGTAATGTTCTTCTGCGTAGGATATAGTATGCAGGATACTTTTAATGGAAATACATATACAGCACCACAATATACCGGTCTGCTTTTGATCTGGTTGTATGCTTTGGTTGGTATATGTACAGCTTCTGTATTTATCTTTGCCATCATCAATGGTATTAAGAACTTGAAATACAGAAAGAAGGGAGAAAGAAAAATTAGCTTCGTTGCACCTGTGTTCTTGTTTACAGCTCTTGCAGTTGCAGCATCATATTTCTTGGCAGGAACAGACCCAATTCGTCTTGGTGACCAGAGCCTTTTTGAAAATGTTTCTCTTTTGAAACTTACAGACGTTTGTCTGTATTCAATCTATGCTCTTGTTATAGTTGCTATTCTTAGTGCATTCTTGTCAATGATTGGTGTTTTCAAAGCAAAAATTAAGAAGTAAGAATCATATTTGAAGAGTATCTTATGGCAAAAACAAATAGAAAAGTACCACAGATGAACTCTTCATCAACAGCGGATATCTCTTTTATCCTGTTGATCTTCTTCCTTGTGACCACATCTATGGATACCGATACCGGTTTGTCACGTCGTCTGCCGGAATGGGATCCAAATGCGCAAGAAGAGGAAATCAAGATTAAAGAGCGTAACGTAATGGTTGTTTTGGTTAACAAAAACAACGAAGTATTATGCCGCGGTGAGTTGGTAGAGATTAATCAGCTCAAAGATTTAGCCAAGGAATTTATTGCCAATCCAGAGGATAAAGATAACTTCCCGGTTAAAGAAGAGTATGATATTCCAGGGTTCGGAACTGTGATTACAACGGTCAAGCACGTTATATCGTTGCAGACTGACCGTTCTACAGAATATGAGACTTATTTCCAGGTTCAGAATGAACTGACAAGAGCTTATAATGAATTGCGTGATGAATGGTGTAAAGCTACATTCCGCAAAGGTTATAATGATTGTACAGAAGATCAAAAGACATACGCAAGAGGTATGTACGCATCAAAGATTTCTGAGGCTGAACCAAAACAGTATTGATTAGATTATGAGTAAATTTAGAAATAAAGGAAAGAGAGAGATGCCGGAGTTGAATACTTCGTCACTTCCTGACTTGATCTTCTCAGTATTGTTCTTCTTCATGATGGTTACATCAATGCGTGAAGTAGAATTGAAGGTACAATTCACTACTCCGCAAGGAACTGAAATTGAGAAGTTGGAGAAAAAGTCTTTGGTATCACATATCTATATAGGTTCTCCTAATAAGGAATATCGCGCTCAGTTAGGTACAGCACCACGTATTCAGTTGAACGATAAGTTTGCTGAAGTTGATGCTATCCGCGACTATGTTGCACAGGAGCGTGAAAGTATGCCTGAAAGAGATAAACCTTTTATGAAGATATCTCTTAAAGTAGATAAGAAGGTACAGATGGGTATTGTTACAGACGTTAAACTTGCACTACGTAAGGCTTCTGCGTTGAATATGGTATATTCAGCATCAAAGAAGAAAGACGGTCAGTAATTTAATGCTTAAATACAATAGAGTGTAGCAGTTGAATAAATCAGCTGCTACACTTTTTATATATAATAAGGTGTTTGGGAGTGGGGTAAGTGAAAAAATATGAGTAATTTTACACCATAATTAAATAGTGTATGATAGTTTGTATAGCAGAGAAACCAAGTG
Organism: uncultured Bacteroidales bacterium; assembly: GCA_937916465.1. GTDB lineage: Bacteria > Bacteroidota > Bacteroidia > Bacteroidales > Bacteroidaceae > Colenecus. Next base: position 19,666 of record CALFTK010000012.1, read on the forward strand.
TGGCAAAGGATATTGCCGATGTGTTGGGCGCACGTAACAGACATGATGGCTATTATGAAGGTAATGGTTATCAGGTTACGTGGACCTTTGGTCATCTGTGTACACTTAAAGAACCTGCTGACTATACACAAATGTGGAAGGGCTGGAATTTAAGCAGCTTGCCTATGATACCTCCACGTTTTGGAATAAAACTTATTGACGACAAGGGTGTTGAAAAACAGTTTAAGGTAATAGAGAGCCTAATGTTAAAAGCTGATTCTATAGTAAATTGCGGTGATGCCGGTCAGGAAGGTGAACTTATACAACGTTGGGTGATGCAGAAGGTAGGTGTAAAGTGTCCGGTACAGCGTTTGTGGATATCGTCACTAACCGAAGATGCTATACGTGAAGGTTTTGCAAAACTGCAAAGTCAGGATTCATTTAAATCTCTATACGAAGCCGGCCTGTGTCGTGCCATAGGCGATTGGCTCTTAGGAATGAACGCCACCAGACTATATACACTTAAATATGCTACTCGTGAAAGCCGTCAGGTACTCTCCATAGGCAGGGTTCAAACTCCTACTTTGGCACTTGTAGTAAACAGGTATCTTGAAATACAGAACTTTGTTCCTGAACAGTATTGGGAATTGAAGACTATATACAGAGATACCCAGTTTAGTGCTACAAAGGGTAAGTTTACTACAAAAGAAGAGGGTTTGCAGTTCTTGGAAAAGATAGAACAGGAACCGTTTACTGTGACAAAAGTAGATAAGAAAGCCGGTAAAGAGTATCCATTGCGTCTGTTTGATTTAACATCCTTACAAGTGGAGTGTAACAAAAAGTATGGTATGTCGGCTGACGATACGTTAAAGACCATACAGTCACTATATGAAAAGAAGATAACCACCTATCCGCGTGTAGATACAACATTCCTTAGTGACGATATATATCCAAAGTGTCCTCAGATTCTAAGGGGATTGCAGGATTATACACAATATACAGAACCTTTGTTGGCAAAGAAACTGCCTAAAACAAAGCGCGTTTTTGATAATAGTAAGGTGACTGACCACCACGCAATAATACCAACAGGTGTTCAGCCTAAAGGGTTGTCAGCAATAGAACAGAAGGTGTTTAATTTAGTGGCATTGCGCTTTATTGCTGCTTTTTATCCGGAATGTAATTTCTCTACAACCACAGTACTGGGTGAAGCTGCAAAAGTGGAATTTAAGGCTACAGGTAAAGAGATAATCAGTCCGGGTTGGCGCATACTATATGAAAAAGATAAATCTGCAGACTATAAAGAAGATGTGGATGAAAAGGTTCTGCCTACATTTACAGTGGGTGAAAGCGGACAGCATATACCACAACTGCAAGAGAAGTGGACACAGCCTCCAAAACTTTACACTGAAGCTACTCTGCTGCGAGCTATGGAAACAGCGGGAAAACTGGTTAATGATGATGAATTGCGTGATGCTCTAAAAGAGAATGGAATAGGGCGTCCTTCAACTCGTGCTGCAATTATTGAAACTCTGTTTAAACGTGGATATATGCGTAAAGAGAAGAAGAATCTGGTTCCTACGCAAACAGGTATATCGCTTATATCCATTATTCACGAAGAACTATTGAAAAGTGCGGAACTGACTGGTATATGGGAAAAACGTCTGCGCGAAATAGAAAGGCAAAAATATAGTCCGGCACAGTTTATTGATGAACTCAAGCAGATGGTAACATCATTAGTAAAAGATGTACTGTCTGATAATTCTATGCGCATACTGCAATAAATCAGCCTTTTTTCAGTTATAATATGTGTATGTATAGGAAATACTTGTTATACATAGTGTTTGCTGTTGCCGTAACTGTACTTAATGGTTGTGGTGCAGAGGTGCATTTGCGTAAAGCTGAACAGAGTTACGCACTGGGCGAATATTATCAGGCAGCAGCGCTTTACAAAAAGGCATATTCCGGTACACCTGCAAAAGAGAAACCTTTGCGTGCAGAACGTGCATATATGATGGCCGATTGCTATAGGCGCATAAACTATATACCCAGAGCAATGGCGGCGTACCAGAATGCAATACGTTATAAGTACCCGGATACTTTAGCTTATCGTTATTTGGCAGATATGCAGTTAAGAAATGGTGAATATAAGAATGCTGCAAAGAACTACAGTATCTATTTAGAGGCATTCCCCAATGATGAACTTGCATTGAATGGTTTGCAGTCTGCTACCCAATCGGCAGAATGGAAAAAGAACCCTACCAGATATATTGTAAAAAAGGATGCTCTGTTTAATTCTAAATACAGTGATTTCTCTCCGGCATACGGCAATGATTCATATACATCGCTCTACTTTACATCTTCTCGTGATGAATCTACCGGCGATGATATAAATGGTATAACCGGTATGAAGAGTTGTGATATCTACTTTTCTGAAAAGGATGAGAAGGGTAAATGGAAAAAGCCTGTAAAGATAGAGGGTGGTCCAAATAGTGAATTTGAAGATGGAAGCATAGCTTTCAGCCCCGATTTTGGCACAATGTATTTTACCTATTGTCCTATGGATGCTCAGTTTGCACGTCCTGCTCAGATAATGAAATCCAGCCGCTCTGATGCTGCTTGGGGTGCAGCTACACCATATATTGCAGAATCTAATGATACGCTTAATTCATACGCACATCCTGCAGTGTCGCCCGATGGTAACTGGATATACTTTGTTTCTGATATGCCTGGTGGTTATGGAGGATTTGATTTATGGCGCGTAGAGATAGGCGGGCGTTTTATAGGTGCAGAGAATTTAGGCCCTGATATAAATACGCCGGGTAACGAAATGTTTCCTACTTTCAGAAGAAATGGAGAACTCTATTTCTCTTCTGATGGACATCCGGGTATGGGCGGACTTGATATTTTTAAGGCTGTTAGTGTATCAGACTCCACTTGGACTGTAGAGAATATGAAAAGTCCTGTAAACTCTTTTGCCGATGATTTTGGTATGACATTCGAAGGAGATTATACGCGAGGTTTCTTTTCGTCAAACAGAAATGACGGTCGTGGCAGAGATCATATCTATACATTTGAATTGCCTGAAACAGTGCATAAAATTACAGGTTGGGTATATGAAAAAGATGGTTATGAACTGACCGATGCCATTGTCTATTTGGTGGGCGATGATGGTACAAATACAAAACTTGGCGTGCGCGATGACGGTTCTTTTACTCAGCGTGTAAATCCGGGTACAAATTATCTGTTGTTGGGCACATCAAAAGGCTATTTGAACTACAAACAGGAAATATCTACGGACAGCACAAATCAAGACAGAGAATATGTGTTGCAGTTTCCATTGTCATCTATATCAAAACCTGTGCTTATAGATAATATCTTCTTTGACTTTGATAAGGCTACATTACGCCCTGAATCGGCAGAATCACTTAACGAACTTGCTACTCTGCTTACCGATAATCCGCACGTAACCATAGAGATTGGAGCGCATTGTGATTATAAGGGTGATGATGATTATAACCTGCGTCTTTCTGCTGCAAGAGCGCAGAGTGTGGTTGATTATCTTATTGCAGCTGGAATAGCTGCAGATAGGCTTACTGCAAAAGGTTATGGCGAAGAGAAACCTGTGGTGGTATCTAAAAAGCAGGCAGAACAGTATCCGTTCCTTGTAGAAAACCAACTGTTATATGAATTTGGAATCTTGCTGATGACTCAAGAACAGCAGGAGATATGTAATCAGTTGAACCGTAGGATTGAGTTCCGTGTATTGCGCACTACATACGGAATGTTCAGATAAAGTTACAGATTCTTTCTTATTCTCCACTCTTGCGGATAGAGGTTGTTGGCTCTGTTTCCTATGTTTTTGCCAAATCCTAATGTCACACCCTGGTATGTAAACAGAACGAAACCTTTTGGCTCGTTTGGAATATTCAGCGCTTCACATCTTAAATAACGCAAAGCATCTTCTTTGTTAAGTTCTACGCTATGGAATGCCTCTTTATTTAATATGCTGTTCATTGCAAGTTGGTGTGCCGGTATTATGTTTTTACCTTTAACTGTGGCTATGCAAATACCTTTGATAAGGCAATATAATCTATCTGCAACCATCTGCATCTGTAATGCTACCTGCTTGGGACGTGCATATATGGCATCGTTTACCATCTGGAAAGCAAAGCCTTCGTTATTCTGAATCCACTCTTTACATTCGGCAGGGATATTGCTTGTTATCTGTTTGGGCAGTCTGGCTTCTGATATTGGTTCATCTTCGTCTTTCTTTAGTAATGCTAAAAAGAAACCTTCGCCCTTAGTCCTGTGAGGGTAGAAGTGGTAGCCGGGAGCAATATCCCAACTGCTTTCTGTTGGTATGGAAATAACTGTGGCACCTAACTGCTCTTCTATGAATTTTACATTCTCTTCGTCCTCTTTTTTGTTGTAAGTACAAGTGCTGTAAATTATATATCCGCCGGGTTTCAGCGCCTGCCATACAGATTGCAAAATCTCTTTTTGTCTGTTGGCACACATCTCTACATTCTCTAAGCTCCATTCTGTTATGGCTGTATCGTCTTTACGGAACATACCTTCGCCGGAACAGGGGGCATCTACCAATATAAGGTCAAATTGCAGTCCGCTTTCGCCTATCTGTTGTGGTGTGTTACTTGTTACTATCACTTCCGGTTTTCCCCATTTGGTAAGGTTCTCTGCTAAAATCTGGGCACGTCCTCTGTGGATTTCGTTTGCTACCAACAGACTGCCTTTGGGGAGTAATGAACAGAGATGCGTGGATTTGCCACCGGGTGCTGCACACAGGTCAAGAACTGTAACAGGTTCTGTAAAATTACACTGTTTGACTGCCTGCTCTACAAACATAGACGAAGCCTCCTGAACATAATAGCATCCTGCATGAAACAGTGGATCAAATGTGAATGATGGTCTTTCATTCAGATAGTAAGCATTGCTTGCCCATAGTACAGGGTTTTGCAGATTGAATTCATCAAGTGCCGTTTCTGGCATTTTATCGCCATTTATTCTAATACTTGTAATGGGGGTGCTGCCTATGGCATCTACAAACTCTTGCAGCTCTTCTTCTGAAAAACTGCTTCTCATCTGCTCTATAAAACTATCCGGTAATTGCATTGCTCTACTATTCTGCTACAAACTTACACAATTTTCACCGTTATAGTAGAAGTTTTACATACTTTTCAAACTATTACTTGTAGTATGATGTAGTTTGATGGATTATTTATACTTTTGTGTAATTAATAGAAATTTTAAACATAGCGAATATGAATAATAATAGATTGATGCAATTAGTATTGTTGCTGGTTTGTTTACCTGCAATGTTGTTAGTCTCTTCTTGTGGTAGTAATGATGCTTACTTTAACTATAAGGTTATAGAGAAGAATCTTAAAGTTACACCAACAGAAAAGCTTGAGGCAACAGTTTTACCATTAGAGGTTTTTGCTGCTGTGGGTTTGATGGTACACGAAGATTATCTTATAGTAGGTGCCAGAAATCCTGAAGCTATGATGCAAGTTTTTGATGTTAATACTTTAGAAAACAAGCTTAATTGTTTAAGTGTAGGTAGAGGACCGGGCGAAACTGCTATCTCCCCGGCGCTTCTTCCATATACGGAGTTTTATGAGAAAATGGCTTATACTAAAGATGGCGATATATTTGTGCCATTCGCTCAAAAAGGCTATGCCTCTATACTTTATGAGATTAACCTTTCTGAATCTATAAGTCAACAGACTAAAGTTCAGACTTTCCTGAAAGATGATATACCGGTAGTGAATGGTACTTTTATAATTTTAGATAATGATCCAAATAAGCGATTAGAACAATCTATTACTCACTTTTCGCCAGAAATTCCAAATATAAGAGTTGTGTATGGAGATAGTTTGGTTAAAGAGATAGAACTCTATTCAAAAGTTATGTATAATGGAGGTGCTTCTAAAAATGACGATGGGTTGTATAGTGGCAACTTTATAAAACACCCCAATAAAAATATAGTATTGCAGTCCCTTGACAAATTGGATTATATATTGAAACTTGACATTGATAATGATAAATATTGTGCATATCATAATAAGGAGTCTATATCTTTTGCTGATGTATATACAAGTGATGCTCAAGGTGGATATGTTGATTTTGATTGTACTTCCGATTACATATTTGCAATAGATGTTGTAAAAGACCAATTAGACGAGAATAAATATAAGACTAATTTATATATCTATGATTGGGATTTAAATTGTATAAAGAGTTTTGAAATACCCGTTGCGATTAGACGGATTGGTTACGACGAAAAGAATAATGTATTGTTTGGATTGGACCAAATAACAGAAGTATTCTATAAAATCAATTTGGAAGGTGTGTTGTAACATTGAAATTAATGTTGTAATTTCGTAGTCGGCAATAAAAGAAAAAGCGATGAAACAATATCTTGACCTACTAAATAGAATACTGAATGAGGGTGTTCATAAAGAAGACCGTACAGGTACGGGTACAATAAGTGTATTTGGTCATCAGATGCGTTTTAATTTAGAGGATGGTTTCCCACTGCTCACTACTAAGAAACTGCATTTGAAATCTATAATATATGAACTGCTCTGGTTTCTAAAGGGCGATACCAATGCTAAATATCTGCAAGATAATGGAGTCCGTATTTGGAATGAGTGGGCAGACCCCGATGGTAATCTGGGACATATCTACGGCTATCAATGGCGTTCATGGCCCGATTATGAAGGAGGCTTTATAGACCAGATAAGCGAAGCTGTAGATGCTATTAAGAATAATCCCGATTCTCGTAGAATTATAGTTAGCGCATGGAATGTGGCCGATTTGAAGAATATGAATCTGCCTCCTTGTCACGCATTCTTCCAGTTCTATGTGGCAGATGGTAAATTAAGCCTGCAGCTCTATCAGCGTAGTGCGGACAGTTTTCTTGGTGTACCTTTTAATATAGCATCATACGCATTATTGTTAATGATGATGGCTCAGGTAACAGGTTTGAAACCGGGTGAATTTATACATACAACAGGCGATACTCATCTCTATACAAACCATCTGGAGCAGGCTAAACTGCAACTTACCAGAGAGCCTCGTCCGTTGCCAAAGATGAAGATTAACCCCGATGTAAAGAGTATCTTCGATTTCAAATATGAAGATTTTGAACTTGTAGATTACGATCCGCATCCACATATTAAAGGTGTTGTAGCAGTATGATTACTATTATTGTAGCTATAGCAGAGAATGGTGCAATAGGTTACAAAAACGAACTGTTGTATCGTATCTCTGCCGATTTAAAGCGTTTTAAGGCCTTAACAACAGGACATACTGTGATGATGGGTAGAAAGACATTTCTTTCTTTGCCAAAGGGAGCATTGCCAAACAGGAGAAATATTGTTCTTACAAGAGATGCTAATGCACAGTTTCCTGGAACAGAGACATTTGTATCTATAGAAGATGCATTGGCTGCTGTGGGTGCAGATGAACAGGTTTTTGTAATAGGCGGGGCAGAAATTTACAGACAGACCATGCCAATAGCAGATAGGCTGGAAGTTACGCTTGTACACGATATACCTGCAAATGCTGATGCTTATTTTCCTGAAATCTCAGATGAATGGCATGTGGTAGCACAAGAAGATTTTACACCGGAAGATGCTCCGGCGTACTCTTTTATTACATACAGCAAATAACATTAACCTATATGAAAAACTAACGGCTGGAACATTTCATTCCAGCCGTTAATGTTATCTGTTGTATAAACTATTATTCTGCATTAAGCAAATTCATAATTTCACAAGCCGATTTAGCAACACTGGTACCAGGACCAAATATTGCAGCAGCACCTGCCTGATATAGATAGTCGTAATCCTGTGCAGGGATAACACCACCCACGATTACAAGAATATCTTCGCGACCAAGTTTCTTCAGTTCTTCAATTACCTGAGGAACCAAAGTCTTGTGACCTGCAGCAAGTGAAGAAACGCCAAGTACGTGAACATCGTTTTCTACTGCATCGCGAGCGGCTTCTGCAGGAGTCTGGAACAATGGACCCATATCAACGTCAAAACCACAGTCTGCAAAACCTGTTGCTACAACCTTAGCACCACGGTCGTGACCGTCCTGACCCATCTTTGCAATCATAATTCTTGGACGACGTCCTTCGTTCTTTGCAAAACGGTCTGTTTCAGCGCAAGCTTTCTCAAAGTCTGCGTCTTTCTTGCTTTCTGATGAATACACGCCTGAAATAGTTCTGATTATTGCTTTGTATCTGCCTACTACCTTTTCGCAAGCATCTGAAATTTCACCAAGTGAAGCACGCAGTTTAGCTGCTTCTACTGCAAGTTCAAGCAGGTTGCCTTCGCCCGATTCTACACAAGCAGTGATAGCATCCAATGCTTTCTGAACAGCAGCTTCGTCACGGTTAGCACGCAATTCGTTCAGTTTTGCAATCTGTTCTTCGCGTACAGCTGTGTTGTCGATTTCCAAAATGTCGATTGGATCTTCTTTTTCCAAACGATATTTGTTTGTACCAACGATAGTCTGAGTACCTGAGTCGATACGAGCCTGTGTACGAGCAGCAGCCTCTTCGATACGCATCTTTGGAATACCTGATTCAATAGCCTTAGCCATACCACCAAGTTTTTCAATTTCCATGATGTGTTCCCAAGCCTTGTGAGCAATTTCGTTAGTCAGAGATTCAATGTAGTAAGAACCTGCCCATGGGTCAACGTTCTTGCATACGCTTGTCTCTTCCTGAATATAGATCTGAGTGTTACGAGCAATACGGGCACTGAAGTCTGTTGGCAGAGCAATAGCTTCGTCAAGAGCATTGGTGTGCAGTGACTGTGTATGACCAAGAGCTGCAGCCATAGCTTCAATACATGTACGACCTACGTTGTTGAATGGATCTTGTTCTGTCAATGACCAACCTGAAGTCTGACAGTGTGTACGCAATGCCAATGATTTAGGATTCTTAGGATTGAATGTCTTAACAATCTTAGCCCAAAGCAGACGAGCAGCACGCATCTTTGCAATTTCCATCAAGTGGTTTGTACCAATAGCCCAGAAGAATGACAGACGTGGTGCAAAAGCATCAATATCGATACCTGCATTAACACCTGCGCGCAGATATTCCCAACCGTCAGCAAGAGTGTATGCCAATTCAATGTCGGCTGTAGCACCTGCTTCCTGCATGTGGTAACCTGAAATAGAGATGCTGTTGAACTTAGGCATGTTCTTTGAAGTGTATTCAAAGATGTCGCTGATAATCTTCATAGAGAACTTTGGAGGATAGATATAGGTGTTACGAACCATAAATTCCTTCAAAATATCATTCTGAATAGTACCTGCCAATTCTTCCAATTTTGCACCTTGTTCAAGAGCTGCGGTGATGTAGAATGCCATGATAGGAAGTACGGCACCGTTCATAGTCATAGAAACAGACATCTTGTTCAAAGGAATACCTGCAAACAGAGTCTTCATGTTTTCTACTGAACAGATAGATACACCTGCCTTACCTACGTCACCTACTACGCGAGCGTTATCAGGGTTGTAACCACGGTGTGTTGGAAGGTCAAAAGCAACTGACAAACCTTTCTGACCGCTGGCAAGGTTACGGCGATAGAATGCGTTTGATTCTTCGGCAGTAGAGAAACCTGCATACTGACGGATAGTCCAAGGACGCATTACATACATTGTTGAATATGGGCCACGCAAGAATGGAGCTACACCGGCAGCGTAGTTCAGGTGTTCCATACCCTCTAAATCTTCTTTGGTATATACAGGCTTAACGTCAATCAATTCAGGAGTTTTCCAGTTGGCCTCAATACCATTATTTTTCTGCCACTCCATACCATTTTGGTTCTGGAAACCGGCATAAATATCAACTTTGCTGAAATCTTTTCTCATAGCTTCGCTTATTTTATGCCTAATGTGGCGTTATACTCTTTAAGTGTTTCAAGCACGTTGCAACGAACGTGTATGAAATTTTCTATACCTGCAGCTTTCAGATCTTCTGCACAAGCAGGATTACCTGCTACAATGAACATAGCTTTGCCGTCTATTGCCTTAAATGCAGGAATAGCGTATTCTGCATATTCATCATCGCTTGAACAGAGAACAATAATGTCTGCTTTTGCATCCATAGCAGCCTGAACACCCTCTTCTACAGTTTTGAAGCCAAGGTTGTCTATAACTTCGTAACCTGCGCAAGCCAGGAAGTTGCAGCTGAACTGTGCACGTGCCTGACGCATAGCTAAGTTACCTATAGTAAGCATAAATGCCTTTGGACGACGACCACTCTTTTCAGTCTGTAAACGCAATGCTTCAAATTCGCTAGCTTCACGGTCAAAGTTCAATGTCTTGTATGGACGTTCGCACTCCTCTTTACCTCCACAGCAACAGCACTTTTCTAATGGAAGTTTGCCATCAGCAAGTTCTGTGAAGTTAGGGAACTGGTTTGTACCAAGTAGAATTTCACGGCGTTTAGCAGCGGCTTCGTGGCGAGCAGTGTTGCTTGCATTGATGCTATCCTGAACAGTGCCTGCGTGAGCTGCTTCTAACATACCACCTGCATTTTCAACCTCTGTGAAGAGTTTCCATGCCTGTTCTGCAATAGAAGCGGTAAGTGTTTCAATGTAGTATGAACCGGCTGAAGGATCAACTACCTTATCCAAATGACACTCTTCTTTAAGCAGTAACTGCTGGTTACGTGCCAAGTGTTCTGAAAACTCTGCGGGTTCAGCGTATGCCTTGTCAAACGGAGTAACAGTCATAGAGTGAATACCTGCTATAGCAGCACTCATTGATTCTGTCTGTGTACGTAGCAAGTTTACGTGGCTGTCAAACAGTGTAAGGTTGAATGATGATGTCTCTGCATGTGCAATCATTTTGCAGCTGCAGTCGCATTTTGGTTCGTATTGTTTAACTATTTCTGCCCACAACATACGTGCTGCGCGGAATTTTGCAATTTCCATAAAGTAATTGCTACTAATACCGAAGTTAAATTTGATAGCTTTTGCAGCTGCATCGGCAGAAACACCCATTTCAGTAAGGGTGTTCATATATTCATTACCCCATGCAAGTGCATAACCCAATTCCTGGAATATGTATGAACCTGCATTGTTTAGTGATAAAGCATTTACTGAAATTGGACGGAATTTTGGGAATGCAGCACAAGTTTCAATAAGAGCTTTTGCTATCTCTTTCCAGTTTTCAACATCTTTACCTTTTGAAAGGATAGTGTTGATTGCATCAAAATTGATAGAACCCTGAACTTTTTCTGCATTGTAGTTCTTTGCAGCATACTCTGCCATTACTATCTCTGCCAATTCCAAAGATTTTTTCTGGCAAGTGCAGAAATTGATTTCAATAGCTTCCGGATTGATTCCGTCTATAAGAGTGAGGATGTTCTCTTTGTTAACATCTTTACCCTTAATTCTGAAACAGAAAGAATCTACGCCCTTTTCAGTAAGTTTTACTGCTTTAGCATTAGCCTCTTTGAAATCTGTTACTACGATTGATTGGCGTACCAACCAACTGTTGTCACTCTTTTTGTTACCGCGCAAGAATGGGAATTCACCCGGAAGTGCGTCAGTACTCTTCAAACCTTCAATGTCGTTTGCGCGATAAAAAGGCTGAACTTTGAAACCTTCGTTTGTCTTCCAAACCAACTTCTTTTCAAAATCGCCACCTTTTAAGTCTGTAGTGACTTTTTCCAACCACTCTTCTGTGGATACAGGTGGAAATTCAGAAAATAGTTTTTCTTTGTTGTTTGCCATAAAATAACTTATATAACTTGTATAATAATTACTTTCCTGTCTTTAGCTCTTTTGGGGCATAGACAAGACAAAGATACACCTTTTTCTCCTATTATATACAATAAGGTGGTATTTTTTATTCTGATAAATTATTTCCCTATTTGTAGCAGTGATTGACAAAATGTATATATTTGCAGATATAAATTTTAAACTTTATGAAGAAAGTTCTATTTACTTTGCTTATGATTACTGCAACAATTGCTGTTGCGGCACAGACAAAAAAAGTTTCTATTTTGGGCGATTCTTATTCTACCTATAAAGGAATAATCCCAAGTAACTATTCAACATTCTATCCTGATGCAAACAACGACGTATCCAGTGTAGAGCAAACTTGGTGGAGTCTATACATAAAGGCAAAAGGATACCAGTTGGAGAAAAATGATTCATGGGGTGGTACTACTATTTGTGGTACAGGATATGGTAGAATGGATTCATCACGTTCAAACTTTATTTCGCGAGTAGATAGTTTGGGTAATCCCGATATTATATTTGTTTTTGGCGGTACAAACGATGCATGGGCAAATTCTCCTGTAGGTGAATATCAATACTCTGATTGGACAAAAGATGATTGCAAAAATTTCAGACCGGCTCTTGCTTGTCTTTTGGATATGCTTCAGAAACGCTATCCTAAAGCAAGTATATATTCTATCCTGAATTCAGAACTTAGAGAGCCTATCAACGAGTCTTTCCGTGAAATATGTAAGCATTATAATGTGCAACTAATTGAACTTCACGATATTGAGAAACAGAATGGTCACCCTTCAGTAAGTGGTATGAAGAGTATTTGTGATCAACTGTTAGAGGCTATAAAATAAATTACTCTCTTAATTTGTATATTACCCCGGTGTATCTTCGGATTCACCGGGTTTGTTGTTTCTAAGGTTCATCGATGTTATGGCGTATTAGTACTAAGAAGGATAAAAAAATATAATTGTGTACCGTTTTGGATGCCATATCCAATGAAAAGTACTATATTTGCGATATACTTTTAATGATATTGGATTTATGTTGGTAATTAGCAGTAGAGAATTTAGAGCAAAAACAGGCTACTATTTGCAAATGGTAGCCAATGGGATAGATGTGATACTTAAATCAAGAGATTCTGGTAGCTTTAGATTGACACCGGTAAAAGAGAGTGATATGGTGATGAGTGAAAAAGAGTTTTATGAAAAGCTTGATCGTTCTATCCAAGAGGCTAAGGATGGTAAAGTAATAAGTCAAAAAGATGGGGAAAAAATAGATGATTTTATAGATAGAATGTTATGTACAGAATAATCTTTACCGAAGAAGCACAAAAAGATTTGCAGATGCTGCAAAGAAAAGCACCATACACGTTAAAGAAACTGAAATCTCTACTAATTGAATTGCAAGAACATCCACGAATTGGTACAGGACAAATTGAGCAATTGAAATACTATGAAGAAGAGACTTGGTCAAGGCGTATTAACAAAGAACATAGATTGGTGTATCGTATTTATGATGATGTAGTTGAAGTATTGGTGTTGTCCACTTATGGACATTATTCCAAAATAGATTAGTAAGCTTTACAAAATATCCTGGGGAGTTTACGTGGCTTGAAAGAGGCTTTCACTACCTTTAATCCGCTAAAGCGTCTTGAAGGTAAACTGCGCCTCGGGAGAACAAAACAAAATGCTCCGCATTTGTTTCTAGTATGCTGAGGTTCGTAAAAGCTCTTGCAACAAGTTGCAAACTTTTACTATCCTCACCATAAAAAATAAGCAAGCTTATTTTGTTCTCCGCTCGGCTTGTATTACCTTTGTCCCCCCGAATGGAGGAGGGTCTGGGAAGGACCTGAATAGTTGCTATTTATTTAATTGTAAATTATTGGTTAGTAATGGATTGGATTAAGTCTCTGCTTTTTGATCAGGATTCTGTGGCGCATATTCTGGCGCTCTATTCTTTTGTTATTGCAGCAGGTGTGGGTTTAGGTAAGTTCAAAATTAAGGGTGTATCTTTAGGAGTGGCTTGCGTTCTCTTTATGGGTATTTTGGTGGGCCATTTTGGATTTACCGGTAATATAAAGATTATCAATTTTATACAAGATTTTGGACTGATTCTATTTGTGTATAGTTTGGGTTTACAGGTTGGACCATCATTCTTTACCTCCTTTAAAAAAGGTGGAATGAAAATGAATAGATTGGCAGTGGAAATGGTTATGCTGAACATAATTGTGGCAATAGGTGCTTTCTTTCTGCTGTTTGACCGTTCAAATCCCGATAGTTTCCCTATGTTGGTGGGTGTATTGAGCGGCGCTGTAACAAATACCCCCGGACTTGGTGCAGCAGAAGAGGCACTTAAACAGATAGGCAGTAGTGCTGATATAGCAACAGGTTATGCTTGTGCTTATCCGTTAGCAGTTTTAGGCGTTATTTTAGTGCCGATGATTGTAAAGGTTATATGCAAAATCAAAGATGATAAAGAGAATGAACAACTTACTTTGATGGAGCAACAGAATGCTGCAAGTAAACCTGTACGCCAGTATATAGAGATGCAGAATGAGCGTTTGGCAGGTAAAACCATTATAGAATTGAGACGTATTATAAACAGAGAATTTATCTGCTCACGTCTGCTTCACGATGGTAAGGTAGAAACACCTCATAGAGATACTGTAGTTAATGTCGGTGATCAACTTTGCATAGTAAGTTCAGAAGATGATGCCGATTCTATTCTAACTATATTGGGTTCTACAGTAGAGATTCAGTGGGATAATATTTCCGGTTCTGAACCTTTGGTTTCAAGAAGAATAGTTGTTACTAAAGATAAAATAAATGGTAAAACTTTAGGAGAACTGCATCTGGGTAGCGTTTATGATGTTACTATTACTCGCGTAGTTCGTTCCGGTACAGAGTTGTTTGCTTCAGCAAGTCTGGTGTTGCAGATGGGTGACCGTTTGACTGTGGTTGGTCATGAAGGTAATGTGGCTGCTGTGGCAACTCGTCTGGGTAACGAAATGAAGAGACTTGATGTGCCAAATATTGCTACATTATTTATAGGTATCTTATTGGGTATTTTGCTTGGAAGTATTCCTGTGAATATTCCGGGTGTACCTACACCATTGCGTTTGGGATTGGCAGGCGGTCCGCTGGTGATTGCTATCTTGATTAGTCGCTTTGGTTATCAGTTTGGTTTGGTTACATATACAAAGGCAAGTGCAAACTTAATGCTTCGAGAAGTGGGTATTGCGCTGTTCTTGGCAAGTGTGGGATTGAAATCGGGTGCTAATTTTGTTGATACAATTACATCGGGCGATGGTTTGATATATATGATAGCAGGTCTGCTGATAACAGTTATTCCAGTCTTCTTAACTGCTTTGTTAGCGCGCGTAAAGTACAAGATGAATTACTATAGCATAATAGGTTTAGTGGCAGGTAGCAGCACTAATCCGCCTGCATTGGCATTTGCAAATAGCCAAACTGAACACGATGCTCCGGCAGTTAGCTATTCAACTGTATATCCGCTTGTAATGTTCCTGCGAATACTTACTGCCCAACTCTTAGTTATTTTGGGTGGAATCCTAATCTAAGTTAGTGTTGTTGATAAGGTAATAATACTTGTTTAAATAATTAATTGGCCCGAAGGGCGCATCCGTAGGATGCAAGAATAGATAAGGTATAATACTTGTTTAAATAAAAATAGACCCAAACGGGTCTATTTTTATTTAAACAAGTATTGTGCAAATTCGTGGAGTGATTTTCTCCAAACCTGCCATTCGTGATCACCGGGGTAGGAGTTAAATCTAACATCTACTCCTCCGTCTTTCATCTTCTTTACTATATTGCGTGTGTGTTCTATGCGCGGGTCTTGTTCACCGCATGTAATAAAGAATACATCGAACTGTTTGTTGAAATTTGCAGTATTGGTCAGAATACCGGGCACCTCTTTTTCCAGATCGAAATTGGCTGCACCCGATATACCTCCGAACATACCCGTAGAGAATACGCCTACGTTAGAGAATACTTCAGGATCTCGTAGTCCAATGTAGAATGACTGACCACCACCCATTGAGAGACCACACATAGCGCGATACTTACGGTCTTTCTTAGTGCGGAAGTTTTTCTCTACAAATGGAATGATGTTATCTATCATTTCACTACGGAATGTCTGCATACCTTGCCAACTGTAGCCACCACCCATGCCGCCATTACGTGACTGTACGTTACTGTTTGAACTTACAATAATCATAGGTACAGCTTTGCCAGCAGCTATTAGGTTGTCCATAATCTGTGCAGTACGTCCCTGTTCCATCCAACCACGATGGTCTTCGCCACCACCATGTTGTATATATACTACGGGATATTCTGTCTTACCATCTTCATAACCTGCCGGTGTATAAACCAAAAGCGGACGCCAGGCCTCTTCTACCTTTGAATAGTAGTGTACTGTGCGAACTTCGCCATGTGGCACATCTTGAACATCAAAATGTTCTGTACCCTCTTCTATAATGTCAATTGCACTTGACCATCGGCTGCATCCATAAAAACTACGGCTTGCAGGGTCTGCCACAGAAACTCCATCTACTATAAGTGAATAGTAGTGGAAACCCGGAACTTGAGGTTTTGTTGTTACTGTCCAAACACCGTTTTCGCTTTTGTTCATATCGTATTTTACGCCACAAAGGTCTATCTGAACTTTCTCTGCCTGTGGGGCATTTACGCGGAACATTACACTATTGTCCTTTAGAACTCTGGGGTATGAATTCCTGTTTATGTTAGTTTCAGGAGAATATGATCCCTCTGGGAACTGTACGTTGCCCATACGTTGCCCAAAAGAGTGGATACACATCAGTGCGCATACAAATGTGGCAACAATACTTTTAATGTAGTTCATATAGTTTGCTTTTAAGTTTATCTGTTGGCGTACATACGGTCGTAGTACTTCTGATAGTCACCACTGGTAACCTCTTCTACCCATTCCTGATTATTAAGATACCATTCTATGGTCTTTACAATTCCATTTGCAAACTTTGTTTCAGGATACCAACCCAATTCGTTGGTAATCTTAGTTGGGTCAATAGCGTAGCGTTGATCGTGTCCCAGACGGTCCTTAACAAATGTTATAAGGTCTTCGTTTATCCAATCTATGCTGATTTCGCCATTTGGCAGTATCTCTTTTTTCTTCAAAACCTTACGATATTCAGGGTTCTCTGTCATAAGAGAATGTATTGTGCTGATAGTAAGTTTTACAATGTCGATATTTTTCATTTCGTTATGTCCGCCTACATTGTAAACTTCGCCTTCACGTCCCTGACGTACCACCATATCTATAGCTTTACAGTGGTCTTCCACATATAGCCAATCGCGCACGTTACTGCCATCGCCATAAACAGGCAGTTTTTTGCCTTCAAGAATATTCTTTATGATTAATGGAATAAGTTTTTCAGGGAAATGGTATGGACCATAGTTGTTGCTGCAGCGAGTAATTGTAACAGGCATGTGATATGTATCATGATATGCCATAACGAACATATCGGCACTGGTCTTTGATGCACTGTATGGGCTGTGTGGACATAGTGGGGTAGTTTCAGTAAAATAACCTTCTGCACCTAAACTTCCATATACTTCATCAGTAGAGACCTGATGGTAGCGAACCCCTTTACGCCATACAGGATAACCGCTTTCATCTTTGCCTGTAACCCAAGCACGGCGGGCTGCGTCAAGCAGATTCTGTGTACCCAGAATGTTAGTCATAAGGAATAACTGTGGGTTCTCAATACTGCGGTCAACGTGGCTTTCTGCAGCAAAGTTTACTACATAGTCAAATTTGTATTCTGCAAATAGTGCATCGGCCAGATTTCTATCGCAAATATCGCCTTTAACAAAAAATAGACGTTCGTTGTCTATATCTTTCATAATTGTGCCTAAATTGCCGGCGTAAGTAAGCAAATCCAGTACTACAATCTTAATGTCGTCATATTTTGACAACAGATACTTAACGTAATTGGCTCCGATAAAACCGGCAGCTCCGGTAACGAGAAATGTCTTCATATAAATAAATATTTGTTATATTCTGTCCATGTTTGGCAAAGATAGTTCTTTTTATTGATATATAAGCAAATCAGACACTCGGATTTTCCGAATGTCTGACCGCTTGTGTTATGTTATTATGTAGGCTTAGCGCGCTCCACCTTGACGTGGGGGCATACCGCCCTGGAAACCACCTTGGCCACCGCCCGGGAATCCCTGGCCACCTCCAAAGTTAGCACGTTGCTGAGCTTGCTGTTCCTGATATTTTTTAAACTGAGCTTCTGTAAGAATAGTCTTTAGCTTTGCTTCCTGTGCTTCACGCTGTTTCTGGAATCTTTCCATCATAGCTTCGCGATCCATCTGCTGTGGCTGCTGACCACCCTGACGCATCTGTTCACGCTGTTTCTGCTGTTCTTTACTCTGAGCCAAGAAGAATACATAAAGAGAATCGTACTGAGTCTTGTTGAGCTCTAACTGTTGCTGTAGGCGTTCTGCCTGACGTTTTGCCATATCTTCAGGATTGAAGTTCATCTGGCCACCACCTGGAAAACCTTGTCCACCCGGTGCCTGTGCAAAACTGATGGTAGCTACCATCAATAATGATAATACAATTGATAATTTTTTCATTTTGCTTCTTATTAAGTCTATTGTGTACATTTATGAAAACATAAATATGACCGTAAACAGGCAAAATGGTTTAATTTATGAGAAAAAAAATTAGATAGAATTCTCTTTTCTTTCAAATTCAATTACTTCCAGATCTTTGAATTCGGTTTTGTCAATGGTGAATCTTATGATGGTACGTACTCTTTGCCAACCTTGCAAACCTGCTGCTCCAGGGTTTATATACATCATATTCAGACCTTGGTCAAATTGAACTTTAAGGATATGCGAATGTCCGCATACAAAAAGGTTGGGCGTGTTGTAATATAACTGGTTTATTACAGAACGGTCATAGTGTCCTGGTGTTCCACCTATATGTTTTAGGACAACATCAACATCTTCTATTCGAAATCTGTTTACTTCGGGAAATGCTCTGCGTATATCGTAACCGTCGCAGTTGCCATACACTGCTCTTAATGGAGCAATTCTTTCAAGCTGTGCGGCAATTTCATAGGTTCCTATATCGCCGGCATGCCATATTTCATCACATTCTTCAAAATATTTCTTGAAGCGTTCGTCCCAATAGCCGTGGGTGTCGGAAATAAGACCTATTCTCTTCATATAACTACTATAAACCGAACTTGGTTTTTGCCAACTCAATTATAATATCTGCGCATTTTTCGTAGCCAAATGTTGAAGTGTTAAGACAGATGTCATATGAACTGCTGTCACCCCATTTTTTGTCAGTGTAGTAGTTGTAATATGATGATCGTTTTTTGTCTGCATCATTCATAATACTACGTGCCTTGTCTTCTGAACAGTTTTCTATGTTGCAAATTCGTCTTATTCTGTCATTGGGTGTAGCTGCAAGAAATACATTCAGTGTCATATCGCTGTCGCGTAGAGTATAGTCGGCGCATCTGCCTATAAAAATACAATCTTCCTGTTCGTGAATTTGGCGTATAGCATCGCTCTGCATGGCAAACAGTGATTCGTTGCTCATATAATTCTTTGCCATACTGCCATTGCCTAAATTGGCAAAAATAAGAGAACGTAAAGGGTTACGCGATGACTCTTCATCGGCCTTTTCAAAATGTTCTTCGCTGAAACCTGTCTGGTCAGAAGCAGTCTTTAAAAGTTTACGGTCATACACATTGATGTTCAGTTTTTCTGAAACTATTTTTGCCACTGCGCGTCCGCCGCTACCTATTTGGCGTCCAATATTGATTGCAAAATGTTTTTTCATACTCTACTTTATATTTGATGTTGATGATGCCATTTTTTTCAAGTTTTTCATTTCCAGTAAAAGAAATGATAATGCTAAGATTACAGAAAGCCCGTCTGCTACCGGCATACTGTACCATACTCCGTTTATACCAAAATATTTTGGCATAATAATCAGGCAAGGAATAAGTATGATGAGCTGTCTTGACAAAGACATGATAATGGAGCGTATAGGTTTACCTATGCTCTGGAAGAAATTACCTGTAACCATTTGGAAACCTATGAGCGGATATACTAAAAATACTATTCTCATTCCATTCCTGGCTATGTCTGTAAGTGCCGGATCGGATGTGAATATCTTGATACATATTCCGGGGAAGAATTCTCCAATTATAAAACCCAGTGTGGTGGTAAGTGTGGCAAACAGGATGGTTAGTTTTAGAACCTTAATTACTCTGCTGTATTGGCCTGCACCGTAGTTGTAACCTGCAATAGGCTGCATGGCCTGATTGAAACCCATAACAATCATTACAAAAATAAAGGCTATACTGTTTACTATGCCGTATGCTCCTATAGCCAGGTCGCCTCCATGTTCAAGCAAGCCTCTGTTTATAAGCAACACCACAAAACAGGATGCAGCATTCATAAGACAAGGTGATAATCCTATGGCTAAAATGTTTGATACCAAATTGCCACGCAGTCTATATGTGCCACGTCTGAAACGGATTAACTCATTTTTATCTGATAATTGGAAACACTGCCATATAAAAGCAATTACCTGCGATATCACTGTGGCAATAGCAGCACCTGCAATACCCCAATGGAATACCATTATAAAGAGGTAGTCCAATATTGTATTCAGAATGACTGTGCCAATAGTGGCTGCCATAGCTTTTTTGGGGTGCCCGGCTGAACGCAATATGCAGTTAATTCCCAAATATAGATGTGTGAATACATTACCTATCAGAATGAATATCATATAATCCTTGGCATATTGAATGGTTGCATCTGTTGCACCGAAAAGCATCAGTAACGGATCAATAAATATCAATCCCAATGCTCCGAATATTACACCTACAATTACATTCAGTGTAACGGAATTGCCTAAAACTATTTGAGCCGATTCGTGGTCACGTTGTCCCAATTTAAGTGAAATCATAGTACCTGA
The DNA here is from genome assembly GCA_937916465.1 of uncultured Bacteroidales bacterium. Lineage (GTDB taxonomy): Bacteria > Bacteroidota > Bacteroidia > Bacteroidales > Bacteroidaceae > Colenecus. The sequence continues at coordinate 40,446 of CALFTK010000012.1, forward strand.
ACCCACTCCAACCATAGAACCCAACGCTGCGGATAGGTTAATGAGTGGAAACGTGATAGCCAAACCGGATAGTGCAAGCGCATCTACTCCGTGCCCAATGAATGCTCTGTCAACAATGTTGTAAAGTGAAGATGCTACCATTGCAATGATAGCCGGAACGGCATATGTCATTATCAATTTACCAATTCCTTCTGTTCCTAATTCTGTAGGTGTTCTCTGTTCTGACATCTGTTTTAAAATTTGCTGCAAAATTACTCTTTTTTTGGTCTCAAAATTCAAATTAAAGCCATTAAATGGTTACTTTTGCCGATAATGAAAGGTAGTGGAAAAATACGGGTATTGTTAGGTATGAGCGGTGGTATAGATAGTACTGCTGCTGTATTGTTGTTACAAAATGCCGGTTATGAGGTTGTTGGGCTTACTATACGTAATCACGATATAGGGTTGAAAGATACAGAAACAGAACCCCGATACGTGTTGGAGGCACGTGCTGTAGCTGCTAAATTGGGCGTGGAACATTATGTAGAAGATGCGCGCACTATGTTCAAACAATTGGTTATAGATCCGTTTATTCAAGATTGGCTTAACGGACGCACTCCAAATCCATGTATAGAGTGTAATCCTCGCTTTAAATTCCATCTGCTTATACAATATGCCGATAGATTAGGTTGTAGATATATAGCAACAGGGCATTATGCTTCTATAGTTGAAGAAGATGGTTACTTTTACATAGAACGGGGCGCAGATACAAAAAAAGACCAGAGCTATTTTTTATGGCAACTGTCACAAGAAGTACTCTCCAGAACACTTTTCCCGTTGGGCAGACTAAGTAAAGACGATGTAAGAGAGGTGCTCAGGCAGAACGGTTTGCAGTTGAAAGCTTCCGATTCAGAGAGTATGGAGGTATGTTTTATTGAGGACGATTATAGGGCATTTCTGAAAAGACAACTTCCAAATATAGATACAGAATTGGTGGGCAACGGAAAGTTCGTAGATAAAGGCGGACGCTTAATAGGTGAGCACAAAGGTTATCCATACTACACAATAGGACAACGCAAGGGATTGGTTGTTGCATTTGGAACACCTAAATATGTATTAAGAACAAATCCGGAGAAGAATACGGTAATGTTAGGCGATGCAGAAGATTTGCTTACCAGTTATATGTTAGTAGATAATTTGTGCCTCTCTTGTATGGATTCCAATTCTCTTACAGTGAGAATCCGATACAGGAGCAATGCTATACCATGTACTGTGGAACAGCAGGTTCCCGATGGTAAATGGCTGATACGTTTCAAGGAACAGGCATCGGCAGTAACACCGGGACAATCGGCTGTGTTCTATATTGGTAATAGGGTAGTGGGTGGAGCTATAATATCATCGCAAAAAGGAATAAATCAATATATATCATGATGTTATGAAAAACGCAGTATCGTTATTGGAACTGAATAACATTGTCAGACGCTTACTTGAAATAGAGATGCCCGAAACCTATTGGGTTAAGGCAGAAATAAGTACAATGCAAGTGGCGTACAACGGACATTGTTATATGGAACTTGTGCAGAAAGACTCTACCGGAGGAAATTTTGTGGCAAAGGCACGTGCCAATGTTTGGAAAAGTACGTTTCAACCTTTGCGCACACGTTTTGAAATGGAGACGGGGCAGAAACTTTCAGCAGGTCTGAATGTACTGCTTGAAGTATCGGTATCATTTCACGAACAGTATGGATATGCTTTGGTGGTGCATAACATAGATCCCACTTATACCATGGGCGATATGGCTCGCCGTAGAAAGGAGATACTTGCACGTTTGGAGGCTGATGGGGTGTTGGAACTGAATAAGGAGTTGAAAATACCAATGTTGCCTCAGCGAATAGCTGTCATATCGTCGGCAACGGCAGCAGGCTATGGCGATTTCTGCAATCAGTTGAACGGAAATCAGTATGGATTTGGATTTTCTGTGTCGTTGTTTTCTGCAGTAATGCAGGGCGATAGGGCAGAATCCAGTATAATATCGGCACTGGACAGTATAGCTATACGTGCTAAAGATTTTGATGTGGTGGTTATAATACGTGGAGGTGGCGCAACCAGCGATTTGAATTGTTTTGATTCTTATATGTTGGCTATGAATATTGCCAATTTCCCTCTGCCCATAATTACAGGTATAGGTCATGAGCGCGATGATACAGTTATAGATATGGTATCGCATACGCGTGTAAAGACACCTACTGCTGCTGCGGAATTGCTTATAGGTGTGGTTCTGGATAGTGCTGCACATCTGCAACAATTGAGTGTAAGATTTGCCGATAGAATAAGGGTACTAATGGAAGAAGAGAAACGTAGAATGACTGTGCTTTCGCAGAAAATTCCATCGCTCTTTTCTATTCTCAAAATAAAGCAGGAGAACCTTATGGATCAGTTATTGATAAAAGCATTGGTGGCTGCCCGTAAGAATATTGCCGATGAAAAGTATAACCAAAATCGTTTTGAAGAGCGATTGTCGGTATCTGCAAAGAACTATATGACCGCGCAGAAACACCGTTTGGAACTATTGGAACGAAGTGTGGATGTGGCTGATCCTGTTCATGTATTGCAGCGAGGTTATTCACTTACCATCTGTAACGGGCATGTAGTAAAGAGTGTGGGCGAACTTAATCCGGGCGATAAATTAACTACCAGATTTGCCGATGGTAAGATAGAAAGCACAGTAACAGAAGTATAAACAATAAAATTTTAAGATATGAAGTACGAAGAAGCAATGAAGAGACTTGAACAGATAGTAAGTGATATTGAAAACAATAAGTTGGATATAGATCTTATATCGGATAAAATAAAGGAGGCACAAGAACTTATAAAGTTTTGTAAAGATAAACTCTACAAAACAGATGAAGAGATTCAAAAACTGCTTGAAGATTAAAAAAAGATAGTATTATACCTTCGAGCTATTTTCATCCCCCAATATATCTTCGATAAAGTTTTCCAATGAATTGTCGGTAGTCATCCCTATCTTTTGGCGGAACCGGTGGCGAAGCATCAATACGCTTCGTGGGGCAATGGCCAATAACTCAGCTATTTCCTTATTGTCCTGCTTCAAAACAATGAGCATCGAAAGAAGTTCTTCCCGACGGGTAATGGATGGAACCTTTTCGCGGATACGAGGCAGAAAAAGCGGATATAGCAACTCGAAACATTGGCGGAACTTGGATTCTCCATTTTTCCTTAGCATCGATGGAGTCAGCGTCTCTAATTCCTGACGTTTATCTTTGTCATTCAATAATTCACAGATTTCTTGTGATATCTTTTCTTTTTCGGTATTTGATTGATTCAGCTTTTGAAGCAACAAGGCAAACTTGTCATCGGCCTGTTTCATTTGGATTTTATGCTTTCTCTTTTGATGAAAAAGGAGCACAACTATTACACTAATGGTAACAAGAGACAAACCTACGCAAATCAGGAGCAAAAGGCGTTGGTTAGCTTGTTCAAGTTGAGCAATCTTTAGTTCACGTCTCTGTTGTTCCGTTTGAGAATCAACGATAGCCTCCACGAGATTGTAGTGCAGCCTCTTCTCCTTTAATGTCTGCTGCTCTTGGAGCATCATTCTTGTATATTGCTCCACTTTATGATGATTCTTGCTTTTCAGATAGTAGTCTATAATCGGCTGATAGTTCAGATGAATATAGATGGGTGAATCATTTTGGTTTAACAATGCATACATGCTGTCCAACATGGCTTCTGCCATATTGTTGTTTTCGTCCTTCAGATAGGTTTGTGCCAACTGGTGATAAGCTTTTGCACGGTTCACCACTGTTCCTTGTTGAGTTACCCGTTGTAATTCTTGAATACCTACCTGCAAAGAATCACCTCCCCTTTCTGTCAAGAAAATGCCATTCAGCAAGTTAACATCCACCATACCACTGTTGTAAGGCAAAGATTGACAAAGTTTTCGTGCCTTTTCAGTATAATAAGGAATAGAATCCGTTTCTCCCAGTTGAAGCAACGCCCGTCCTTTATCTATATAAGTCTGAGCTGAAACCATCGGATTCTCCATGACCCTGTTCTTTTCCACTTGTATGGCTTCGGATGCATATAGGTTGGCATACTCGGGTACATCCCAATACAGGAACAGGTCAACCAACGTATGCAAGCTATTCAGCACCCCCAGTTCATCCTTCCTTTTCTTTGCTTCCTCCTTGCTTTGCAGGAAAAGCTCCAGGGCTTTGTCAATCAGTCCGTTCCGTTTGTACAGGGAGCCCAGCATGGCCATTACCCATTGCTTGCCGGAAGTATTCTTGCACAATTCGGCTTGCAGCAACGCTTCCTGACACCAGCCAATCACTTCTTTCTGATAATTGGGATTACTATAAAACACAGCCGCTGCATAAGCATAGTCACGGAAATATCGTTCGGGAGTAGGCTGATGAAGCGGAAGGCTGAGTGCTTTCAACATCATTTCTTCGGCTTCCTTCATGTTCTCCGTACGCGACAAGGCATACGCCATCACCGAATAATAATCCCTCAAATAGATTTTTTGCAGGATAGGAGAAGCCTTGAACACTTCTTGCAAGGTCGTTACGCAAGCTTCCGGCTCTCCTTTACTTTGAAATGTATTCATCAACTGCATCAATGCATCGGTATACAGGGACATTTGCTCATTGGAGAAGTCATCCCCAAGTATCGGCTGTGACAAGTAATCC
>CALFTK010000013.1 GCA_937916465.1 uncultured Bacteroidales bacterium
GAGAAAATTGGGGCTCATAAAAGTAATTCTCTGAATATAAAGATGTAACTTTGCAATCTAAAACCGATATAAATATTCAAACTGAAGATATGAAAGAGTACAAAAGGATTCTGGTTACATCGGCATTGCCATACGCAAATGGTCCGTTGCACATAGGTCATTTGGCAGGTGCATATATCCCTGCCGACATTTATGTCCGTTATCAACGTCTGAAATCTATTCCTGTAATGTTCATTGGCGGTTCCGATGAACATGGTGTGCCTATTACCATCAGAGCAAAGAAAGAGGGTATTACACCAAAGGATGTTATTGACAGATATCACTATCAGATAAAAGAGACATTCCAGAAGATGGGTGTTTCTTACGATATTTACGGACGCACCAGTTCCGATATACATCATCAGTTTGCTGCCGATTTCTTCCGCAAACTTTACGACAATGGTAAGTTTATACAGAAAAGCAGTGAACAGTACTACGACGAAGAGGCAAAGATGTTCCTTGCCGACAGATATATAACCGGTGAATGTCCTCATTGTCACCACGATAAGGCATACGGCGACCAGTGCGAAAAATGCGGTACTGCTCTGTCACCAACAGAACTTATCAACCCTACAAGTACTGTAAGCGGCAGTAAGCCTGTAATGAAAGAGACCACACACTGGTATCTGCCACTTGAACAGTATCAGGAGTGGCTCCAGGAGTGGATTTTAGAGGGACACAAAGAGTGGCGTCCTAACGTATATGGCCAGTGCAAAAGTTGGTTGGATATGGGACTGCAGCCACGTGCCGTAAGCCGTGATTTGGATTGGGGTATCCCTGTTCCTGTTGAAGGTGCAGAAGGCAAGGTGCTTTACGTATGGTTCGATGCGCCTATAGGTTACATAAGCAATACCAAAGAGTTCTGCGATGCTCATCCTGAACGTGGCACATGGGAACAGTGGTGGAAAGATGAAGATACACGTCTGGTTCACTTTATAGGTAAAGATAACATAGTATTCCACTGTATTGTATTCCCATCAATGTTAAAGGCAGACGGCAGCTATATTCTTCCTGATAATGTTCCAAGTAACGAATTCCTGAATTTGGAAGACGATAAGATTTCCACATCCAGAAACTGGGCAGTATGGGTACACGAATATCTGGAAGATTTCCCGGGCAAAGCAGATGTACTGCGTTATGTACTTACAGCAAATGCTCCTGAAACAAAGGACAACAACTTTACATGGAAAGATTTCCAGGCACGCAACAACAACGAACTTGTAGCTGTATATGGAAACTTTGTGAACCGCGCACTTGTTCTTACACAGAAATATTTTGATGGCGTAGTTCCTGCTGCAGGTGAACTGACTGACTACGACAAAGAGACACTGCAGGAATTTGCAGGTGTACAGCAACAGTTAGAATCACTATTAGAGAACTTTAAGTTCCGCGATGCACAGAAAGAGGCTATGAATTTGGCTCGCATTGGTAACAAATATTTAGCCGATACAGAACCTTGGAAACTTGCTAAAACCGATATGGCTCGCGTAGAGACTATTCTGAATATTGCATTACAATTGGTAGCCAACCTCTCTATAGCATTTGAACCATTCCTGCCTTTCAGCAGCGAGAAACTGCGTAATATGATTGGTATGGAGGGTTGTGACTGGAACCAATTGGGCAGCATAGAACTATTGAAAGCAGGTCACAAATTAGGCAAAGCAGAACTTCTGTTTGAAAAGATAGAAGACGAAGCTATTGAGGCACAGATAAACAAGCTGCTTGCCACCAAAAAGGCTAACGAAGAGGCAGAGGCAAAAGCTCAGCCTGCCACACCTATACTTCCAAACATTGAATTCCCCGATTTTGAGAAGTTAGACATTAGAGTAGGTACAGTATTAGAGTGCCAGAAGGTGCCAAAAGCCGATAAACTTTTGCAGTTCAAAATAGACGATGGTTTAGGTGGCAGGACCATACTTTCCGGTATAGCACAGTACTATAAACCCGAAGATTTGGTAGGCAAACAGGTATGTTTCATTGCGAATCTGGCACCAAGAAAAATACGTGGTATAGAGAGCCAGGGTATGATTCTTAGCGCACTGAATGCAGACGGAACACTGGCTGTTACTACAGTAGAAAAACCTGTTAATCCGGGTAGCGAAGTACGTTAAACAAGAGCAGTATGAAGAGTGTTGCAGTAATATTGGCCGCAGGTTCGGGTTCCAGAACAGGACTGGATATTCCCAAGCAGTTTCTTATGCTTGCAGGCAAATGTGTATTGGAACACTCTGTTGATACCTTCTGCGCACATCCCGGTATAGAAGAGGTGGTGATAGTTGTTGCCACTGAATATATAGACAAGGTACAAAAATTGTCAGAAGATAGGGACTGGCAGAAGGTTAAACATATAGTGCAAGGAGGTAAAGAGCGTTATCACTCCACATTGGCAGCAGTAGATATTTACCGCAACCAACCCGATTGCAATATGCTGATACACGATGCAGCAAGACCACTTGTTACAACAGAAATTATAGACAAAACCATAGAGGCAATGAATAGCTACACCGCAGCCGATGTAGCTATTCCTGTTGCCGATACCATTGTAGAGAGTCACGATAGTGGCAACACTATGGATACTGTGCTGAACCGAGATATTCTTTACAGTGAACAGACACCACAGGCATTCAGACGTTCCGTTCTGGAAGAGGCATACAGAATAGCACTGCAAGACCCCGATTTTAAATCTACAGACGATTGCGGTACAGTTATAAAATATATGCCCCAGGTACCTGTTGCAATAGTACCCGGGAGCACATCAAACATTAAACTCACCTACGCAAGCGATATACCTATGATAGAGTGGTTACTTGCCAACAGAAAGGGGTAACTTACTCTTTCTGCATCTTAATACTGCCACCACAATCATAGCAAGTATCGATGTGTACATTATTCCTACAAATATCAATGACAGAGTATCGCCCTTACGAACACTATCTGGGCGGAATTCAAAACGTATATCATGATTTCCCGCAGGTATATTGATAGCACGCAGCAGATAGTTCACACGGAAAATATCCACCGGTTTATCATCAATATATGCTTTCCAGCCATACGGATAGTAGATTTCCGAAAATACTGCTGTACCTGCTTTGCTTGAAGCCGATTTATAGGTTAACACATCGGGGGCATACGATGTTAAGGCTATCTGTGCATCATCGCCCTGAACAGGGGTAAAGTTCTGCACATAACCTGCAAATTCCTTATCCAGTACCGCAGTGGTTTTAAGGTTGATAGAACCAAGTGCAGCACACTCCTGATTGGCATTTTCTGCAACCAACAGAGTATCTACAAACCAGGCATTACCCATAGCATACGGATTACGTTGCGGAACAACACGTCCTTCATCGTCGGCCACTATAAAGTATTTTGCGTTCAACATACTTATAACATCCATATCCATCTTTGACAGATATTGGTCTATAATATCCTGATAACGACGTAGTTTTGCAGCGCTGTAACCGCCTATCGACTTCAGATAGTACGATGTACGTGCATCGTTAAATGTGCTTGTAGTAAGATTCAGCACTCTGAAATGGGGATCTTTATCGGTTAGAATAGCCTGTTCGTAGGGTTTCATTGCAAAGGCACTCTGATTCTGTTTTGCTGTTACAAAGTTACTGTCATTCAGGAAACGCTTGTTTACAGGCCACATATCGGCAACTACCAGTACACCTAAAATGGCTATCATCCAACTCTTTTTAATAAGGTTATTTGCAAACAGCCATACTGTTGCAGCAGAAAGCAGAATAAATAAGAATGAACGGAATGAATCGTTGCGGAACATTATAGCGCGCTCTTCCACTATAGCTGAATATGCCCAACCCGGTAACTGTGATGCAATATTTGCATCGTATGAAGAGGTAAATGTAAAGAGTGATTTACCAAACAATGCAAATATAAGACAGAGTCCACCTGTTATGCCTGCCGATATATAGAGGTTTTTGTTTATGGATTTTTTATCTACAGTTCCGTCCATTATCTGTTTAAGTGCAAGGAATCCTAACAGTGGTACTGTAACTTCTGCCACTATCAATATAGATGAAACAGAACGGAATTTGCTGTATAAAGGGAAGTATTCAAAGAACAGTTCGGTAAGCCACATCCAGTTCTTACCCCAGGCAAGTGCAAACGAAAAGAAGGTAGCTACAAGCAGTGCCCATTTGTACGGACCTTTAACAAGAAGCAGTCCCAAAACGAACAAGAAGCAGACTATAGCACCTGCATATACCGAACCAACTGTAAACGGCTGTTCGCCCCAATAGGTGGGAGCAGATTGACAGAAGGCTTTGGCATCGGCTTTGGATACACCATTTTTTACCAAGGTTTCGTATAGATGAGATTCGGTTCCTACATCGTAACCGGATGCTGTTCCCATAAATCCCGGAATCATAAAGGTAAGTGATTCGTCTATGCCATAACTCCAGTCAGTAGCATATTTTATGTCCAATCCATCGCTCTTTTTTTCTCCCTCTGCCACTTGTACCAAATCGGAATGTCCACCACGCATTGTTTCGGTCATATATTCACTGTTGGCAAAGATATTGGCCATACCGGTACCCATACCAACCACTACAGAACCTGCAAATAGCAGTGTGGATATAAGCAAATCTTTATAGCGTTTCTCCTTAATATGTATGTAAAGTTCTGCACAGAACAGAACGCCTATAAGCATAAATATGTAATATGCCATCTGTGGGTGAGGCGAAAAACCTACCGATACAAATATCATGGTAAGCGCCGCACCAAGAGCATACTGTTTTTTGAATATTAAGAAGAATCCGCCTACTACTACTGACATAAGTGGAATACTCCATGCCTTTGTAGCGTGTCCTGCCGCCTCTATTATGAAGAAATATGATGAAAATCCTATAGCTAATGCACCCACTATGCTAAGCCACTTATCTACTTTGAATGAACGCAACAGTGCAAAAAAACAGCAGAAATACATAAGGAATACCAAATGCAGATGTGTTGCAGATGGATGAAATAATCTGTTCAATGGTTTCATCAGTGTTGCTGACGCATATTGTCCACCTCCTATCTGATAGTTTGGCATACCGCTGAACATTGATCCTGTCCACCAAGTGTTATTACCGGTATCTTTTCGATACTGCACACTTTCTCGCACTGCTGAATTTGCATTGACTGTATCGCCTGCATAAACCACCTTTCCTTCGAATTCAGGGGCACAATAAACACACGCAATAATTGCAAAAAGAGCTAAAGCCACCAAGTATGGCAAATACTTTGAAAATATCTTCTTCTTATCCATATTCACACTTAACTACTGTTTTAATGTGCGAAAGTACATTTTTTAACTCAAACTTTTGTTATAAGGAGCTCTATTTGTTACTTTTGCTATGAAACTTATTACAAAAGTATGAAAATAGTAGTTTTAGGTACAGCATGGCCATATAGAGGTGGAATAGCCCTTTTTAACGAAAGATTGGCCAGAGAATTCCAGAAAGAGAACGATGAGGTGATAACCTACACCTTTACATTACAGTATCCATCTTTCCTGTTTCCGGGAAAGACCCAATATTCCGAAGAGCCTGCTCCGCAGGATATGACTATAGTGAGAAAGGTTAGTTCAGTAAATCCGTTCAACTGGATAAAAGTAGGTCGTGAACTAAAGAAGATGGCTCCGGACCTTATTGTAATAGGTTTTTGGTTGCCATTTATGGCACCATGTTTAGGCACTATTGCACGTATTGCTAGAAAGAACGGTAAAACCAAGGTGGTGTCGGTGGTACACAACATTGTTCCGCACGAACACCGCATAGGCGACAAGATGTTTGCAACATATTTCTGTAATTCAGTAGATGGATTTGTGGCTATGTCAGATTCCGTACTGAATGACCTTACACTGTTTGACAGCGTAAAACCGCGCGTATTTTGCAGACATCCGCTATACGATAACTTTGGTAAGCAGGTAGATAGAGAGGAAGCTCTATCCGAATTAGGTTTGGACACAAACAACAGATATATGCTCTTTTTTGGTTTGATAAGAGACTACAAAGGGTTGGATATTATGTTGAAAGCATACGCTGACAGCCGTCTGCGCAAGATGGGAGTTAAACTGATTGTAGCAGGTGAATTCTATAACAATGCAGAAAAGTACTTTGAATTAGAAAAAGAGTTGGGACTGGAAGGCGAAGTTATATGGCACAGAGAATTTGTACCGGATAGCAAGGTGCGCTACTATTTTGGTGCTGCCGATATTATAGTACAACCATACAAATCGGCTACACAGAGTGGTGTAACTCAGATTGCATACCATTTTGAAAAGCCAATGATAGTTACTAACGTAGGCGGACTGGCAGAGATTGTACCAAATGGTAAAGCCGGATATGTGGTTGAACCCGATGAAAAGGAGATAGCCGATGCCATAGTAGATTTCTTTGGCAACAACAGACAGGATGAATTCAAAGAGGGACTTCTGTTTGAAAAGAGAAAATATGCCTGGTCAAATATGACCAAATCTGTAAAAAAAGCCGGAGAGAAGTAGATAAACAATATAGACCCCAAAAGTTTTTTCTGACTTTTGGGGTCTATTTTTGCCTGTAGCGGTCTATTCTACCAGTTCGTAATCCATCTGCTTACGTTCCAGATTACATTTTGCCACTTGAATACGAACAGGATCACCCAAACGATAGGTACGTTTTGTTTTACGTCCTACTATGCGATAGTTCTTTTCATCGAATTCAAAATAATCTCCCTCCAAAGAACGGATTGGTATCATTCCTTCACACTTATTTTCAACTATTTCAGCATAGATTCCCCATTCGGTAACACCACTTATAACCGCATCATATACCTGTCCCATACGGTCAGCCATATATTCTACCTGTTTGTACTTTATGCTGGCTCGCTCTGCCTGTTCTGCCAACTGTTCCATGTGTGAACAGTGTTCGCAGTTCTCTTCACATTTGGCTTTCATTACACTGCGACCACCCGAAAGATAACGGGTAAGCAGACGATGCACCATCAAATCCGGGTAACGTCGTATAGGCGATGTAAAGTGTGTATAGTAATCGAATGCCAAACCATAGTGACCAATATTATCGGTGGTGTAAATGGCTTTTTGCATAGAACGAATAGATACTATCTCTACCAGATTCTGCTCTTTTTTGCCCTTAACATCGGCCAATAGTTTGTTCATTGATTTTGCCACATCCACATTTGTTCCGGTTATCTTTATTTTGTAACCGAACTTAGCTATGAACTGCTGTAGGTTCGATAATCGGTCAGGATCGGGTACGTCGTGTACACGATATACAAAGGTCTTGGGATTTCTATCCTGCTTTTTGCCTATATATTCTGCTACACTGCGGTTGGCAAGCAGCATAAATTCCTCTATCAGCTGATTGGCATCTTTTGATTCTTTGAAATAGACACTCATAGGATGTCCCTTTTCATCTATATCGAAACGAACCTCTACCCTGTCAAAGCCTAACGCACCATCTACAAAACGTTTTTCGCGCAAAATTTTTGCCATACGGTCCAACTGCAGAATTTGCGATGTATATTCATCGCCCGGAAGCGGTTCGTTACCGCCCTGTTGGAATCGTTCTATTATGGCCTGAGCCTCTTCGTATGTATATCGGCGATTACTGCGAATAACAGTACGAACTATTCTGTACTTCTTCACTACCGCTGCATCGGTCATTTCAAATATGACTGAATATGCCAGTTTGTCTTCATTGGGACGAAGAGAACATAGATTATTACATAGATTTTCCGGCAACATAGGTATAGTTCTATCTACCAGATATATTGAGGTGGCACGTTTGAATGCCTCTTTATCTATGGGAGAACCCTCTTCTACATAGTGACTTACATCGGCTATATGGACACCTACTTCCCAAAGACCTTTTCCAATTTCGCGAATTGAAAGGGCATCGTCAAAGTCTTTTGCATCGCGTGGATCTATGGTGAATGTTACCACATCGCGGAAATCTTCTCTTTCAAGAAGAGCATATTCAGGAATCTCTGCAGGAATAGCATTTGCAGCCTGTTCCAACTGTTCGGGATAGCTGTATGGCAAACCATATTCAGCAAGTATGGCGTGCATTTCGGTTTCGTTTTCGCCCGATGCGCCCAACACCTCCACTATCTTACCTATAGGGCTGCGGTCTGTTTCGGTAGGCCATTCTACCACCTTAACTATAACTTTATCGCCGTTGTGCAGTTTTTTAACAGCACTATAAGGCACTAATATATCTTTATCGGAACGGTCCGGTGTAACCACAAAAGCACAATCGTTGTTCTTTTGAAGAGTGCCCACAAAGGTCTCTTTTGCACGTTTAAGTATCTCTACAACTTCTCCTTCGGGACCAGAAAGCGGTGCTTTTGCATACTGCACAATTTTTACTCTGTCACCATTTGTTGCGCCCATGGCGTTACGCTCTGCTATCATAACATTGCAACTGCCATCATCAGGAATAAAGTAGTTCTTTCCACCTACTCTGCGCTGCAGTACACCTTCCATGAATTTATCTTTCTGTGCCAAACAGAAACGACCATTCTCCTCTTTCAAGAAACCTACATCAACCAAATCCAGAACAAGTTCCAAACAGATACTTCTCATTGGGTGCGTTTTCAAACGCAGTTCTTCATACAGATTCTTTACACTTAATGAACTATCCTGATTATTCCTAAAGTAGTCCATCAACTGTTCCATCATATATTTGCGGTTCATTTTTACACCGCCTTTGTAAGATCTGCCCATTGTATTTCTATTTTTAATGTTTAAAATCTCTACGAAGATATATAAAAACAAAATAAATGAAGCAAAACGAATCATAAATTATAAAAACAGAGTAATTTCGCCTTCGTTATGAATATACTGGTTACAGGAGCAAACGGATTTATAGGCAGTTTCGTTATAGAAGAGGGAGTGCGCAGAGGTTACAATATGTGGGCTGCTGTAAGGCGTGGTAGTAACTGTGGCTATATAGACGAAAAAAGAGTTCATCTTCTGCATATAGATTATTCATCGGAAAAGAGTATTCTGAACACTCTATACGAACACAAGAACAATTTTGGTGCTTTTGATGTAATTATTCATACGGCAGGAGTAACCAAAAGTTCTAATAGCAAAGGTTTTGATGATGGTAATTACCACATAACAGAACGATTGATAAATGCTTTATGCCATGCCGATATGCTTCCAAAGCAATTCATCTATATGAGTACATTGGGAACATACGGAGCAGTTCACGAAAAAGAGCCTTTTGAAACTATAAAAGAGAACGATATTCAAGTACCTAAAACCAACTACGGAAAGAGTAAACTCAAAACAGAAATTCTGTTGAAAAGCATACCGGGTCTGAACTATGTGATATTCCGACCTACAGGTGTATATGGCCCACGCGATAAAGATTACTATCTGATGGCAAAAAGCATAAAATACAGGTTCAACTTTATTTCCGGCATAAAAAGACAATCTATCACCTTTATATATGTAAAGGATTTGGTAAAAGCCATCTATTCCGCCATAGATAAAGAGGTGCAAAAGCGTTGCTATTTTGTAAGCGATGGAAACCAATATAGCAGTACAGAATTTGGTAATCTTATAGCTGCGGAATTTGGTTACAAATGGATAATTAACCTAAAGTGCCCACTACCATTGGTATGGATAATATGCCACACATTGGGTGGAGTGGCTGCACTTTTTGGCAAAACGTTTACGCTAAACAGGGATAAATACCATATAGTGGCACAGAGAAACTGGCTATGCGATATAACAGCTCTGCAGCAGGAGCTGGATTTTACCCCCGACTACCCACTACATCGTGGTGTAAAAGAGACCGTAGAATGGTACAAATCCAACGGCTGGCTTTAACACTACACACATCGGATTTCAATTTCGGTGTAAACCGCCTCGAGCCTCACCATATTAGGTAAACATCAATTGCGTTATCTTGGGGCAAGATATAAGAGGAGGTTTTTCAAAGACCTCCTTTTTTATTCGGATTTCAAAATCTGCTGAATATAAAAAACTTTGAAAAAAATTTGGTGGAATGAAAATAATGTTTCACCTTTGCAGTGTATTAGTGATGTAGTACACTCAAAAAGTAAAAAACAATGATAAAAATTGAAGATTTAAGTTTCAGTTATGGAAACTATGAAGTTTTGAAAGGCATATCTTTCAAAATGGAAGAGGGCAAAATTTATGGCCTTTTAGGAGAAAACGGAGTGGGAAAAACCACACTCCTTACTTTGATTGCAGGTTTAAAAGCACCACAAATCGGTTCTATTTTGGTTGACGGCAAAAAACCGTATGACAGACAACCCTCATTTCTTGAAAACATTTTCTATCTGCCCGATGTGGTTGCACCCGTGCGCTACAAAGCTATAGATTTTGCAAAAGATCGTGGCAAGTTCTGGAGTAAGTTTAGTCTGGACCGTTTTAATCAGATTATGCAGTTGCTTGAAAACGATCCGCAGCGCCGTATGGATAAAATGTCATTGGGACAACTTAAAAAGACCTATATCAGTTTTGCACTTGCCTGCAACTGTAAATATTTGATTATGGACGAACCTACCAATGGACTTGATATTCCGTCTAAAGCGCAGTTCAGAAAGGCTCTGACCAAATTCACATCAGAAGATAGCACCATTCTTATATCTACTCACCAGGTTAGAGATTTAGAAAACATTATAGATCCTATTATAATATTAGATAAACAGGATGTGCTTTTGAATGCTTCTATTCAAGAGATAACGGAAAAACTCTATTTTGACTATTCTACAGAAGTAGTTCCGGGTGCTCTCTATGCAGAGATGATTCCTGGCGGGGCTATTCAGGTAAGAGTGAATGAAGAGGGTTTGGAAAGTAAAGTAAATATTGAGGCACTATTTAATGCTGTTCATTTGCATAAAGATGTAGTTAAGAATATGTTTAACAAGAAATAATTAAGCAACTATGAAGAACGATATATTTGATTTTAAAAGATTCGGTAACTATTTTGTTACAGACATTAAGAATGCCATAGCAAACTACGGATGGTCTATGATTATACTAATCTTTTTCGGTCTGATTTCATTTATTCTAGTAGGACTTGTAAATACAATATTTGCATACAATTGGGAAGATATATTAAATGGAGGAAGCATAGAATGGGTTCATGCTAACGTAGGAAGTAGAATTGGCTCAATGGTGGGTGCAGCAACTATTTTAATTTTTACTGCACCAGCCAAATGTTATGGCGGATTGACCGATAAAAATACAGGTAGCGATTTTCTTTTACTGCCGGCATCAAGATTAGAGAAGTTTATCTCCATGATTCTGATATGTTGCATTGTAATACCTATTGTATCTATAATGGGTTATTTACTTATAGATTGTTTGATATGTATGGTTTGTCCTGAAACCGGTAATTCGATAATATCAGAAGTAACATCTGCATTAAATTTAATATTGGTAGAGGGAGATGTACCGGCAGAACTAATCGATAGAATAAAATGGACTTCAGCAATTGATGATACTTGGATGATATTCCTATTCTTCTTATTAGGAGCATTAGTATTTAAAAAATCAAAAGCAAGTAAAACATTCTTAGTTGGTGTTGCAATTACAATGTTTACTAGCAGTGTTTTATTTATATTGCTAATGCCACAAATAGATAAAATAGATACATATTATTACTATAATGTATCTGGAAAGACTGATGAAGAATTAGAAATAGTTGCACTTAATATTGTCGATAAAATGATGCTTTTCGATACTATCTTCGATATAACAATAAATGCTCTGTTGCTAACAGGTATTTGGTTTAAACTGAAAACTTTAAAGCATTAGTCTCAAAAGCATCTTTATTAAAAGGTGGATAAACTGAATAAGTATTGTAATTATGGATTTTAATCAGAACAAACCAATATATCTTCAGATTGTGGATAACATATCTGAACGAATACTTGCTGGAGAACTCCTGCCTGAAGACCGCATTCAGTCTGTCAGGGATTTGGGAAGCGATTTGGGTGTAAATCCAAATACGGTTATGCGCAGTTACGAAAAGCTTACCGCAGATGGTATAATCTACAACAAGCGTGGCATAGGATACTATGTTTCTACAGATGCAAGAGAGATTGTATTACAGAAAATGCGAGAAGAATTTCTTAACGCAGAACTTCCGCAGTTTATTAAAAGAGCAAAAATGCTTGAAATAGATTTATCGCAGATATTGACAAAGTAAACTGAAAAAAAAACTTCCCGGAGGAAAAACCTTCGGGAAGTTCTGTTTATGATATTCTGCTTTTTAGAATTCTGCCAAATGCATATCGCCCTTTTCTGCAAGTGCCTGATGCAGAGCAAATGCCTTAGAAAGTGCGTGTGATGTCTGACCTTTCTGTGAAATCTTAAGGTAATCCCACATAAGCTGTTTGTAATCAGGATGAACGCAGTTTTCAATAATGCACTTTGCACGCTGTTCAGGAGATTTTCCGCGCAAATCGGCAATACCCTGTTCAGTGATAAGTACCTTAACGCTGTGTTCGTTATGGTCAACGTGTGAACACATAGGAACAATAGCACTAATCTTACCACCTTTGGCTACTGATGGGCAGCTGAAGATAGAGATAAAGGCATTACGGGTAAAGTCGCCTGAACCACCAATACCGTTCATCATCTTAGTACCACAAACGTGAGTTGAGTTAACATTACCGTAAATATCAGCTTCAAGAGCAGTGTTCATTGCTATCAAACCTAAACGACGAGCTACTTCAGGGCTGTTGGAAACTTCTGTAGGACGAAGCACCAGTTTGTTTTTAAAGAAGTCCATATCGTCATAGATACCCTGCAAAGTTTCGTTACTTACACTAAGTGATGAGCTTGAACCGAACTTACAGTGACCTTCGCGCATCAAATCTATAACTGAGTCCTGAATAACTTCTGTGTACATTTCAAATGAAGGAACCGATGGATCGGCACCAAGAGCACCAAGAACAGCATTTGCCACGTTACCTACACCACTCTGCAAAGGCAAGAATGTAGAAGGAATAATGCCACGTTTCAAATCGCTGATAAGGAACTGCGCTACGTTATGACCTATCTGCTGAGTAACAGCATCAGGCTCTGTAAATCCACGTGATTCGTCTGGTATGTTAACTTCAACTACTCCAATAATTTTAGCAGGATCTACCTGTATGTAGTCAGTACCTATTCTATCACTTGGTTTATATACCGGAATCTCTCTGCGGTATGGAGGATCTTGCAATTCAAAAATATCGTGGAGCCCCTTTGCACAACGGGCATGAGCAGCATTCAATTCAATAATCAGTTTATCGGCCATGCGGGCTACTGTTGGAGCAATACCTACACCTGCTGTTATCCAGATTTTACCATCTTCAGTAATATCTGATGCTTCAAGAATACCTAAATCAAGCTTTCCATAGAATCCATAACGCAATTCTTGTGCCATCTGGCTCAAGTGAATATCGTTATAAGCAATATCACCATTATTTACAGCCTTACGGAAATCGCCGTTGGTTGTGTAAGGAGCGCGATAACGGATAGCATTTTCTCTGGTAAGAATACCATCGCAACTATCACCTGTTGATGCACCTGTGAAAACACTAATTTGGAATGGTTCACCCTTTTCATGAAGTTCGTGAGCCATTTTACCTATCTCTGCTGTAACGGCTTTAGGTGTGCCGGCTGGAGTAAATCCGCCTAAACCTACGTTGAAACCGTTCTTAACGTAAGATGCTGCTTCGGCAGCTGAAATCCTTCTAAGTCCCATTTTATGTTAATTAAATTCTATGTCTATTACCAAATTGGCTGCAAAATTAAACTTTATTCCGTTCAGTTATTACTTATTAACCACCTTTTTTAAAAAAGAATTAAACGGGTGTACCAAAGAGAGTTGCAGAAGTAGCATCGGTTATAGTAACCTCTAAGAATTGGCCCGGACGATAATTCTGTTTGTCAAAGACCACTGTCCTATTCTGTGTGGTACGTCCGTATAACTGATCTCTGGAACGTTTTGAATATCCCTCTGCAAGTACCTGATAAGTTTTTCCTATGCAAGCTCTGTTATTTTCTAACGATAATGTATTTTGCAGAGCAATCATTTCATTCAGTCTGCGTATTTTAATCTCTTCAGGTATATCATCCGGAAGATGACGGCTGGCAAAAGTTCCCGGACGTTCAGAATACTTAAAGTCAAACGATGAATCGTAACGACAGATACGCATCAGGTCTAATGTCTGCTGATGATCCTCTTCTGTTTCCGATGAAAAGCCGGTAAACATATCGGTAGTAAGACCGCAATCGGGTACTATTCTCTTTATGGCATCTACTCTTTCCAAATACCATTCGCGAGTATATTTACGGTTCATCAATTGTAAAATTCTATTACTACCGCTCTGCACCGGAAGATGAATGTGTTTACATACATTTGGTTCCTCTGCAATAACGTGTAGTGTTTCATCGCTCATATCTTTTGGATGAGAAGTAGTAAAGCGTACTCTCATCTGTGGAACAGAACGCGCTACCATACGTAACAGAGTAGGAAAATCTACCATTTCATCGCCATTATTAAAGCTATAGGAATTCACATTCTGCCCTAAAAGAGTAACCTCTTTGAAACCTCTGTCTCGCAGGTCGGCAACTTCTGCCAATATGCTGGAGACATCTCTGCTACGTTCCCTTCCGCGAGTGTAGGGAACTATGCAATAATGACAAAAATTATTACAACCGCGCATTATAGACACAAAGCCGGAAATACCATTACCGCAAATTCTTTCAGGAATAATTTCCCTATATGTTTCTGTAGTGGACAGTTCCACATTCATAGCCTTATGCCCAAGTTCTGCCTGAGCTATCAGTTCTGGTAGTGAAAGATATGCATCGGGGCCTGCCACCACATCGGTATGATGGTTTTCTATCAGGTCCTGCTTTACACGTTCTGCCATGCAACCCATTACGCCTATAATCAGTTTGCCACCACGTTTTTTACGCAAAGCATTCAGTGCATCAAGCCTGTGCCATATTTTCTGTTCGGCATTGTCTCTGATAGAGCAGGTATTCAAAAATACCGCATCGGCATTGTCTATATTGTCAACAGTCTTATACCCTGCCATCTTCATAATAGATGCTATCACTTCACTGTCTGCCACATTCATCTGGCATCCGTATGTCTCTATGAAAAGGCTTTTTTCCAAATCTTGCGGGTTTGTTTGCATATCCTTTTTGTCAATTTGTCTGTTAGTTGGGCGCAAAGTTACTCTTTTCTGTTGAATTATTTCAATTAGCGATATTTAAACTATTTACACGAAGTGTAATGCTTTTTTTTGTTAAAAACTTGACAAGGGGGGGTCGCGCGTGTTATATTTGCAAACAGAATGGAAATCCATACTATTGGCAGTTGTCCTCTATGCGGAGGAAAACATTTAACCGAGTACGCTTATTGCACCGACAATGTGATAAGCGGTGAATCATTTTCTTTGCTTGAATGTAAGGATTGTGGGCTTGTGTTCACATTTAACGCTCCATCTGATAAAAAGGCCGATAGCTACGAAAAATTAGAACAGAAACTGCAACTTGGGGAGTCACCAAAAGGCATAGTAAATGTTTTACACTACGTTTGCAGAGAAATTATGCTAAGACGTAAGTGCAGGTTAATTCGCAGATTACTGGGTAGGGAAAAGGGTACTCTGCTTAACTATGGAGCCAAAACCGGTTTCTTTTCCGATTATATGATTCGAAAGAATTGGGCTGTTACATCAGTAGAAAAATTTCATCAGGAACGTCAATTTGCATTGGAACTGTTCCATCATAGAATGATTGATGTCAAAGATATGATATACATTAAAGAGGAAACTTTCGATGTTATAACTCTTTGGCATGTTCTTGAACACAATAACAATCCGGACAAATTGCTGAAACAGTTTTATAAGATTCTTAAACCCGATGGTATTCTGGTAATGGCACTTCCAAACATTAATTCCACAGATGCCGGTTACTACAGGTCAAATTGGGCAGCATTTAATGTTCCTCGCCATTTGTGGCACTTCAAGCCATCGGTTATGGCAAAAGTTGCCAAAGAGAATGGATTTATTATGATGCACAGAGAACGCATGTTCTTCGATCCGTTCTATATCTCCATTTTATCAGAGAAGGAGATGGGGCATCATTTTGCACTTATAAGGGGGTTCTTTATAGGGTTCTATTCCTGGTGGAGTTCACTATCAAGCAAAGATAAGAGCAGTTCTTTGATTTACGCATTCAGAAAACAGACACTTTGATATATGGCTAAAGAAAAAAAGAAGAAAAAGAAAAAGATAGATTTGCTATTCATAACAGCGTGTATCAGCACATCATTGGTATTATTACTGATAGGAATAATAACATTCTTGTTGCTTACCGCCAATACTCTTTCCACACAACTGAAAGAGGAGATGACCGTAGAAATTGTTTTGAAGGAGAGTATAACAGATAACGAAAAGTCAGCTCTTGAACGTGTTTTGTCGGCTGCTCCATATTGCAAAGAGCATAACTATATATCGAAAGACGAAGCATTGGTGGAGATGACAGAAGCAATGGGTGTAGATCCATCGGAATTTTTAGAGTACAATCCATTTTATGCATCATACAACATTACCCTTGATGCTGCATACGCTGTATCTGACAGTTTGCAATGGATAGAACAGACGTTAATGGCAAAAAATGGAGTGTCGGGAGTTAATTACCAAAGAGAGATTTTAGATATTGTAAACGATAATATTCAGAAAGTGACCATAGTACTTTTTGCTTTGGCCGCAATACTTTCGCTTATATCGTTCACACTGATAAACAACACCATAAAACTGACTATCTATTCACAACGTTTTTTGCTCTATTCAATGAAACTGGTAGGAGCAAAATGGTCGTTTATACGCAAGCCATTCATTATGCACAATTTGTGGATAGGATTGACTTCGGCAGCAGTGGCATCATTGATTCTATACTTTGGTTTAAGATTCGGAACCAAATACGAACCGGGATTAGCCACTCTCATGCAAACTGAAACTATTGCAATAGTGATAGCTGTTATAACACTGATGGGCATATTGCTAACTACGTTGTGTGCATTAAGGTCAGTAAACAGATTCCTGCGCATGAAATCGGGAGAGTTACATTACATTTGAATTAATAATCATCTAAATATTTTTCGACTATGGACAAAAACAGACTTGCATTTGGCAAGACAAACTTCATTTTGATTGGAGTTGGAATAGCAATTATCATTATCGGTCTATTGCTTATGACCGGTCCCAACTGTACCACCGAAGCTTTTGAACCTGACATTTTCAGTGTAAGACGCATTAAAGTAGCCCCAGTAGTTACTCTTTTGGGGTTCGTCTTTATTATTGCAGCTATTATGTTCAAATCTAAGGATAACACAAAAACAAAAGAATAGCATTTATGAATTGGATTGAATCATTAATATTGGGCTTACTGCAAGGTTTAACAGAATACCTACCCATAAGCAGTAGCGGTCATTTAACTATTGCATCCAGCCTGTTTGGAATAGAGGGAGAACAGAATATGGCATTCACCATATTGGTACATGTTGCAACAGTTCTAAGTACATTGGTTATACTATGGAAAGAGATTGTATGGGTATTAAAAGACCTGTTTACAAAGCAAAAATGGAATAGCTACAGTTCACTTAATCAGGGAAGCAAGTATGCAATTAACATTATTATCTCCATGATTCCTATTGGCATTGTAGGCGTTTTCTTCAAAGATGATATAGAAGCCATATTTGGAGCAGGTACCACTGTGGTAGGAATAATGTTACTCATAACATCGGCTCTGCTTATATTCTCCTATTATGCCAAACCAAGACAGAGAGAGGAGATTTCATTGGGACACGCTTTCATTATAGGTCTGGCTCAGGCTGTTGCCGTTCTTCCGGGTCTGTCACGTTCAGGCACAACCATTGCTACTGGTATCTTGCTGGGTAACAAGAAAGAGAATCTGGCACAGTTTTCATTCCTGATGGTTATTCCACCTATTTTGGGAGAAGCACTGCTTGATATAAAGGATGTCATTGAATCGGCTACCACCACCGGCGCAACAGGCGAAGCAACATCATTTGGAGTTTTGATGATAGGTTTCCTTGCTGCATTTTTGGCCGGATGCGCAGCTTGTAAATGGATGATATCTATAGTACGCAAAGGTAAACTTGTATATTTTGGCATTTATTGCGCAGTTGCAGGTATCCTTACATTGTTGTTCCTATAAAAACCAAGTAATGGATTTTAAGCAAGGAGAGATACTTAGTTTTGACAAACCATACGGTTGGAGTTCCTTTGCAGTGGTAAACAAAGTGCGTTACCATCTGTGTAAAAAGTTGGGGGTAAAAAAACTGAAAGTAGGACATGCCGGTACTTTGGATCCACTGGCCACAGGTGTGTTGGTAATATGTACCGGCAAGGCAACCAAACGCATAGAGGAGTTTCAGTACAACACAAAAGAGTATGTAGCAACCATTCAGTTGGGAGCTACCACTCCATCGTTCGATTTGGAAAAGCCTATAGATGCCACCTACCCTACGGAACATATCACCAAAGAATTGGTAGAAGATGTTCTGAAACGGTTCATTGGAACTATAGAACAGATACCTCCACAGTTTTCTGCCTGCAAAATAGATGGTAAAAGGGCTTACGAAATGGCCCGAGTAGGCAAAGATGTGGAGCTGAAACCAAAAACTTTGGTCATTGATGAAATAGAACTTCTGGAGTGCAACCTGCCACAAATTACTATTCGTGTAGTATGCAGCAAAGGCACATACATACGCGCACTGGCACGCGATATTGGCATAGCACTTGAAAGCGGAGCCCACCTGACAGCATTAAGACGTACATACGTTGGCAACTTTAAAGTAGAGGATGCAATGCAGGTGGAGGATTTTGAAGAGTGGCTGTCAAAACAGACAATTGATACAGAAAATGAGTAATAAACTAAATAAAACGAGATGAAATTATCACAATTCAAATTTAAACTTACCGAGGAAAAGATTGCAAAGTTTCCTGCAGAAAATCGTGACGAATCAAAATTGATGGTTGTTCACAAACAGAGTGGCGAAATAGAGCACATACTGTTTAAGGATATCCTGAAATATTTCGATGAAAACGATGTATTTGTATTCAATGACACAAAGGTATTCCCCGCCAGAATGTATGGCAACAAGGAGAAGACCGGTGCTTGCATTGAGGTTTTCCTGTTAAGAGAATTGAGAGAAGAGAATCTGCTATGGGATGTACAGGTAGATCCTGCACGTAAAATCCGCATAGGCAACAAACTGTACTTTGGCGAAGACAATTCAATGGTTGCCGAAGTTATAGACAACACAACATCGCGCGGCAGAGTGCTTCGTTTCCTCTATGATGGTCCGCACGATGAATTCAAGCGCGCACTTTATGCACTGGGCGAAGCTCCTATACCAACCTATCTGAACAGAAAGGTCGATGAAAACGATGAAGCCCGCTTCCAGACTCTGTTCGCAAAGAACGAAGGTGCTGTAACTGCACCGACAGCCGGACTACATTTTAGCCGCGAACTGTTAAAAAGAATGGAGATTAAAGGTATAGAACCTGCCTACATAACCATGCACTGCGGTTTAGGTAATTTCCGCGAAATAGATGTGGAAGATCTGACAAAACACAAGATGGAATCGGAACAGATGTCTGTTACTGAAGAGGCAACAGAGATAGTAAACAAAGCCAAAATGGGAAAGAAACATATCTGCGCCGTAGGTACAACAGCAATGCGTGCATTGGAAACCGTAGTAGGTACTGATGGACTTATAAAACCATTCGAAGGCTGGACCAACAAGTTCATATTCCCTCCATACAATTTCACTGTTGCCGACAGTATGATAAGTAATTTCCAACTGCCTGAATCGACACAGCTTATGATGACCTGTGCTTATGGGGGTTATGAACTTATTATGGACGCTTATAACATGGCATTGAAAAACGACTACCGTTTTGGTTGTTATGGCGATGCAATGCTTATTATAGATTAAAAACAGACTATGGCTGCACTATACCTGTCATTGGGAGCCAATCAAGGAGACCGAAAAAAGGCACTTGAAACAGCTGCGGAATATATTTCGGAGCGAATTGGCAGGATAGTTCAGGCATCGGCTGTTTACGAAACAGAGCCGTGGGGTTTTGATAGCAACAATCTGTTTTTGAATCAGGTTTTATGCGTAGATACTACGCTTAATGCAGAGGATATTCTTGATTTGACACAGCAGATTGAGATACAGATGGGCAGAACAACCAAAAGCAGTAATGGCGTTTATAGCGATAGGGTTATAGACATAGATATTCTGCTTTATGGTGACATCTGTATTCAGACAGAGAGACTAACCATACCCCACAAGCTGATGCATAAAAGAAGGTTTGTCTTAGAACCATTGGCAGAAATTGCAGCCCATGTGGTACATCCTGCCATTGGCAAGACAATAAAAGAACTGTTGGAAAAGGCAGATTAAAATATGGCTGACAACTACTTAGAGAATCATTACGAAGAGTATCTCAAACGCAAAGCCGATTGGGAAAAGAGTAAAAAGTGCGGTTTTACAAAAGTAGAAAAGAAGAAAAAAAGCAGTACGGAATAGTGTTTTATTAGAATATGGAAAAGAGAGTATTGGTAATAGGACCAAATTATTTCAACTATCTGAAGGCTTCGGCAGAATCTTTCAAAAAGCATGGATACGCTGTCACTATAGATGCTTATGACACACCTATACATCCGTACACCGCTGTTATGAAACTTCGCTACAAGATATGCCGCAATAAAAAATTACTGAAGGCAAAACGTATATCTTGTTACAATAGACACATTGTTGAATTGTTCAATAGAATCAAACCGGATATTGTATTTATAATGAATGGTGAGATTCTTACCGGCTGTACTCTGGACCACATGAGAAGAGATGCCAAAGTGGTGGTATGGTTATATGACAATCTGGAAAAACTGACCGGTTCTGCATACCATTTAGATCATGTGGATTTATTGTGCAGCTTTGAACAGGATGACGTGGAGTATTTGAGCAAAATGGGTAATAATGTTCGTTTTCTGCCTCAGGCATGCGACACATCAACATATTATCCTATTCAAAAAGAAAAGGATATCGATATATCATTTGTGGGCCATATATTCTATTCACCGAAAAGAAGAGCTACCATTGATGCTGTGATAGAGCGTTTCCCCGACAAGAAAATTGTGGTTTACGGACTATATATGCCCTGGTATAAAGGATTCTGGAAATGGCTTACACGCAAGAATCGTAAAGTATATAAGAACCGCATGATTTCTGCCGACAAAGTAAATGAACTGTACAACAAATCGAAAGTGGTACTGAACATACATCAGGAATCGCAGAAACAGGGAGCAAACCCACGAACATTCGAAATAATAGGCAGCGGTGCTTATCAGATATGCGATTCCAACCCATATATAGAAGAACTGTTTACAGATGGTGAAATAGGAGTATATCACAACTACGAAGAGTTATTCAACCTGATAGAAGAAGGTCTTAATACAGATAAGAGCGTCACTATTGCCAAGGCACGCAAATACGTTCTTGAAAACCATTCTTTTGACCGCCGCATAGAAAAGGTATTAGAATGGATTGAAACAGAAACAAATTAGAATAAACAATATGAAAAAGGTATTTTACATTATGATGACAATGTCATTGGCAGCTGCAATGACCGGCTGCGGAGAGAAAGAGCAGAAATTCAACTATCTACTGGATGAATTTGCCGATTTAAAGATTATGCGTTACCAGATTCCCGGTTGGGACGAACTTAGCTTACAGCAGAAAGAGTACGCATATCACCTTGCAGAAGCCGCAAAATGGGGACGCGATATTATTTGGGATCAGAACAGCGAACATAATATTGAACTGCGTCACACCATAGAGAACATTCTTGAAAACTATGAAGGCGATAAGAGTAGCGATGAATATCAGAAGTTTCTGGTTTATGCAAAGCGTGTATTCTTTGCAAACGGCATACATCACCACTATGCAGAAGACAAGTTCTTCCCTGAATGTTCACAAGACTACTTCAAGTCTTTGATGCAGGCTGTTGGCGATGCAGACAAGTGCGACTTGCTTATTCCCTATATATATAGCAAGGATAACTACAAACAGAGACGTGCAAATGCCACCACAGGCGATATAGTAGTGGAATCGAGTGTAAACTACTACGATGGTGTAAACCGTGAAGAGGTGGAAGCATACTACGCTTCTATCTTTGATAAAGACAACGAAACACCTATATCATACGGTCTGAATACAAAGGTTGTAAAAGATGAAAACGGTAATGTTAAAGAGCTGGCTTGGTACAAAGGCGGTATTTATGGAAATGCCATTGCCAAAATATGCGAAGAGCTTGCAGCAGCAGCTAAAGTTGCCGAAAACGATATTCAGAAACGCGCTTTGAATCTACTTATTAAATATTATGAGACCGGCGATTTGAAACTATGGGATGAATTCAACATAGAATGGGTAAAAGATACACTTGGAACTGTTGATTTCATCAATGGTTTTGTAGAAGATTACAACGATCCATTAGGCAGAAAAGGTGCTTGGGAAGGCTATGTGCATATTAAGGACCATGCAGCTTCTGTTCGTACAGAAGTTCTGAGTGCAAATGCACAGTGGTTTGAAGACAATTCACCTGTTGACCCACGTTTCAAGAAGAAAGAGTGTAAAGGTGTATCTGCAAAAGTTGTTAATGCCATCTGTCTGGCAGGCGACGCATACCCATCTACTGCAATAGGTATCAACCTTCCTAACGCAGACTGGATTCGCAAAATGTATGGTAGCAAATCTGTAACTATTGCAAATATCACAAAGGCATACGATTTGGCTGCCGAAGAATCGCCAATGAACACTCTTGATGAATTTGCGTATGACGAAGCAGAAAAAGAGATGGCTCGTAAATGGGGATCATTCACAAGCGAAATTCACACCGACCTGCACGAATGTTTGGGACATGGTTCAGGACAGTTGCTGCCGGGTGTTTCTACTACAGCAATGGGCGAATACGCTTCTACTCTTGAAGAGGCACGCGCCGACCTGTTTGGTCTGTACTACACAGCCGACCCAAAAATGCAGGAACTGGGTATTATTCCGGATAAAGATGCATATAAAGCAGAATATGCAAGCTATATTCGTAACGGTTTGATGGTTCAGTTTAACCGCATAGAACTGGGTAAACCTAACACCGAAGCCCACATGCAGAACCGTAAACTTATAGCAGAATGGTGTTACGAAAAGGGTAAAAAAGATAACGTAATAGAAAAGAAGGTTCGCGATGGCAAAACCTACTTTGTAATTAACGATTACGTTAAACTGCGTGGTTTGTTTGCAGAACTGCTTGCAGAAATTCAGCGCATCAAATCAGAAGGTGACTACGAAGCCGGTAAGAATTTGGTAGAAACCTACGCTGTAAACATAGACCAAAATATACATAAAGAGGTTCTGGAACGTTACAAAGCTTTGAACCTGAAACCTTATGGTGGCTTTATCAATCCTGATATTGTGCCTGTTGTAGAAGATGGTAAAGTAGTAGATTATCAGGTGGTTTATAACGATGACTACCTGAAACAGATGCTCTACTACGGTAAAAAATACAGCACACTGTAATAGAAATACCAAAAGATGTCACAGGTAAACCAAAAGCGCATAGCAGTAAATACAATCCTGCTTTATGGACGAATGTTTCTTGTCCTTTTAGTAGGATTGTACACTGTCAATGTCATTAGAGACGCATTAGGCGATAATGACATTGACATTTATGGGCTTATTGGCAGTATTGTGGCTATGTTTTCGTTCTTAAGCAATTCCATGGCAGGCGCCAGTCAACGCTATTTTGCCTACGAACTTGGCCGGGATGACAGCACACGCCTTAAGAATGTATATAGCCTGATAACAACACTATTTATAGTTATTACCATAGTATTGGTGGTACTGATAGAGATATTCGGATATCTGTGGCTTACAAATGTGGCAGAGATACCTGCAGATAGAATGGATGCAGCCAAATGGGTGTTCCACTGTGCTGTAGTATCGTTTGCCATAACACTTATGGCAACGCCGCTCAGAGCAGTTATAATAGCCCACGAAAACATGAAGGTATTTGCCTACATGAGCATACTGGAGGTTTCGTTAAATCTGGCAGTAGCCATTGCTATATCGCATACAACTTATGACAGACTTGTCATGTATGCACTTCTTATGATTGCAGCACCATTTGCCACAACATTATTATATTATATCTATTGCAGAGGACACTATAAAGAGTGTAGATATAGTTATTATTGGAACAGAGAATTGGTAAAAGAGATAACCGAATATACCGGATGGAATATGTTCGGTTCTTTTGCCAGCGTATGCAGAAGCCAGGGACTAAACCTTATATTAAACGGCTATCCGGGCAGCGCACTGCTTAACGCAGCCCGTTTCTATGCTTACAAAATATATAGCGCTTTAACACAGCTTATAGATAATTTCTACACTGCAACAAGACCACAGATTATAAAATCCTATTCGGCAGGCGAAACACAGAGTATGCTAAAACTTATTAATCAAAGCAGTAAGTTTTCATTCTATCTGGCCTTTCTTATAGCCCTGCCATTACTGGTAGAAACCCCATATATATTGGAGTTTTGGTTAGAGGACGAACTTCCTGAAAAGACTGTGATATTTACCAGACTTCTGCTTGTAAATGCTCTGTTGGAACTGTTTACCTACCCTATTGCTACCGGAGTACAGGCAACAGGCAGGGTAAAATGGTATCAGATATTCGTAGGGGGTACGCTGCTACTTTTGTTGCCTGTAGCTATCTGTATAAAAAGGTTCACATCACTACCGGCAGAATATGTATTCTACGCATCTATATGCATTACTGTTTTAGCGCATATAGGACGTCTGTGTTTTGCAAAGACTATCCTTCAGCTATCGGTAGCACAATATATTAAAGCAGTAATACTACCTATTCTTATGGTCACTGTAACATCGGCTGTCATACCTTGCATTATGGTTTCATATATGAACAGCTGTTTTGTAAGATTCATATCAGTTCTGGCTGTATGCGTACTGTGCACATCGGTTTCGGTATGGATATTGGGTATGACTGCGTCAGAACGAAGTACCATTATAGAGAGTGTAAAAGCATTTATAAACAGGAATAGAAACAGCAGAAATGATAATAATTGACAATAAAGAGAACTGCTGCGGCTGTAGCGCCTGCTACAGCGTATGTCCGCATTACTGCATCACAATGAGAGCAGACCATGAGGGTTTCCTATATCCTGTAACAGATACTGAACGCTGCACCCAATGCGGATTATGTGAAAAGGTCTGTCCTGTAATCAATCAGGAGAAAAGTAAAGAGGTTGCTGTTTATGCTGCCAAAAGTCCAGACTATGAAAGCAGGAAAAGAAGTACATCAGGAGGTATCTTTTCCCTGCTTGCAGAAGATGTATTGGACAAAAATGGTGTTGTTTATGGAGCTATGTTCAATAATAGATGGGAAGTGATACATGGCCATATAGACAGAAAGGATGATTTGTATTGTCTTAGAGGCAGCAAGTATGTTCAGAGCAATATTGGAGATTGTTTTAGAGAGATAAAGGAACTGCTTGAAAAAGGCAAGCATGTTCTGTTTTCCGGAACCCCATGCCAGACATCAGGATTAAAACTGTATCTGAAAAGGAGTTATGATAATCTGTTATTGGTAGATGTTGTATGCCATGGTGTACCAAGTCCAAAAGTATGGAAAGATTACCTTCTATCTTTGAACAAAAGAGACGATGAAATATTGAACATAAGTTTTAGAGAAAAAGTAAACGGTTGGGCAGATGCACTTTTTACAATAAATGACATAAACGGCAACAGTATTATAAGCGAACCATTCAGAGAAAATATATACATGCAGGGATTTATGGAGAACATATTCCTAAGACCTTCATGTTATAAATGCCCTGCCAGAAACGGTAGAAGCAGAAGCGACATAACGCTGGGTGATTATTGGGGAGTAGAGAAACAACACCCCAACATGGCCGATAAAGATGGAGTAAGCCTGGTTATTGTCAACACCGAAAAAGGTGCGCGGATATTTGGCAATATTGAAATAGAAAAAGAGTTAAGCAGTCTGAAACAGGCCACTGATAACAGAAATCTGTGCATACTGTACGATGCCAAAAGAACAACAGACAGAGATTATTTCTGGAAACAGTATAAACAGATAGGTATTGATGCTATTGACAAGTGTTTGAAACACAAGAAAAGACCCAATCTGCGTAGATTCTGCAACAAGATGTTGGACAAACTAAAGAATAGATAACTATGAAGATAGCAGTTCTTACATTCTGGAATTCATCCGACAATTATGGTCAGGTTTTACAGGGATATGCACTACAAAAATATCTTAAAAAACTTGGGCACGAACCATATATTGTACGCTACGAAGAGAAGAAAACCTATCCGGACATCTTTATGGAGAGAGGTTTGAAAGCATTCATTAAAAGATGTATCAAATGGCTGCTACACCATAATAACTACAAGAGGCAAAAAAATGCTTTTTACAAAAATAAGTTACGTCGGTTCAACATATTCAAAGAGAATATTGATTATTCTGATGAAAGATATTACAACTACAGTGATTTGGTGAATAGAGCCCCTAAGGCCGATATGTATATAACCGGCAGCGATCAGGTTTGGGGCAGGATTCCTACAATGGAAAAAGAACAGCCGTACTATCTGAAATTTGGCAACAGTGCTACAAAACGTATTGCTTACGCTGCCAGCATAGGCAGCTCCGACTTTTTTTATCGGAATCCTGATGTATTGGCATCACTAACCAAAGATTTCAACAAGATATCCATAAGAGAGAGTTCCGGATTAGAACTATTCAAAAAGGCAAATATTGAAGCAACACCGGTTTTAGACCCGGTTTTCTTATTGAGTAAAGAAGATTATATATCTTTGGTTAAAAAGCCGTACAACAATAGCATATTCATTTATGCAGTGAATATAAACAATGGTTCAGAAATAAATATTGACGAACTGAAAGAGTTAGCAAAGAGAAAAGGGCTGACACTTGACGCAACATTATCCAGTGGATATTTTCCGTTCAACGAATGTTTAGGAAATATAAACTATGTCTATCCCACCATTGAAGAGTGGATAGCAAGAATATATGGGTCAGAACTGGTTGTTACCACATCTTTTCACGGAATTATGTTCTGTTTAATACTACATAAAAAATTTGCATATATACCGTTGAAATCGGAATATTCCAAAGGTAACGACAGGATAACATCTGTTTTGGAGATGCTTGGACTGACTGACAGAATACTACAAACATCATACAACGATATAATAGATAAGGATATCTGTTGGGAAGATGTAGATAGAGTTATAAAAGAGAAAATAGAGTTGTCAAAAGAATTTTTACACAGCTGTGGATGCTAAAAACCATACAATTATGGAAAAGATAGATTTTGTAATGATATGGGTTGATGGCAACGACCCCGAATGGCAGAAGGAGTACAACAGATATTCCGGCAAAAATGGACTTGACGAAAACAGTACCGTAAGATATAGAGATTGGGATTTACTTAAATATTGGTTCCGTGGAGTGGAAAAGTTTGCGCCATGGGTAAACAGAGTACACTTTGTTACCTGTGGTCAGAAACCGGAATGGCTGAATCCCAATGCACCAAAATTGAATTTGGTTTCACATTCCGACTACATGCCGGCAGAACACCTACCCACATTCAGCAGCCACCCTATAGAGATAAATCTGCACAGAATAGATAATCTGGCGGACAAATTTGTCTATTTTAACGATGACTGCTTTATTCTGAACCATCTGCCGGTGGAACGCTTTTTCAGGAATGGTTTACCTTGCGACAGAGCAGGAAGCACCATAATTGAAGACGATGGCTTTGAAATGGCCAATCACGTTATCAAAAACAACGTAAACTGTATAAACCGCCATTTCAACAAAAAAGAGAGCATAAGAAAGAACTGGTACAAATGGTTCAACATAAGGTATGCCACACACCCCAGATGTATGTTGCACACTCTGCAAACTTTACCGAACAAAGAGTTTATTAAGTTTAGCGAACCGCATTTTCCTAACGCATTCTTAAAATCCACTCTGCAAGAGGTATGGGACAAATGTGGCGATACATTGGAACAGACCAGTGCATCAAAGTTCAGAAATTTTGATAACATAAACCAGTGGCTGTTCAGAGATTGGCAGATTGCAAAGGGTTGTTTTTCCCCATACGATGTTTATAAGGACAGTATAAGCTTTGAAATAAGCGATAGTAATATAGAGAGAATAGAGAGTATCATAACCAAAAAGAAAAAGAGATTGATAATACTGAATGATTCTACACAGTTTGCATCATTCAGCCAAATACAGAGCCGATTAAATAGAGCCATGGAGAGCATTTTGCCGGAAAAATGTTCATTTGAAATATAGCTTGTACACACAATATTTTGTCAAATCAGGAAAAGAGTGTAACTTTGCAGCACAAAACAATGTGGAGAGATTTGGTAACTATATGTTCCGACAGCTTGCAACCACAGAAAAAAATGCTAAAAGTCAAATTTTCTGTTTTAATTTTAGTTGTTGTAATGAATCCTCATTGTTTTAAATTATTAAGCAGTGAGGTTTTTATTTTTTAATATATGTCATATCTATTTACATCAGAATCGGTGTCGGAAGGACACCCTGACAAGGTAGCGGATCAGATTTCAGACGCTATACTTGATAGAATTTTAGCCTTTGATAAAGATTCAAAGGTAGCTTGTGAAACATTGGTAACCACAGGACAGGTAGTAATAGCCGGTGAAATAAAATCGAAGGCATACGTAGATCTACAGGAGACAGCCAGAAATGTTATAAACCGAATAGGATATACCAAAGGCGAATATATGTTTGACGGTAATTCATGCGGAGTATTATCGGCCATACACGAACAGAGCGCAGACATTAACCGTGGTGTAGAGAGAGAAGAACCTATAGACCAGGGTGCAGGCGACCAGGGAATGATGTTCGGTTACGCAACCAATGAAACCGACAACTATATGCCACTGCCACTCCATTTGGCGCACACCATATTAAGAGTATTGGCAGACATACGTCGCGAAGGAACATATATGACCTATCTGCGTCCCGATTCAAAGAGCCAGGTAACTATTGAATATAACGATAACGGCACACCTGAAAGAATAGACACCATTGTAGTAAGTACTCAGCACGATGACTTTATACAGCCAGCCAACGACAGCAAAGAGGCTTCACTTAAAGCAGACGAAGAGATGCTTGCCATAATTCGTAAAGATGTGGTAGAGATTCTTATGCCACGCGTTATAGAAGAGATAGGAAATGCAGAGATAGCAAAACTGTTTAATTCCGATATAACATACCACGTTAATCCTACAGGTAAATTTGTGATAGGCGGCCCACATGGCGATACAGGTTTAACCGGCAGAAAGATTATTGTAGATACATACGGCGGAAAAGGTGCTCACGGAGGTGGTGCATTCAGTGGAAAAGACCCATCAAAGGTAGATAGAAGCGCTGCATACGCTGCACGTCATATAGCTAAAAACATGGTAGCTGCAGGTGTTGCAGACGAAATGTTGGTTCAGATTTCATACGCCATAGGTGTAGCCAAACCTATCAACATATTTGTAAATACCTACGGACGTTCACATGTTAATATGAGCGATGGCGAAATAGCCAAAAAGATAGATAAGCTTTTCGATTTAAGACCAAAAGCTATTGAAGAGCGTCTTAAACTACGTAATCCAATATATAGTGAAACCGCTGCATACGGACACATGGGACAGAATTGTCGCATAGTACACAAAAAGTTTGTAAGCAAGTATCAGCCATCTGTAGAGATGGACGTTGAACTGTTCACTTGGGAAAAATTAGACTATGTTCAGACCATAAAAGAGGAATTCGGATTGTAAAAATCTTAATAAGCAACATATTTTAAGTTGATAATTTAGCAACTTAATTTGTTAATTAGAAAATCAGGCAATATTCATTTATTTGCTTGATTTTCTTTTTGTTACCCCTATTATACATCTGTTTTATTTGTTAAATCAATTGTTAATTTAAGATAAATACAGCACTTTCACACTTAACCTTTTGCCATTTCTGCACTCTTATTTACGAACGCCGCAAGAAACGGGGTTCAAAACAAAAAAGAATGTATAACGAATAAAACAATAGAAAAATGAAAAAGTATTTTATCGCAGCTGCCGTAGCAGCAATGTTTGTAACAACAAGTGTTAATGCACAGAGTGTTAATGACAACAATAACAGCACATCAGTAATAGATGTAGTTGCAGAATTAAGCCAGGATGACGCAATCAAATTTATTCCTATGTACCAGAAGTTGTTGACTGAAATTGAAACAATAAGCAAATCTGAAAAAATGGATGACGCAAAAAAGAGTGAAAAAATTGAAAACATAAAGGAAAAATATACACTAAGATTCAGTGAAGTTTTAGTGACCGAACAGAACGATGTTGCAATTAACACAATTCCGTTCGAATATATAAACAACCGTGTAACAAAATAGTTTTTTTCTCATATAATTTGGTTAGTTGATTGTTAGTGAATACACTATGAATTGGAAACGGCCGGAAGTGATTCCCGCCGTTTTTCTTTTTGCATTTTGGAGAATAGAGAATAATGTGTACTTTTACACCCAATTATTTGCAGGAATTGCAACATTTACTAACTAAAAAAATAATAAAACAATGAAAATGACTCTTGTTGATTTATTCGAACAGTCTGTAAAACAATTTCCTAACAACACCTTTTTGTTAGAAAAAACAGACAAAGTATTTGAACCAACAACATATATAGAGGTAAAGAATAAGGTTTATCAATTAGGTGCCGGACTCCAAGCATTGGGAGTAAAGAAAGGAGAAACCATGGCACTCCTTTCAGAAGGCAGAAACATGTGGGTTATAGGTGAACTTTCCATGTTCTACGCAGGTGCCATAAACGTACCCCTGTCCATTAAACTTGAAGAGAGCAACGACCTGCTTTTCCGTTTGAAACATGCCGATGTTCAGTACATAATGGTATCTAAACAACAACTAAAAAAGATTAGACTTATAAAAGACCAACTTCCACTTTTAAAGACCATTATAGTATTTGACAAAATAGACAACTACGAAGAGAAAGAGATATATGTAGGCGATGTAATGGACAATGGTAAACAGTTCCTTGCCGACCACACATTAGAAGAATTTCTCACTGTGGCAAATTCCATTCAGAACGATGATTATGCAACCATCACCTACACATCAGGCACAACTGCCGACCCTAAAGGAGTTATTCTTACACATAGAAACTACACTGCCAACGTAGAACAGGCATTGACATTGGTTTATATTGACCAGACATGGCGTACACTTATCATATTGCCTTTAGACCACTGTTTTGCGCACGTAGTAGGTTTCTACATTATGATGTCAAAAGGCGCTACAGCAGCAACCGTTCAGGTGGGCAGAACCCCAATGGAGACACTTAAAAACATTCCACTGAACATCAGAGAAGTTAAACCAAACTTTATTTTAAGTGTACCTTCACTGGCAAAAACATTTAGAAAGAACATAGAACAGGGTATTCGTGCCAAGGGCGAAAAGACCGTAAAACTGTTCAATTTTGCACTAAAAACCGCACAAAAGTATTATGGTGACAACAACACCGAATCAAAAGGAATGCGCATATTCCTAAAACCACTTGTTGCGCTGTTCGACAAGATTCTGTTCTCTAAAGTAAGAGAGAATTTTGGTGGTCAGTTAAGATTCTTTATAGGCGGTGGTGCACTTCTGGACAAAGAGATGCAGCAGTTCTACATGGCTATAGGTATGCCTATGTTCCAAGGTTACGGATTGAGCGAAGCAACCCCTGTTATATCATCAAACGGACCTGATTTGTACAAATTAGGTTCAAGCGGAAAACTGGTAAAACCTATTGAACTTAAGATATGTGACCCTGACGGCAATGAACTTCCTACCGGCGAACAGGGCGAAATAGTAGTTAAGGGTGAAAACGTGATGGCAGGTTACTGGAAGAATCCGGAATCGACTGCCGATACCATTCGTAACGGTTATCTCTACACCGGCGATTTAGGCTATATGGGTAAAGACGGATTGCTGTACGTATTAGGTAGATTTAAGAGCCTGTTAATAAGCAGCGACGGCGAAAAATACAGTCCGGAAGGCATAGAAGAGGCATTGGTGGGCTATTCAGCTTGCATAGACCAGGTAATGCTATACAACAACCAGAGTGCATACACCACAGCACTTATTGTCCCAAACAAAGAGAGAATGAATGCCTTTGTAAAGAGCGTTGGTCTTACTTTAGACACACAAGAGGGCAAAGAGGCTGCACTAAAAGAGATAGAACGCGAAATTAACGAATTCAAGAAGGGTGGACAGTACAGCACTATGTTCCCTGAAAGATGGTTGCCAAGTACCTTTGCTGTACTTAAAGAACCATTCACTGAACAGAACCAGATGATAAACAGCACTATGAAGATGGTTCGCGGAAAGATAGAAAAAGCATACGCTGCACGCATAGACTATATGTACACAGCAGAAGGCAAAAAGATCTTTAACGAAGAAAACTTCAACTCACTGTAAAAAAAATTACCTTATCCAGGCCGGATTATGCACTTTAGTCTTTGAAGGGTTGTAGTATTCGGCCTGAGTATCGGGTATTTCAATAATATATGTACGGTGCGAACTGTTGTTCAGCTTTGATTCTCGAAGCCACAAGTTCGCCCGTTTTAAATCTGCGTATGTTATACCCTGCTCTTCGGCAAATTTTACCAGATCTTCTACCGAGTCAGTTATAACGACTTCCCTCTTT
Organism: uncultured Bacteroidales bacterium; assembly: GCA_937916465.1. Lineage (GTDB taxonomy): Bacteria > Bacteroidota > Bacteroidia > Bacteroidales > Bacteroidaceae > Colenecus. Next base: position 32,983 of record CALFTK010000013.1, read on the forward strand.
GGGGGTATATAAGGATACAAATCTTCAACAGTAAAAGAAAAACCAAAGAGACGCGGATTTTCAAACAGCATCTTTACTGCCATTAGTCTGAACATATAACGCGAAGTCTCTTCCACCAACCATAAATCAAGAGCATTGGTTTGATGCTGTTCCTCCAAACGGCGACTGATACCATTCTGACCGCCATTATAGCTTGCAGCCACTGTCATCCAGTTTCCATATTTCTGATATGCTTCTGCCAAATATTTACAGGCTGCTACGGTCGCTTTTTTTGTGTTATATCTTTCGTCAATATTTGCATTAACCTCCAACCCATATTCACGACCTGTTGATTGTACAAACTGCCACAAACCTGCTGCCCCGGCCGAAGACAACGATTTTGGATCCAGATTACTCTCTATCACCATCAAATACTTCAAATCATCGGGAATACCATATTCTTTCAGAATAGGTTCAACAACGGGAAATAGTCTGTTCGCCCTTTTTATTACCAGATTTGAATTTGTATGCATATAGGAAAATGCTATCAGTTCCCTATCCATACGTTCCCGCAAATCGGCCCTGTCAAAACGTATAGTATCGCCTGCAAACACCAACATTTCAGGCACTGAAGGAGGAACATCGTAACTATTGGTGTGAACACTCTGCCTGTTTCGGGTCTGAGCCTGCATTCTATCTGTCAAACCTGCCAATAAAACGGTTAGCAACAATAAGAAACAATTTCTGTACAATCTATTATTCATCTGTCTTTGGTATTTAATTAAGGACTGCGAAGATACAAGAGTTTTAGCATATAACACACAAAACCTGTCGTACTTTTATACAAAAACTATTATCAAGAAGCAATAATCCAACATAAAAGAGGTATTATTTATAATAATTAGCAATTATAGTGAGGTTTAACCCTCTTTTTTTTGTTCCTTTGCACTATGAATATCGCGAAGATAAGCTGCGCTCGCTTTGAATAAAAAAATATTTTTTACTCGCTCGCTTGCATTATCTTTGCAGTTTGAAACAGTTACAAATCATCTTACATGATGACAGAATTTGAAATGATAGCCAAAACCTTCCAAGGGTTGGAAGAGATTTTGGCAAAAGAATTGATTGAATTGGGTGCCAACGAAGTAGCAATAGGCAACCGTATGGTCTCTTTCAAAGGAGACAAGTTGTTACTTTACAAGGCAAATTTCCATTTACGTACAGCAATACGTATTCTAAAACCGTTCCTGCATTTCAAGGCAGGTTCGGCAGACGATGTATATAATATCTGTAAGAAGGTCAACTGGGAAGAGTATATGTCTCTTTCAAGCAGTTTTGCAGTAGATGCAGTGGTTTATAGCGAAGACTTTAAACACTCCAAATTCGTAGCTTACAGAGTAAAAGATGCCATTGCCGACTATTTCCGTGAAAAGTACGGCAAACGTCCAAACGTAAGCGTGGCAAATCCCGATTTGACTTTCCACATACACATATCGCATGACCACTGTTCACTTTCACTTGACAGTTCCGGCGAATCACTTCACAAACGTGGCTACAGACAAGAGGCTATGGAGGCCCCTTTGAACGAAGTACTTGCAGCCGGCATGATTCTGCTTTCCGGATGGAACGGTCAGACAGATTTTATAGACCCTATGTGCGGTTCCGGAACTATTCCTATAGAGGCAGCACTGATAGCCCACAATATGGCACCGGGACTATTCCGCAGTCAGTATGCATTTGAAAAGTGGAAAGATTTTGATAAAGATATGTTCGAAACCGTCTATAATGACGATTCGGCCGAACGTCCGTTTAACTTCAAGATAAAAGGCTTTGATAAAGATCCTAAAGCCATAGCAGTGGCACGCCGTAATGCCCGAGCAGCAGGATTGGCCGATGAAATAGATTTTGAAGTACGCGACTTTAAAGATTTCGAACCCATAAAAGAGAGAACAGTGGTTATTACAAACCCACCATACGGAGAGCGTCTGAATGTTGATAACCTGCTGGAATTGTATTCTATGATGGGCGAAAGATTCAAACATGCCCTACAAGGTGGTGAAGCTTGGGTAATCAGTTATAAATATGAATGTTTTGACAAGATAGGATTAAAACCATCAGCCAAAATACCTCTGTTTAACGGAGCACTGCCTTGCGAAGTACGCAAGTACGAAATTTTTGCAGGTAAATATGACAAGTTCCGTCAAGAGGGCGAACATCTGGACAAAAGCAATCTGCCTACTCGCAGAAGCTCCACTCTAAAGCAAAAAGCCAGACTTGAAGAGAAAAAACAACTACAGGAGAGTAACGAAGCTGTTCAGGAAGATACAAAACCAACCGGAACATTCAAAAGAAGTTCAGATAGAGGCAGCAAGCCTTCAAGACCATTCAGAAAAGAGGGTGCCAAAGATAGTAAACCGGCAAGACCATTTAAGAAAGATGGTGCAAAAAAAGAGGGAAAACCATTCTCAAAGGGAGGTTCAAAAGGTTCTTTCGGAAACAACAAAGGAAAGGCCCCATTCAAAAAAAAGAGTACAAAACAAAGATAACAGAAGATAATTTATGAAGATATTACTACTTGGTAGCGGCGGACGCGAACACGCACTTGCGTGGAAAATAGCACAGAGTCCACAATTAACAAAGTTATACATTGCACCTGGCAATGCAGGCACAAAGAATGTAGGAGAAAACATAGACCTTAAAGCAACCGATTTTGAGGGAATTAAGAAATTCGTACTGGAAAACGGTGTAAACATGGTTGTTGTCGGTCCCGAAGATCCATTGGTAAAGGGTATCTACGACTATTTCAAAAATGATTCTGAAATTTGCGGTATTCCGGTAATAGGTCCTTCAAAAGAAGCTGCACAGATGGAAGGCAGCAAGGATTTTGCAAAACAGTTTATGCAGAGACACAACATACCTACAGCTGCATACAAGACATTCACACCGGAAACCATAGAAGATGGTTTGGCATTCTTGGAAACACTGCAAGCCCCATACGTTCTAAAAGCAGACGGATTGTGCGCAGGTAAAGGTGTACTTATTCTGCCCACATTGGAAGAGGCTCGCAAAGAGCTGAAAGAGATGCTTGGCGGTATGTTTGGCGGTGCATCATCAAGAGTGGTAATAGAAGAGTTTATGAGCGGTATAGAGTGTTCTGTATTTGTGCTCACAGACGGAAAGAACTATAAGATATTGCCTGAAGCTAAAGACTACAAGCGCGTAGGCGAACACGATACAGGTTTGAATACCGGTGGTATGGGTTCCGTATCGCCTGTACCATTTGCAAACAAAGAGTGGATGCAAAAGGTAGAAGATAGAATAATACGCCCTACAGTTGAAGGACTGGCCGCCGAAGGTTTAGACTACAAAGGTTTTATTTTCTTTGGTCTTATCAACGTAGATGGCAATCCTAAGGTTATTGAATACAACGTTCGTATGGGTGACCCCGAAACAGAAAGCGTGATGCTACGAATAAAGAGTGACATAGTAGAACTGTTCAAAGGTGTGGCAGAGGGCAATCTGAACGAAAAGAGTTTGGAAATAGACGAACGCGCAGCAGTATGTGTAATGTTGGTTTCCGGTGGATATCCACAGCAGTATGATAAAGGCTTTGTAATTACAGGCATAGAAGATATCAAAGAGAGCATAGTATTCCACGCAGGTACAGCATTCAATGCAAATGGCGATGTTGTTACAGCAGGCGGACGTGTTATAGCTATCAGTTCGTACGGTAAAGACAAAGCCGAAGCTCTTGCATTATCATTTAAAGGTGCAGAGACCATAAACTTTGAAAAGAAACATTTCCGCAGCGATATAGGCCAAGATTTGTAAAGAATAGAATAATAAAACAGTTATATGAACTACAAAAGATTAAACACTATTTTAGGATGGCTGGTTTTTATTGTTGCAGCAGTTACATACTGTCTGACAATAGAACCCACAGCCAGCTTCTGGGACTGCCCGGAGTTCATTACAACAGGTTATAAAATGGAGGTTGGACACCCACCAGGAGCACCTGTTTTCATGCTTACAGCAAACCTCTTTTCACAGTTTGTTGATGACCCTTCAAAGGTTGCTATGATGGTAAACATTATGTCGGCCCTGCTTAGTGCGGCATGTATTTTATTCCTATTCTGGAGTATAACACATCTTACCAAAAAGCTTGTAGCAGGTAATGACAACCCTAATGTTTGGCAATCAATAACCATATTTGGTGCAGGTATTGTGGGAGCTCTGGCTTACACCTGGAGTGATACATTCTGGTATAGTGCTGTAGAGGGCGAAGTATATGCCTATTCATCACTATGTACAGCAGTAACATTCTGGCTCATATTAAAATGGGAAGAGAACTATGACCAACCACACAGTACACGTTGGTTAGTACTTATAGCCTATCTTATTGGTGTATCTGTAGGTGTTCACCTGCTAAACTTGCTATGTATTGTTGCAATAGTGTTGGTTTACTACTTCAAGACATCAGAAAAACCAACCGTTTGGGGCAGTCTTATAGCAGTAGGTATATCGGCACTTATTATAGCTGCAATCCTTTACGGAATTGTTCCCGGTATTGTAAAAGTAGGCGGATGGTTTGAACTGTTGTTTGTAAACGGAATGGGATTCTCATTCAACACAGGACTAATAGTTTACATAGTACTTCTTGTTTCGGCTATTGCGTGGAGTGTATATGAAACACAGAATGGTACTCGTGAATGGGCTATCAACATATCTCTGTTACTTACCATAGCACTGACCGGTATGCCATTTATAGGTCACAAAGCATCGGGTGTAATTTTTGGAATCATAGTTTTGGCTTTAATTGGAGCATACCTGTTCAGCAGTAGTATCCCTGAAAAATTCAAGCCATCAAAATGGTTGCTTAACACCATCATGCTATGTGTTATGACTATCACCATAGGTTATTCATCATACGCAGTAATAGTGATTCGTTCAACTGCAAATCCACCTATGGATCAGGATTCACCGGAAGACATCTTTGCACTAGGAGAATATCTGGCTCGCGAACAGTATGGTGACAGACCTTTGCTTTACGGTCAAGTATATTCTTCGGAAGTAGCATTAGAAGAGAGAGAAGACGCTTGTTATCCTCTATACAATGTAAAAGGCAAGTCTTACGGTCGCAAAGAAAAGACAAGTGCAAACGAAAAGGACAGCTATTATGTAATGGACGAAAAACGTTCATACATATATGCACAGAATATGTTCTTCCCCAGAATGTATAGTCCCGATAATAGACATAAAAGCGAATATAATCACTGGGTAGGTGGAATAAAAGGTAGAAAAGTTCCATACAACAGCTGTGGACAGATGGTAACAGTAACCGTTCCTACTCAACTGGAAAATCTGAAGTTCTTCTTCAGGTATCAGGTAGGATTTATGTATTGGCGTTACTTTATGTGGAACTTTGCAGGACGCCAAAATGACCTGCAAGGACATGGTGAAATAGAACGCGGTAATTGGATTACCGGTATCAACTTCATAGATAAAATGCTTATTGGTGGCGATCAACGCATTCTACCGGAAGCATACAAAGGAAAGGGAAGAAACGTATTCTACGGGTTACCTTTGCTACTTGGCATTATTGGACTTTGCTGGCAATTAGGTAAAGGCAAAAACGGCAAGCAACAGTTCTGGGTAGTATTTTCTCTATTCTTTATGACCGGTTTGGCCATTGTAGTTTATTTGAACCAAACACCATTGCAGCCACGTGAACGTGACTATGCATACGCCGGTTCATTCTACGCATTTGCTATATGGATAGGTATGGGTACAGCTGCAATATCTGAAATGCTTCGTAAGATTTTAGGCGAAAAAGCTGCCCCCGTATTGGCATTTGTATTAACACTGTTAGTGCCTATTCAGATGGTAGGACAGACTTGGGATGACCACGATCGTAGCGGACGTTATACTTGTAGAGATTTTGGACAGAACTATCTGAAAACTCTACCTGAAGAGGGCAATCCTATTATCTTTACCCACGGCGATAATGACACTTTCCCATTGTGGTACAATTTGGAAACCGAAGAATTCCGTACAGATACACGTGTATGTAACCTGTCATATCTGCAGACCGACTGGTATATAGACCAGATGAAACGTCCTGCTTACGAATCGCCGGCGCTGCCTATATCATTTGAACGCAAAGACTACCAGACCGGCACAAACGACTACGTATATGTACGTCCGGAAAACAAACAGGTACTGTTAAAGAATGCCAGAACTGAAGCCGAAAGAGAACGCGTTTATAATTCTTTTGAACTAAACGAAATCCTGAATTACTGGATAAAAGAGTATCACATGATTCCTACCGATACCATCTGGTTCAAATTAGATAAAGACGCTATTATACGTTCAGGAATGTTTATACCGGACGAATACAGAGGTGCTACCGACCAAGAGACGAAAGCTCTTATGCCTGACAAAATGTACATTTCGTTAAGGAACAAAAATGTTCTTATGAAGAACGAAATTATGATGTTAAGCTTAATAGCCGGATGTAATTGGGAGAGACCATTGTATATGTCAGTAACTGTTCCATCTGAAATGTATTTGAATTTGGGTGGTCACTTTATACAGGAAGGACTTGCATACAGAATAACGCCATTCAATTTCAAACAGTTAGGATATAACGCAAGAGATGGTGAAGGCACTATAGTTGATACAGAAAAGATGTATAAGAACCTGATGACCTTCAATTTTGGCGGTTTAGATGGTGAAGATCTCTATTTGGATGAAACTATACGCAGAATGTGTTATTCGCACCGTAGAATATTCATTCAGTTGGCAGGTGAACTTATTAAACAGGGCGATTATAACAGAGCAAAAGTTGTTTTGGATAAGATAGAAAAAGAGATGCCGGCACGCACATTGCCACATGACATTATCTGCTATTCTACTGAAATGGCAAAAATGTACTACATGCTTGAAGACGAAAATAAGGCAACAGAAATTCTGCTTCCTATAGCTACCGACTATCTATCCAGACTAAACTGGTATCTCAGTATGGACAACACCGATCTTGCATCATGCGCAATGCTGTTTGCAGAAGAGGCAACAATGTTAGCAGACTACGTTCTACCTACATTGGCAAGAACTCTTGACGAAGAGACCTTTGTTTCTACTGCTCAGGTATATGAAAACATGGTCAAAACTTTTGAAAGCAGATTGAATGTAACCGTAAAACAGTTAGTTAAGCCCAGAAAATAATGCTGATTGAACAACCAACATTTATCTTGGATAAGATATACCCGAAAGCGCTCTTCCGGAAAAATCCGGAGGAGCATTCGGTGTATCTAACTTTCGACGACGGTCCTATACCGGAGGTTACACCTTGGGTACTGGACACTCTTGATAAATATGGTATAAAAGCCACATTCTTTGTGGTTGGTGACAACGTAAAGAAATACCCCGAACTGCTGAAAGACATTATTGACAGAGGTCATAGAGTGGGAAATCACACCTTTAACCACGTGCGTGGTATGCAGATGCGTCCGCATGACTACGTGGAGAATATAAAAAAGTGTGACCGATACTTCACCAGTAATCTGTTCAGACCACCACACGGCATAATGCGTCGCTGGGTTTACAGAAATATGAGACCCGAATATGAAATAGTCTTTTACGATGTAGTAACCAGAGATTACAGTAGCAAACTTAACGGGAACAGAGTGTTTCGTAATGTAAAACAATACACAAGAAACGGTTCAATTATAGTATTCCACGACTCGTTGCGAAGCGAATCGAGACTAAAATTCGCACTACCCAAATCAATAGAATGGCTTAAAGAGCAAGGATACAGTTTTAAACTGCTTTAACCACAAATTATTCACATAACACTGTGCAGATAGCATCCTGCACCTTTCTGGAAGGCGACATTGATATAGCACCTTCATTCATTATGCAAAAAGCAAAATCACGTCCATCAACACCTTTTGCATAACCTGCCAGCGTACAAGATCCTGTTACGGTTCCGGTCTTTGCGTGAATCTTTCGTATGGTGTTTTTGCTACCCATTCTACCCCTGAGTGTTCCATCTACTCCGGATATAGGCAGAGCTTTGTACATAATATTGTACAGTTTTTCATCATTGTAGATATGTGCAAGCATCTCTACTATTATAGATGGAGAGACATAGTCATACATAGAAAGTCCGCAACCATCTGCTATATTACAATTCACTTTGTTTACACCCAACAAACGTTTCAGAAAGTTCTCTTCATATTTAATGGCATCTTTAAAAGTAACCCCTTTACGCACCCCTAATTTGCCTAAATGAAGAAACATAGCCTCTGCACAAAGATTGTCGCTCTCCTTTAAAGCTTCAGTTAGAACTTCAGTTAGCGGACGAGATTTCTTGGCAAGCAAATCAGTACCACCGGGACATTCACCCCAACCAAAATTTGTAGCCCTAATACCAGCTGCAGCCAGATATTCCTGAAACAGCGAAAAGAAGAAATCTGCAGAACCCACTATACTTAAATCGGTAGCCTGAGACTTTACACTGTTACCGGAAACAATTATAGTATTGTCATTATGAAGCCAGTCTCGGCGTATAGTTAAAGGACCTAATCTGTTATCGCCTGTTATGGCGGTATTCTCCACCTTTATAAAACTGTTCTGCGGATATATATTAACCTTTGGCGGCTGACCTGTACGGGTTGGGCTGACAGATACACCTACATACCCACCATGCACCATCAAAGGCGATATATAGGGCTGAAAGCTGGACGGAGTATCGTCCCAACTCCAACCGGAACCCCAATAGACAGAATCCATAAGCGATATATCGGCATACACAGTTCCGTTAATTCTGTTTATACCTTTAGCCTTCATATCGGCTATCATACGTTTCATATCCTGCTCCATAAAAAGCGGATCCAAATCGCCCACTACATAGACATCGCCAGTTAAAACGCTGTCTGCACTTATTGTACCTGTAGTTCTTATAGATGTTTCAAAACAATAATCTGCCCCCAAACAGGAGAGCGCAGCTGTAGATGTAATTAGCTTCATTACAGATGCCGGACGCGAAAGCACTCCATCTCTATAGGCATACACACAGGTGTCGTTAGTTAAATCGTAAACCATTACAGCAACATCGGTTCCTGCCGGTAACTGATTTATAATAATACTGTCAATTTTGTTGCTTATAGCCCTGTTTTTTGCAGCAAAAGCCGTACTGCAAAAGAACAAAACAGTTAGTGTAGTAAATAGTTTGGTTAGTTTCATTTTGTTGTTAAATCAATAAGAAGCCGATGCGGCTATGCCTCTCTCTTCAAGAAGCGTTACTATTCTATCTAAAGTCTCTTTTGGTGCTTTTTCCAGGGTGGATACCGGTGTTTCGCGGTCTATAGTGTATATCATCACCTTTTCCGGAGCAATCTTCTGTACAGTCTCTATCCAGGGCATCACATAACTGCTGCCTGTATTATCCACATCTATACCATTTACAGTACCCTTCATAAACATAGTTTGAATTATCACCTTTCCGTTAAAACGAACAAGCGCATCAATAACATCGGGCAAATGGTAGTTACCCACCGGACAATCTACCATCTTTATATAGTCCGGATTTACTGTATCCAATTTCTGAATATTGTTATCCACCTTAAGCAATGCTTGAAAAACATCATCATTATTCAGTCTGGTGGCATTACTCAGTACACTTATCTTTGCATTTGGAAAATAGCGGTTTCGCAGTTCTATAGTATCATCTATTATAGCAGCAAAACAGGGGTGTGCAGTAGGTTCTCCGTTGCCGGCAAAGGTAATAACATTTGGAACAACGCCATCTGTCTGCATCTTTTGGAGAGTAAGTTCCAATGCGCACTTCACGTCTGCACGAGTAGGTCTTTTAGACGCCGAACGTCTCTCCGCATTTCTGCCACATTCACAATAAATACAGTCAAACGTACATATCTTGGCATCGGCAGGCATAAGATTTATGCCAAGCGATACTCCCAAACGCCTACTCTGTACCGGACCAAATACCGGCGATTCAAACAACACTGTTCCCATAACATCTGCGAAGTTAACAAAAATATAGAGACTGTGCATTGAATATATTTACTACTTTTATCTATTTTTGCATAAATAATATTTATAATACATTTAAATATGAGAATAAATACGTTAAAAAAATACGCTCTATACTGTTTCGCTATAGTTTTTTTGATCTCTTGCAACAAACGTGCAGATTACTACAACACGTTATTACAAGTAGAATCACAGATAGAAGAGAACCCGCAAGAGGCGTTAACCACCCTACAGCAGATAGACACAGATAACCTGTCAGGTAGAAGAACACGTGCCAAATATTCACTGCTCTACTCTATAGCATTAGACAAAAACTATATAGATACAACAGATATAGAAATATTACAACCCGCCATAGCATATTACAGCAAAAAGGGAACCCCTACAGATAAACTTAAAACACTCTACTATCAAGGTGTGATTTACCACAACCGTGGGGAACAAGCTCAGGCAATGGAGTGCTACCTGAATGCTTTAGAAAAGGGGGAAAAAAGCAGTGATATACTAACCAAAGCACGTATTTATGTTTCACAGGGCACTATATATAACCAACTATATGAATTTGAAAAATTTATAGATGCTAATTTAAGAGCAGCAGAACTATTCAAAACAGCAGGAAACAACGAAAGTTATTTTGGTTGTATGGCAAGAGCGTTGAATGGATATATCCTAAATGACGATACTATAGGTGCAGACAGCTGTATTCAAATATGCAAAGAACTACTGCCTACAGTCAGTATAAAAAGAGTAGGTGATTTTTATTCAACATATCTTACACATATTACATCAGAAAAAGTACATAGTGAAATACCTTTTATAATAGAAGAGTACACTTCTGCCGTACCTGAAGAGAAGTGGGAATATACTACACTGGCTTATGCATATTTGGAAATAGGAGAATATGAAAAAGCTCTGACTATAATCAGTAAACATACGGATTTTAGTAATAGCGATTATAAAACAAGATACTATGCCATACTGTCAGAAATCTATGAAGACATGGGCCATTACAAAGAAGCTTTAGAAAACTGGCGCTTATACCAAACTGCCAGTGACAAACATTTTCTTACTATAATAGAACAAGATACACAGTTTATAGAGGAACGCCATGCATTAGAAATGGAGGCACTTAAAAAACAGAAAGCAAAAAATCAAATTATTCTAATAGGTATTATTATAGCTACCGCCTTAGTAGCCATTCTTATGGTACAGAGAAAACATTTAAGAATAAAATCCATGGAAAAAGCAATGGTTGAAAAAGAGGCTAAACACTACATTAAAGAGACAGAACGATATTTTAAAGAATCTAAGCACTACATTAAAGAGACAGAACGATACAATACGTTATACCAACAGGCCACCGCAGAAAATAAGAAATTAACAGAATTAATAGAGAAAAATAAGGAAATCGATGTTGAAACCAAAGAAGCTATTATTAACAGACTGGAACTGCTCAATAAATTCTTTATTGCTACTATTACAGACAGCATAAGTATTAATAGAAAAGCCAATAAAGAGATGGACAAAGTTATAAAGAATATAGATGCATTTATGGAATCGACCAGACTTGCATTTGCAGGTAGCCATCCTAAATTCATAAAATACCTGGAAGAACACCAATTAACAGATTGGGAAATCAGTTATTGCTGTTTGTATGCATTGGGGTTAAAAGGAAATGAAATTGGTACCTATTTAAATCTTCCATCACATTACAATAGAAGTAGTCAGATACGAGAAAAGTTGGGTAAAAGCGAACACGATACAAACTTGGGTATAATAGTGCAAAGACTAATTAAGGAATTAAAGTAATTTAATTCTAAAAAAACAACACATTAAACTCTAAAGTACCAACATTAAACTTATTTCTATATTTCCTACCCCCCCCCCCATTGATTATCAGCATGTTACAAAATGCAATGTGAAACTTTTAATTTTCCGGTTAAACTTTATCTTCATAACTTTGCAGTGTAAACAAATTCAAAAACTATGTAATTATGAAGAAAGTAATCACTATTTTCACACTGCTATTAGCAGGATTTGTTTCCGCTTACGGAACAACCAACAGTTCAAATGAATCAGATAAAGATCCTATTGAACTTAACAAAGAAAAGACTCACGGATCGACCGGTCAAGAGCGTTCATTAGAGTACTCTATTATTGAGGCATATTCGTACTCTGATAATGAGATGGTAGAAGTCACCTTATATAATATAGGATGTGCAACAGTATCCTTGATTGATTCAAACAATCAAACAGTTTGTTCAGAAACAGTAGAAACAGAAGTTGCCACTACTGTGTATTTAACTGCTCCTACTGTAAACGGAACTTATAACATTGTAATTACATCTTCTACTTGGTACGCGGAAGGTGTGGTTGTATTCTAAACAGATATTGTGTTGTTGTAATGAAACGGCTCTGTTCATCATATAAACTGTTACCACTTGCTGCAATCCTGTTTTCGATGTTTTCCGGTTGCAGCAAGATAACACACGATGTTTATGTTGTTAGTGGTGCCAAAAAGGTTGGAATCGTTCAGCCGGGCGATTCCGCCTTTACGGCATTCCGTTTCTACAACAGTGCAGACAGTGCGGTAACACTTTCCATCCTTCCTGAATGTGATTGCACTAATGTATCAACCAACCGTTTGGTACTGCAACCCCACTCTTCAGAAAAATTATATGTGAGTACACTGCCCGATAACAGAGGTGAATTTACCAAATACATCTATATAAACCTGCCTAACGGAGATGGATTTCATACCCTCTCTATAACCGGCATAGTAGAATAAAATTCAGAATATAAAGACGGAAAAAGATAAAAGAAAATTAGTGTTATTAACAAATTTAACTTGTTTAGTCATGAAGAAAATATCAATTCTATTAATGTTGATTACATCAATCGCATTAACCTACCAGTCACATAGAATTTCCAAAAACTCTAATCTTTGGTTTGAGAATAGAACAATTGAATCGCTTGCTGGTGATGATGATTATATTAATGGTGGAACTTTACCTGAATGTACAATTTTATGTGGACTTGAAGAAGGACATTGTTGGGCTGGTGAATTTGATACATTTGGTATTATTAGACATTGGGAATGTCCTCATTTTACAGGAGATATTTATACATACTGCAAAGACAAACAACATGAAGTATCAACCCGTTATGAAGATTGGAAAGCTAGTCGAAACTAATTTTAAATAATGATGAAACGTGTATATTATATTTTAACTTGCTTAGTTGTAATATTAATATGTGGTTGTAACAATACGGACAGTATAAGTGATAATGTTGATATTATCACTATAGATTTTGATAACTGTGAATCTGTCGCAATGAGTGATTTATTTACAAAAATTGAAGTAATAGAATTAGAAGGAAATAGTGAATCTTATTTAAAAGGACCACATTTAATAGAAATATATAATGGTAAGATTTATCTGAAGGACCAACATGCTGTATTTGTTTTCAATAGCGATGGAAAGTTCTTATATAATACTAAACAACGGCGTGGAAATGCAGGAAATGAATATTTTGCAGTTAATGATTTTTGTGTTATTGACAACAATGTTTGCATAATGGATTATGACGGGTCTGTATATGTTTATGATTCTGTTCTAAACCTGAATGAGTTATATCATGTACCAATGAATGGTGTTTTATTTTACAAAGAGATTGTTAATTTAAACAATGATATATTAGTGTTGTCAGGTCCTGCTAAAGGAGATACTCTTGTTTGGAACTGTTATTCTAAATCAAAAGATAAGATTGTAGAAACTCATTATTTGTCCGGCATTAGAGGAGGCGGTATTAATTATGGTAGGAATAAGGCATATATAACTAATGATAATCTTGCCATATATCGTTTACCAGATAATGGTTACTCATATTATAATATTAACCGGGATGATTATACTATGGCAGAACGTTTTAGATATGATGTAGGAAAATATTCTTTTAATCCTTCAAAGGTTGATAAAAATGAAAGTATCGTCTCTTATATAGACGAACATGAAAGAGATTTGGTAGTTGCGATGGAAACTCAAATTAACAACAATTTTATTTTGTGTAGATTGGGCTATCCGTTGGTATATATTGAAGAAAGCAATACATTAACACCTAATTGTTTGTCATTCTATTCATTAAATAATGGTAAACACAGAGTTGTTAATAACGTGTTTGAAAACAATAAATCTATTATTGGTTTTGACTATATGGACGATAACTGTTTGTATTCATATAACGACTACTATTTTGCCAATCAGTTTATGTATGAAGAAAGTTTGTTGGATGAAAAATCAAAAAAGATTTTGAAGAATATCAATGATGAAACCAATGCTCTTATTTTCAAATACTATTTTAGAAATGATATATTATGAAAAACATCAGCAACATAACTATAATTGTAATATTTTCGCTTCTAATATTCTGTTTCCTTACTTTACGAAGGTTGGCAAATCAGAATAAAGTATTAAGTGACAAAGTATCATTTTTAACGGAACTTAATAATATAAAAAATAAGAATCTTAATTTAGAGGTTGTTAACACAGCTATAACACTAGATAGTATAAAACTGCTTTCGCATGAATCTGATACTATTATTTTAAAAGATGTTTTAGTAAACAAGAATAAGGGGTTAACAATTATCTTTAGATGCGATAAATCTACGTGTGAATCTTGCATGGTAGAAGTGTCCGAATGTCTTAAGGAGTTTATGAATATACATAAAATACGCGATAATATTATTATTCTTGGAAATTATAAATCCACGAATGATATAAGAATAAACTCTAATTATTGGGGCATAAATAACATTTATGGTGTAGTAGAAGATTTAGGCAGTGACAATGTTAAAATAAATAAAATTCACTTTTTAATTATAGATCAAGAACATAATATTCGAAATATATTTATTCCAAATGCATATGATTTAGATGAAATTAAAACTTATTTAGAAGCAGTTAATATGATTATGTGTAAATGAAAATACAAAAACTAAATTACATTAATCCAAATGAAAACGTTATTAAATAGTATTATATTGCTTTTGTTATGCAGTACTATTTTGTCGTGCCATAACCGCCTGTTACGTGAAAGCCTTACACAGGCGGGCAGTAACCGTTCGGAGTTGGAACGTGTACTAGAACACTACGCCTCCCATCCCGAAAAACTGGCTGCCGCACGTTTTCTCATAGAGAACATGCCTGCACACTACTCCTACTCCGGTGACAGCATCTACACCTACTACAGCTATGCCGATGCCATTCTATCAAACACCACCCTTACCCCCGAACAACAACGCGACAGCCTGCTCTGCTTCACACAAAACGGCTACAGAAACCTTACACTCCATACCATTCCCGACAGCCGTATCATAACTGCCCGTTTCCTTATTCAAGCAATAGATGCTTCTTTCCATCTGTGGAAGAACTGCCCCTGGGCATCACATATCACCTTTGATGAGTACTTAGAGTGGCTTCTTCCCTACAAAGCCGTGGAGTATCAGGAACTTGACTCCTGGCGCGACACACTCTATACCCACTTCAGCTACGGACTGACACACCCCATAAAAAACGATGTAGAGTGTAACACCACCACCGGCATAGCCGATATGATACGCTCCGAAGTACAAAGCAAGGTAAACCGCTACGGGTTATATACCCCCGGCGGTCTTCCTCTTTTAAGTGATAAGCTGCTGCACCGCCAGACCTTTGGCAACATACCTGACTATGCCCTTTTGGGTACACTTGCCTTTCGCTGTATGGGAATCCCCACCGTTATAGACGAAACACCCGTAGGCCCCCGCCACACAGCAGCCACACGCTGGTTCACCGTACTCATGGATCGTGGCGACGAACAACCATCGGAATGGGACCTCTCCACCTCCATAGGAAACGGTTTCTTTCCCTACGAACGCGGACCCAAAGTCTTTCGCATAAGCTACGCCATAGACAAAGAACGTTACCTGTATAAGAAGAGAGCAAAGTATATCTATCCCTTTGATTTGGGAGTAAAAGATGTTACGGCAAACTATTTCAGAACATCCGACATCAAGATATCCATACCGCATAAAGAGAGAAGAAAACTGAAAGACCGATATGTGTATATAGCCTCTTCTCTTACTCAGGAAGAGAACAGTTACACCATCAGTCCTGAAGACAAAGTTATAGAACACGACTGGAAGATAGTGGATTTTGGTAAGTTAAGAGGTGGCAAAGCCTGCTTCCGCGATATGGGACGCGAAGTGCTTTACAATATCTACGGATATGATGGAACAGGACTGACTCCTTTGGTATCGCCCTTCATTCTGCATAAGGACGGCACTATAGAGTATGTATCCATGGATACCGTTCGTTCTGTACATTTGGACAAATGGCGCAACCAACCTTTAAACTATTTAAAAAAGTAAGACTATGAAACAGAAGACACATCATAATAATCATTATCGTAATTATAATCATAATAATCATCATAGCTGTTCTCACTGTGTTCTCTTAACAGTGACAGTTCTCATACTCACCCTTCTTTGCAGCTGTAACACAGAAAGCATACAGATACACTATGCCCTTAAGGCAGCAGGCAGTAACCGCAGTGAACTAAAGAGCGTACTAAAACACTACCGCACCGTTGACCCCGACCAAGAGAAGCTGGCTGCAGCACGTTACCTTATAGCCAACATGCCTGCACACTATTCATACGCCGATACATCCGTTATAAACAGCTACTACCGCACCGCCCTTGATATACTGGGTACAGGTCCAAGTCCCGACTGGCAGCGTGATACACTGCGACAGATAAGCGACACCCGGTATGCAGGCATAGGACGTAACGTGGTATCGGATGTAGAGATAATCACCGCGTCATACCTGATACGTAACATAGACCATGCTTTTGAAACATGGCGCACCCGCCCATGGACACGTCATATCACCTTTGATGAGTTCAAAGAGAAGATACTTCCATACAAAGTAACCGAACTGCAGAGCTTTGATGACTGGCGCAGCGATCTGTCTGCATACTATTCAGACAGTTTGAGTAAAGTTCCCTGCCATGATGTACAGGGAAACAGCCTGTATGGTGCCATGGAGATAGTACGCAGTGAGATACATGCCAAACAGTCCGACATAGGCCTGCGTGTTATATGGGAAGACCGAGGGGCTATTCCACTGCGCAGTGCAGAGACATGGAAACGCATGACCTTTGGCAGTTGTCTGGAGTATGTGACCATGGGTACTGCCGTCTTTCGCAGCATGGGGATGCCGGCAGTGATAGACAAAGTACCGTCATGGGGACGTAACAGCGATGGACACAGCTGGTATGCATTCGTATCGGACAACGGAGTTCTGACACCCACCATGAACTCACTCATAGTAGGTGCGGGAATGGGGTTCTACCCTTACGAACGTGTTCCTAAGATATGGCGCTCCACATATTCCATGAACAGAGAGGTGGTAAAGTACCGCAACACTGCAAAATATGTTCATCCCTTTGATATATGCAGAAAGGATGTGACAGAGCTCTATTACCGTACTTCAGATATTAAGATAGATGTACTTAATGATGTTAAGATAAAAGACCGCTATGTATATATAGCCATGGCATCATTCACCCCTAACGGTCCGCAGTGGAACATACTGGATTTTGGACGTATGAAATGGGGAAAGGCATGTTTTAAGAAGATGGGACGTAATATGCTGTATATGGCATTGGGGTATGACGGTGCCGGGCTTGTGCCAATAAGCCGTCCCTTCCTGCTACATAAAGACGGCAGGGTAGAGTATGTGGATATAGCAGAGAACATAGAAACAGTAAGCATGGAACTACGCCGTAAGTACTATGAATCTTACAATGTGGTGGATATGAGAAGACGTATTCT
>CALFTK010000014.1 GCA_937916465.1 uncultured Bacteroidales bacterium
GCCGTATCACCCAATGCCCATCTGAACTCCTCATAGTCCATTGGAAACATATCAACCTTTGTCTCTTCGCTTGGAATAATGATATTTTTGCTTTTAGATCTTACAGAAATTAAAGAGCCTGTTTCTATATAATCATACCTATGGTCCTTTACAAGGTGCTTGATTGCTTGTCTAGCTAATGGTTGCAACTGCACCTCATCGAATATAATGACGGACTCTCTCTCATGTAATTCAACCTGAAAAATGAATTGCAACCTAAGAAACAGGTAATTCAAATCAGATATATCATTAAACAAGTCTCTTATATCTTTTGAGACTTTTGAGAAATCAATCAATATGTATGATTTATACTCATTGCGTGCAAACTCTTCGGCAATAGTTGATTTACCAACACGACGAGCACCTTGTATAAGTAATGCAGTATCGCCGTTACGCTCTTGTTTCCACTTGAGCATAGTGTCATACATCTTTCTCTTAAAACGAATTATATCCTCTGCCATAGTCTTTGATTTTGATGCAAAAATAAGACATTTAATATTTCCCACCAAATGTTTTAAGGCCAAAATGTCAATATCCACCAAATTTAATCAGTATAATTTGTCAATATCCACCAAATCTTTGGGCGATTTTAACGGCATTAGCGTCGCGTTTTCCCATAAAATCAAGCCACAACCAACCTGTGGCTTCGTTATACACACGTTCTGTTCTTGTCTTGTACTTCATTGTTACTTTCTTTTTGCCTCCGAAAGTGACAACTTTTTCTAGTATAAGTCACATTGTGAGCATTGATCTGAGTTTAGAAGATGTAGAATTTATTGTGTCTGTTTGTAAACAGGACGAATGGTTTGCCCTAAACAACGATCGTAATAACTATTTAAGCAATCTACACTTTCTGAATTGAAATATAAACGGTAAGCGCTACTGGAATCATCTAAAGATAGTGAACTGGACCAATAGCGACCTTCTGAACCAATAAAATAGACTTTTGTATCGCTACAATATCCGGAAGCAGGCAAAAAAATACTATTACCATTTATCCTGCTGGTTATTTTGTATCCATAAAGTCCATTATCGTTATACCATTTCCAATCACAATTGTCCATAAGTTCTTTAAATTCCATTATTGTGGGAATTCTCCAATCTCCACCCCACGCCACATTTGCGGCATCGTCGGACAATTCTAAAACATTTTTATTATCAACAAAACCATCCTTCCCACAAATAGTTTGTGAACAATACTTTGTAATCTCACACCAATCGCCAAATCTGTAGGTAAACCAACTGTAATGACTTTTGTAACGTGTTTCGCCCCATGCGAAAAAGTAACCGAAGTCCTCTGGTTTCTTTGCACCTATATTGCAATTTGCCCACATCACACTTAAACCTAAATCTACAAATTCATAACCGTTGTGTTGGTTAGGTGTGACTGCATCTTTACTATTATTATGCTGCGCTTTTATCGATAAAAATGCAACAGAAAGTAAAAGCGTACTAATACAAAACTTTCTCATACAATACTATCATTCGAATTTAGTTTTTGCAAATGTACAAATTAGTTCTTGAAATTGATATTAGTTTATTGAATTAAAGAGTTGATTGATTGCCCAAATAAAGAATAATACTTGAATAACTATATTAAAATTTGGATGTATTATGGTTATGTATCTCTGTTTTGTTGTATCTTCGCAGTGAAAATTATTAATAATGCTAATTCTTTGTTATTATGAGTAAAGATAAAGATTTGAAATGTATTTTTAAAGGAGAAGCATTCGAAGCTGAAATAGTTAAAGGACGATTGGAGTCTGAAGGTATTCCGGCTATGATAATGAACAATTCAATGAGTGCCATTCTTTCCACATATACATTAACATCGGGTAATGTTAGTGTATTGGTGAACACCGAAAACGAAGATAAAGCTAAACAGATTCTTTCAAATGAAAACGCCTAAAAGAGTTGCAGTTAAAGTAGGTAGCAATGTACTGACTCGTACCGACGGAAGACTTGATATAGCCAGAATGGCTGCATTGGTAGATCAGATTGCCGATTTACATAAACGTGGAATAGAGGTTTTACTTATATCGTCGGGAGCGGTGGCATCCGGACGAGGAGCATTACCACATTTGAAAAACGATGATAGTGTTACCGGGCGACAGTTGTTTGCAGCGGTTGGTCAGGCAAAACTCATAGAGCACTATTACAATTTCTTTCAAGAATACGACATTTCTGTGGGACAAATTCTGACAACAAAAGAAAACTTTGTAAATCAGACACTTATGACGAACCAAAAGCGTTGTATGAATGCTATGCTTAAAAATAGGATTGTCCCTATAATAAACGAAAACGATACTGTATCAATTAAGGAATTGATGTTTACCGATAATGACGAACTATCTGGGCTTGTGGCTGAAATGATGAAGGCCCAACTGCTAATAATTCTTAGTAATGTGGATGGTGTATTTACCGGTAATCCGGATGAACCGGAATCGGAACTGATACGTATTGTTGAAGCCGAAGATGATTATTCACAGTGTGTTAGTGCCAGCAAATCAAAATATGGTCGTGGCGGAATGATGACCAAAATGAAGACAGCCAAACAGGTTGCCGTAAATGGTATTGAGGTAAGAATAGCAAATGGTACACGCCAAAATATACTACTTGATGTAATACTGAATCCGGAAAATGCAGTATGTACACGTTTCTTAACACCTAAAAACAGAAAAAAATGATAGACAATATATTACAGCGCATAGGCGATGCCGCATACAGACTCCCGTTGCTGCAAGAAGAGAAGATAAATGAAGCACTGTATGCAGTAGCCGATGCTATTATGACCAATGCCGATGAACTGTTGCGTGCCAATGCTCTCGATTTGGCTGCAATGGAAAAATCGAACCCAATGTATGATCGTCTGCTTCTTACCACAGACAGATTGGAGGGTATAGCCGCAGATATGAGAAAAGTTGCCGAACTGCCACAACCTGTAGGCGAACTGATTGATGAACGTGTTCGTCCAAATGGCATGAAACTAAAACGTGTTCGCGTACCATTCGGAGTGATAGGAGTAATATATGAAGCACGTCCTAATGTAAGTTTCGATGTTTTTGCACTTTGTCTGAAATCTCGTAATGCTTGTGTTCTGAAAGGTGGTAGCGATGCTTACCATTCTAACAGGGCCATTGTGGATTTAATACATTCTGTTTTAGAGAATCTGGAACTAAATCCCTATATTGTAGATTTGCTTCCAGCCGGTCACGAAGCAGCGCAGCAGCTTATGCGTGCAGTTGGAATGGTAGATTTGCTTATTCCTCGCGGAAGCGCACGTCTTATAAAATCGGTGCGTGAAAATTCTTTAGTACCTGTTATTGAAACAGGAGCTGGTGTGTGCCACACATATTTTGACAAAGATGGCAATATAGAGAAGGGTGCTGCTATAGTTTTCAATGCCAAGACACGTCGTGTAAGTGTTTGCAATGCGTTGGATTCTTTGGTTATACATAAAGATAGACTGCAGGATTTACCTGCTATTTGCAACCGATTACAGGAAAAAGATGTAGTGATAGAAGCCGATGAAGCATCGTACCGCATATTATCGGGTATATATCCTGCGAATCTGCTTGAAAAAGCCAATGCCGATAGTTTTGGCAAAGAGTTTCTTTCACACAGAATGTCTATTAAATGCGTTGATTCATTTGACGAAGCGCTTGAACACATCAGAAAATATACATCACACCATAGCGAATGTATAGTGACTGAAAACAGCGCAAATGCCAAAATGTTCCAACAATGCGTAGATGCAGCCTGTGTTTATGTAAATGTATCCACTGCCTTTACCGATGGAGCACAGTTTGGGCTGGGTGCAGAAATTGGCATAAGCACACAGAAATTGCACGCACGCGGACCTATGGGTCTGGAAGAACTTACTACATACAAATGGCTGATAGAGGGTAATGGACAGACAAGAAATTAAATGAATATTTTATAATGAGACACTTTACAAATGTACACGATTTGGGTAATCTGCATTTAGCTTTGCAGGAGGCCTTAGAGATAAAGAATGACAGAACTAAATATGTAGAATTGGGTAGGAACAAAAACCTGCTAATGGTTTTCTTCAATTCAAGTCTGCGCACACGTCTAAGCACTCAGAAAGCTGCAATGAATTTAGGTATGAATGTTATTGTACTTGATGTGAATCAAGGGGCTTGGAAACTGGAAACAGAACGTGGTGTAATTATGGATGGCGATAAATCGGAACATCTATTGGAAGCTATTCCTGTAATGGGCTGTTACTGTGATGTGATTGGTGTACGTTCTTTTGCACGTTTTGAGAGTAGAGAAGATGATTATAGTGAAAAGATAATTACTCAGTTTATTCAGTACTCCGGACGTCCTGTTTTCTCTATGGAAGCTGCTACAGGCCACCCATTACAGAGTTTTGCCGACTGGATTACAATAGAAGAGCATAAAACCAAAGAACGTCCAAAAGTGGTGCTTACTTGGGCTCCGCATCCAAAGGCTTTGCCACAAGCGGTTCCAAATTCTTTTGCCCAGTGGATGGTGGCAGCCGGCTACGAAGTGGTTGTTACCCACCCAAAAGGTTATGAACTGGATACTCGTTTTACCAATGGCGCCACAATAGAATATGACCAGATGAAGGCATTTGAAGGAGCCGATTTCATTTACGCAAAGAACTGGTCGGCTGCATCGCCGGAAAACTATGGTCAGATTTTGTGTAAAGATATGAATTGGACTGTTAGCGACAGACAGATGGCTGTTACCAACAACGCATATTTTATGCACTGTCTGCCTGTAAGAAGGAATATGATTGTTACAGACAGCGTGATAGAAGGTCCTCGTTCATTGGTTATACCTGAAGCGGCAAACAGAGAGATATCTGCTACCGTTGTTCTAAAAAGGATACTGGAAAATTTGTAGTATCAGAATTCAAAAGAACTGTTATAAACGGCTCCATCTTCTTTACAGCTAAAGAAAATGGAGTCTCCTTTTTCTAAGCCATAACCATCTAAAGGAACAGAAATATAAGCATTTCGTGTAGCGCCTATAGGGTCGGCATTGCGGTCATGATACAAACTAAATGTTAGGCTGTTGTTTTGTGTGGTATCTGCCACCATAAACAATATATGCGGTATATTGTGAACTGATATGCCTATTACTGCATTCAAATATCCACCGCTTACCCATACACTCTGAACTTCAACCGGATCTTGCTTAATTTCATTGTTTTCACATTCTGAAATGTCAGTGGCTCTATTTGACAGTATATTGATTGTTTCTAACACTGTTGCAATAGTAGAATCGGCGTTGATGGTATAAAGAGAAATAACACGCAGCATTGTATCGGCAGGAGCTTTATGATTGTCTTTATCATTGGCCATATATCTGTTTCCAAAATCATCTTGGAGCACTGTAACCTTACCCTCTGCATCGGTCCAAACTGTTACAAAACCGGTTATTATGTTATCGGTCTCTTCCATATCTTTGTTACACGATGACAATATTGTCAGAAAGAACAAAGAGAATACTATGGGCACTACTCTTTTCATTACTCTATCTCCGCATTTAATTTGTTTATTAGGGGGTTAGCATACATTTCCAACATTTTATGCTGTAAAAATTCATAGTCGGGGTTATCTATGCTTATTTTCGCCATCTGCTTGTTTATATATTTGACAAACTTGCGCTTATCTTTGGCTGTGTAGTTGGTTTTCATATCCTCACTGCCATTTAGCATATCTAATGCTATATAGTTGCAGGGATATATTCTATACCCTTTGAATATATTGTTATCTATTAATGATGTTACTTGCTCAAGATACTGATTCCTGGGCAGTTCGCTATTTATAGAGTCTATTGCATCCGATATTTCAGGCATTACCTGATAATGTATTCGGCCTTTGTATCCAAATATCCCCACCTTCATATTGGTTAAATCGGATTGTTTTGTCTTTTTGTATGCCGGATTATCACGTTTCAACTGAAATTCTTCAGCTTTTAAGTAGTCACACGGATCATATTCATAACTTATGGCTAAAGGCAGTATGTGCAGGCTTTTTAGTCTTTCTGCAATGGTACCTTCACCTGACATTAAGAGCATTTTAAGGACACTGCTTTGAGTTCTATCGTTAGAATCTTTGGCTCTGCCTTCGCGTTGAGCCAGCCATAATGCACTCTTCTTTTGTGCTATAACAAAACGGATGTAATCGGACAGTTGCTGAGATGACTGCATCAGTTCTGTTCTGGACACCGATCTGTTTACTATAAAACTTCTGTTCAGACGAACCAATGTCTTTATCCACGGATAGATAAGCAAATTATTGCCTATTCCTATCTCTACGGTTTTTTTGTTGTTGCATACCAACAGATAATCCAGAAAGGCTGAATCCAGAACTATATCTCTATGATTGGACAAGAACAGATAATCTTCTCTATCATCCGGCAAAGTAGTTATATTTGATGTAAGCCCATCCGATTTACGTTTCTCCAGAAATTTGACAACAGGATAGACTAACTTCATTTGGAATTCATGTATGCTTGTAATGTTCTTTGTGTATAGCCTGATAGCCCACAATGGCACAACTTTAAGCATACCTTTCACTATCTTTTTGAAAGTTCTGTCTTCCAAAAGCGAACTCACTGCCTGCTGAACTTCGCTATCTTCAAAAGAACGCATCTGTTCAAATTCTGCCGGTATTTGCAACATTTTATCTCTATTATTGGTTAAAACTGTTTTCTATAATTTCTGTAAGTACATCTTTTACCGTCATGCCGGCTGCACGTATCTGCTGAGGTATAAAACTGGTTTCGGTCATACCGGGTATAGTATTGATTTCCAATAGGTTTATTTTATTACCGGATGTTATAATATAGTCGTTTCTTATTATACCACTGCAACCTACTATATTGTAAATGGCTGCGGTCAGTTTCTGTATTCTATCACGCAATTCGTCAGGAATACGGGCAGGTGTTATCTCCTCTACAGCACCGTTGTATTTTGCTTCGTAGTCAAAAAAGTCACGTTTTGGAACAACTTCGGTCACCGGCAAAAATACTTCGCGTTTTTTTGTTTTATAGTATCCGTTTGTAACTTCTATTCCCTGCATAAACGATTCTATCATTATTTCATCACTCTCTTTAAAAGCTGCGGCTATAGCCTGCTCTATCTGTTCCGGCTCTTTTACTTTTGTTGTTCCAAAACTGGAGCCTCCGTCAGAAGGTTTGATAAAACAGGGCAGCCCTATCTTTTCTACCACATCGGCAGCTGTTATAACATCGCCCTTACGGAGCATTATTGAATCGGCTATGCGTATGCCAAAACTCTTTAGGAACTGATTAAGCATAAACTTATTGAAAGTTAAAGACGACGCTAACACTCCACAGGTGGAATGTGGTATTTCAAGTAACTTCAAATAGCCCTCTAAGATGCCATTTTCGCCCGGTGTTCCATGAATTATTATATATGCGTAGTTGAATACTATCTTTTCTCCGTCTTTTGAAAAACTAAAGTCATTCAGGTCTATGGGATATTGATTGCCATCCAACACTGCGCACATAGTTTTTCCTTTTATCTCTACCAAATATGGATTGTATATCTCTTTATCTAAATGTTCAAGCACTGTGTTTGCACTTCTTAAAGAGACCTCTCTTTCACTTGAATTACCTCCTGCTATTACTGCAATATTACGTTTCATTTTATGTCGATATATTTATTTATCTATTGAATTTACATATTCACGCCAACCTTCTACCAACAGTTTCATATCGGTAGGCAGTTCAGAATCGAACTGCATCTGTTGACCGGTGACAGGATGCACAAATCCCAATGTTTTAGCGTGCAATGCCTGTCTGGGACAGGTATCGAAACTGTGCTGTATAAACTGCCTGTAACGACTGAATGTGGTACCTTTTAGCACTATATTGCCCCCATACCGTTCATCGTTAAACAATGGATGTCCCAAATGTTTCATGTGGACTCTTATTTGATGTGTCCTACCTGTTTCAAGCCGGCACTCTATTAAAGATGTATAACTATAGTTTTCCAACAAAGTATAGTGCGTTACAGCATGCTTGCCCACTTCGGGGTCGAATGACACTGCCATCTGCAACCTGTCTTTTGGGTTTCTGGTTATCTGACTCTCTATTCTGCCGATAGGCTGGTTGGGAACACCCCACACTAATGCCTGATAGGTACGCTGAGTGGTTTTATTAAAGAACTGTTTACCCAATTCTGTTTTGGCAAATGGTGTTTTTGCCACCACCAACAAACCTGATGTATCTTTATCTATTCTATGTACCAGCCCCACCTGCGGGCTATTGGGGTCGTAGTCTTTATTATCACGCAAATGCCAAGCTATGGCATTCACCAATGTGCCGGTAAAATTACCACAACCCGGATGTACCACTAATCCTGCTGGTTTGTTTATTACCATAAGATGGTCATCTTCATAGACTACATTTAATGGTATATTTTCAGGAAGTATTTCTGTACTGTAACGTGGACGGTCCATCATTACAGTTATTACATCCATAGGTTTAACCTTGTAATTACTCTTTATGGGAGTGCCGTTGGCCATTATCATTCCGGCATCGGCAGCTTTCTGAATACGATTTCTGGATACGTGTTCTATATGGTCAAACAGAAATTTGTCAACCCTAAGCAGAGACTGACCTTTATCTGCTACAACCCTATAATGTTCATATAACTCTATAGAATCGGACGTTGGTTCTATATCGTCAAGCAGATCATCAAATTCTTCGTCCGGATGATTCATAAAGATTAGTTGAAAAAGAGCGATTCAATTACTGTAGAACTGTCAGCTGATTCTATATCCTCTACAGGAGTTCCATTACCTACAACTATTGTAAGAGTAGAACCCTCGGGCACTTCTGAACCGGATTCAATGGTTTTACCCTGATACTTTATTTCATACACCCAGTCTTCGTCACCATCTACATATTCGTGCGGAGTAAGCTTGAAACCAGAACCAAGCAACAAAGATTCTGCTGCTCTAAGCGAACTATTATCGGCCACATCAGGTATCATCTTCATAGGAACCTTACCTGAATTCACCACCAGATAGACTGTTCTCCCCTCTTTTACAAACGAACCTGTTTCCGGACGCTGTTCTATAACAGCCCCCTCTTCCAAATTACTCTGATAACGATATTCGGTTATTTCACCCTGCAACATATTGTTTTTTAACACAGCCATTGCGTCATCACTAATCAGTCCTTCCACCAATGGAACTTCCACATGTTCACCATGATTTGTAAAGGAGTGTATCCACTTGAATGTAGCAAACACAATAAGTACAGCTACCACTACCATCAGTGCGATGTGGATAAAGATTCTTCTTATATATCTGAACTTTGTAGCCATCTATGTATAAGTATTATAACTATGGCAAAGTTACAACAAAGAAATGAAAGTGAGTACAGAAATGTATGATAAAAGACTGATAATAATTAAAGCAATGTTGGTTCGCCCTCTACGTAGTTTGCTGTTAAAAGTTTGCAACCGTCAAAAACCACGTAAGAATATTGCGAAATCCAATCGCCCACTATCAGCACTCTGCATTCACGCGACAGCATCAAATCCAGTTCTATATGTCTGTGACCAAATATAAAGTAGTTGACCGAATTGTGTTTTGACAGATACTGTTTTGCATATTGTACCAAATGTTCTTTTTCTTCTCCCTGATATGGTACTATACCGCTTTCCAAATGGCCCTTCATGCTGTGTTTAGCCCACGACATACCCAGATACATGCTCCAACGAGTAGGTAGCAATGAGAAACAAAACTGACAAAATTTATTCCTAAAGATAGAACGAAGAAAACGGAATGAACGGCTTGGATCGCCCATACCGTCACCATGCGCTAGATAAAATATCTGACCGTACAATTCTACAGTTGCCGGTTCTCTATGCAGCACTACACCACATTCGCGTTCTAAATAGTCATAGCACCATATATCATGATTACCTGTAAAATAGTGTACTTCTATACCTCTGTCCGTAAGTTCGGATATTTTACCAAGAAAACGAGAATAACCTTTTGGCACTACATATTTGAATTCATACCAAAAATCGAACATATCGCCCAACATATATATGGCGTGAGCCTTCTCTTTTATATCGTCAAGAAAACGCACCAAACGACGTTCCTGCATTCTACGATGCGGCAACGCCCACGATCCCAAATGTGCATCGGAAATGAAATATATATTTTTGGACATTTATGCAAGTATTATATAAAACCTAATTCAAGTTTTGCCTCTTCTGACATCATATCCTTGTTCCACTCTGGTTCAAAAACCAAATTCACCGTGACCGATTTTATCTGTTCTATGCCCTCTACGCGCATACGTACATCTTCTACTATGAAATCGGCCAACGAACAACCGGGTGCAGTTAGAGTCATATCAATAACTGCGTTATTTTCTTCGTCTAACTCCACCTTGTATATCAGCCCCAAATCGTAAACATTTACAGGTATTTCAGGGTCATATACGGTCTTCAAGACCTCAATTATCCGTTCTTTTAACATACTGTTTTCTATTCCAGGTTACCTCGGTCAGCATAACTGTAGTAACCGTTGTCTGTAAAAATAATATGGTCCAGCAGAGGTATCTGCACTATTTTGCAGGCGGCATACAACCTACGTGTCAAGTCGTCATCGGGTTTGCTGGGTGATATATTCCCCGATGGATGATTATGACACAATGTTATAGCCGAAGCCCGGCGAAGAAATGCTTCGCGCAGTATAACTCTGTTATCTACTGCTGTCATTGCAACTCCTCCGCTACTTACACAAATACTGTCTATTACCCTACCCGCCTGATTCAAGTAGAGTGCATGACACTCTTCTACAGGCAAATCTACCATGAGTGGGTAAAAGTAATTATAAACATCTACAGACGAAGCTATTTTTTCCCTATTTACAGGTCCCTCTTCTTTTCTGCGACGTCCCAATTCACAGGCGGCAAGTATTGTTATTGCTTTAGCCTCTCCTATTCCTTTAAAAGAGCATAGCTCCTCAACGCTTAATCTGCCCAAACTGGCCAGACTATTACGACAAGAAGCCATTACTTTCTGAGTCAAAGCCACGACCGAATCTTCTGTGTTTCCGGTATGTATTAGAATCGCCAATAACTCAGCGTTGGTAAGTGCTTTTGCACCTTTTTGCTTCATCTTTTCTCTGGGGCGATCCTCGGCGGCCCACTGTTTAAGATTCAGCTTTTCCGGCTTGTTCATCAATATTTATTATGCCTTCACGCGGCCCTGATATGATCCGTCACGTGTATCCACTTCAATAAGTTCACCTTCATTAATGAACAGAGGTACACGTACTTCACAACCGGTTTCCACTGTAGCAGGTTTGGTTGCGTTTGTAGCAGTATCGCCCTTCAAACCTGGTTCTGTATAGGTAATCTTCAGAACAACTTTTACAGGCAGATCTGCAAATAATATCTCACCGGATGTTGCATTGGTTACAACTTCCACTATTTCTCCCTCCTTAAGGTAATCAACACCATTGATTACATCTTTATTCAAGGTTACCTGTTCAAAATCTTCCTGATTCATAAACACATAACCCATATCGTCTTTATACAGGTACTGGTATGGGCGACGCTCTACGCGTACATCCTCCAGTTTAAAACCAATCTGGAATGTACGTTCCAATACTCTACCTGTTGTTACACTCTTCAACTTGGTACGTACAAATGTGTTGCCCTTACCTGGTTTTACGTGTAAAAACTCTATGCAAAAATAAAGATGACCATCTAAATTGATGCATGTTCCGTTCTTAATGTCTTGACAAAGAATCATAAACTATGTATGTAATAATTAATTAATTGTTTTCAGAATACAAAAGTAGTGCATAGCAACAAATAAGCAAAACTTTCATCAAAAAAAGAGTCAACTCTTTGCTATTATGAAAAAAAAGCCTACTTTTGCACTCCGATTTGAAAATTTGAAAATAACAATTAAAAGTATATAACAATGAAAAGAACATTCCAGCCTTCCAATAGGAAGAGAAAGAACAAGCACGGTTTCCGTGAAAGAATGGCTACAGCCAACGGCCGTCGCGTATTGGCTTCACGTCGCGCTAAAGGTCGCAAGAAATTAACTGTTTCTGACGAATATTGCGGAACCAAGAAGTAATTCCGGGAAGTTCAGATGACAAATAAAAAGGTGATTCATATTGTTTGAACCACCTTTTTTTGTATTCATCTTTAACAGTCTGCTATTTCAGTATCTGATCTGCATGGTTCTTTGTATCGACTTTCTCTATCACATCGGTACAGATACCATTTTCATCGAAAACGAATGTCATACGTATTGTTCCTACGCACGTTTTACCACACATCTTCTTTTCACCCCAAGCACCAAATGTCTGCAGCATCTCTGTACTTTTGTCCGACAATAGCGGAAATGGCAGTTCATACTTCTCTATAAACTTTTTATGTGAAGCTGTAGAATCTTTACTTACACCATATACTTTATAACCTTGCGCTATAAACCTGTTGTAGTTGTCGCGAATATTACATGCTTCGGTAGTACAACCCGGCGTACTGTCTTTGGGATAAAAATAGAGTACCGTTTTGTGCCCCATTAAACTTTGGGTTGTCACTGTATTACCATCCTGATCTACCACACTGAACTGTGGCATCTTATCGCCTTTCTTAATCATAATTGTTATTTGTTTTTGCAATTATATTCAAAATGAACGAATTTTACAATACCTGAACGTATTTAGTTATGATTTACCCATAACAATTTACTGGTATCATAACCGGCCTCTTTGGCTATTTGTAAGTACTTGCTACGAATTATGTCGGGAATACTCTTTTCCCTGGATAACAACCACAAGTATTTATGATTATCGCCTGCAACTAATGCATATTGATAATCGTCATCCAACGCTATTACGTTGTAACCTGAATAGAATGGCCCCCAGAATGATACTTTCATCATAGCCGATCCATCGTCAGACGCAAATTTCACCTTGCCTTTAGCTTCGGTATATTCGCCTGTCACACTATTATAACCGCTGTTCACAACACTTATCTCCCCATCATAATTCATATTGTATTCGGCTTTGGTATTCTCCAGATTTCTTTCATGCCTGAAATCTATTCTGGCTATTTCATACCATGTCCCCAAATACTTTGAAAGAACAAACGGTTTCACCGGAGTAGCCCCGTCAGGTATTGTTACACACCCTGCTACTGTTGGTAAAAGCGATGACATCATCGCCAAGCAAACAAAATTCTTTTTCATAAAATCGATTATTTAATTATTACGGCACAAATGTATGCGGTAATTAAATACGTTATCACTCCGTTTTAGTTAATTACTGATAATTATGTAAAAATATTTTTTAGCATTTACTTTTCCATGTATAATTTGTTGTCACTAACAAATAGTATTACTATTTTTGTTGATGTATTATAAGACTGTATTATGAAAAGAATATCAATCATAATTACTATTTTAGTACTGTTTATCACAAGAATGGCGGCACAAACAGAAAGCATTGACACATTAAGATTTGATGACGGATCTTGGTATGTTGGTGGTATAACAGATTCTCTTTTCAATGGTACCGGCACTATGAAGTACAGCGACGGCACAATATATTCAGGTGAATGGAAAAATGGTTTATGGGATGGTACCGGAACATTACGTTTTCCTGATGGCGACTACTATAAAGGTTCATTCAAGGAGCATAAAATGAGCGGAGAAGGAGTGTATAAATATGCAAACGGCGCTGAATACAATGGCAGATGGGAGAACAATATGTTCAATGGTGTTGGTACTCTTATGTATGAAGATGGCGGGTATTATGCAGGTGAATGGAAAGACGATATGCGCCATGGTGCCGGGGTTCTACTATCAAAACAGGATACAACTCTTTACAAAGGATATTTTGAAAACGATGTCTATATAGGCAAGGTAAAAAACCAGGAGATGGCCGATTCTATTGCTGCTGCTCAGGCTTCTCAGGAGTACAGCTATT
This sequence comes from uncultured Bacteroidales bacterium, assembly GCA_937916465.1. GTDB lineage: Bacteria > Bacteroidota > Bacteroidia > Bacteroidales > Bacteroidaceae > Colenecus. The sequence continues at coordinate 14,043 of CALFTK010000014.1, forward strand.
ACGAAGTGCCCGAATACGATGTGTTATGTCTGGATGTGGCTGTTAGCAGTAAAGACAACCTTGTTTTAGGTATGTCCATTGGAAATGGATATACATTCTGGGGTTTGACTTTTAGCGCCAACATTGGCAAACAGACATACGGTTTTCCCGCGGAATTGGTAGAAGGAGAAGAAGATATGGAAACAACCATTGCCTGGGAGGATTATCTTGATGAAGAGTTTATAGAGGGAGTTTACAACTCTTACAACATAAAGTTCAACTTTGGTTGGTTTTTGGATGATTTTTTCCAGTTTGGTATAAATTTGGGAATAGGTCTGGAGACTAGATACAAAAACTGTCTGTCCGCAGATAATGGTATATTTGAACGTAACGAACGCTACTATAAAACCAGATTCAATGGTGTATTTATGGACTATGGTACTTTTATCAGATACACAATAGGTTTTACCGACAGCGTCTTTTACAACATGATATTTGGTCTTAGCAAAGGCGATGGTCTCTATGCCGGCATCGGAATACAGTTCTAAATTCCACAGCTATAAAAACAACAACGGCGAATCAAAAGATCCGCCGCAGTATAAAGATGTTGTAATGTCTATACTAAATGGGCAATGAGTTCTTCGCGATTGCCGGGGAGCATATCAATGACAGGTATTTCTATCATTGTGTAGCATCCCGGTTTCTGAAGCATTGATGCTCTTGCCACGTTTACCAAAACCTGAGCTGTAAGTGCAGGGTTGTTTATCTTCATATTAAATGAGAAGAGCTGATTTTGAGTTTTACCCGAAACACCTTTGCGGGTCAATTCTACTCCATGTCCCATATCTTTTAGTTCATCAACACTCTCCACCTGCATAACGTGAGTTTCGTCATGTACAAAATATGGGTCTGCTTTAATAGCAGCAGCAACCTCTTCAAACTTATATCCATCCAACAGTTCTACATAAACCATTCTGCGATGTATTCCTGTTCCTACAGGTATGGTCATAGAAAGTGCATTCTTTACACCATCAACAGCCTTTACTGCTACTGTGTGCCCCATTGACATTCCCGGGCCAAAGTTTGTGTAGCTTATTCCTTTTGGAGCCATACTCTGCATAAGGGCGCGTACTATGGAATCGCTTCCCGGATCCCATCCTGCTGAAATTACAGCCACCTGTCCATTCTCCTTTGCTATTTTATCTATTCTGGAACGGGTCTCCACTATTAATGAATGAATATCAAAGCTATCTACGGTATTTATACCCAATGGCAATATTTCTGCTGCATACTTTTCTGCGCTACGACTTGGTACAGCCAATATGGCAACATCGGGTTTGGGCAAATCTTTTATGTCTTTTACTATTGTATAACCTTCCAGTTCTGCAGGCCTGTCTGCATCACCATTTCTTCTTACTATACCTGTAATTTCAAAATCGGGAGCGGTTTGAAGTGCCTCAAGCACATATCTTCCAATGTTTCCATAGCCAACAATGGCTGCCTTAATCTTATTCATCTTGTAATATTTTTGTTTTTCAGAGTGCGAATTTACAACAAGCAGATGAAAAATTATACAAAAGGATTGTATTTTTTTACGATATTGGTATCTATTTACATTTTTTTCGTCTTTATACAATAAAGCAGCCATACTGCCGTTATTAATTTATATTTATATAAGAGAGAGTATATGATAAACTACATAAAGGGCTCAATTGCCGAAATAACACCTACATACGCTGTTTTAGAAACCAATTCAGGTATTGGTTTTATGCTGAACATATCACTGAACACTTTTTCTGCCATTCAGGAGAGAAAAGAGTGCAAACTTTATGTTTACGAAGCTATAAGAGAAGATGCTTATAACCTTTTTGGTTTTGCCGACAAACAGGAGAGAGATCTGTTCCTTCAACTTATATCGGTATCGGGAATAGGTGGAAACAGTGCTATTATGATATTATCGGCCTTTTCTCCTGCCGAACTAATTGAGATTATTGGCAGCGGAAACGATGCTCTTCTTAAGAAGGTTAAAGGTATTGGTGCAAAAACAGCACAACGTATCATAGTGGATTTGCACGATAAGGTTGCAAAAGGTTCTGCCAATGCAGACATACTGAACATAGGTACAAATTCGCAAGCAGGACAGACTGTAGAGGAATCGGTAGCAGCGCTTGTTATGTTGGGTTTTCCACAGGCTGCATCACAAAAAGTTATTCAGGCTATTGTTAAAGAGCAACCTAACATTTCTGTGGAAGGTGCTATAAAAGAGGCTCTAAAACGTATCTAATCTTAGCTTGTATTCAATGGCATTAAAGAGATTTGTTCTGATATTAACCATTCTGTTAGGCTCCTGTTTATGCGGGAGCTTGAGTGTGTTATATGGACAAAGCTCAGAAACAGAGCCACAAGACACGGTTCTGAATGCACGTTTTAATGTTAGCAAGACTGTTCCTGAAGAATCGGAAGAGCTGAATAAAAATTATTCTGCCGATTTGCGTACACCGGAAAACATTCAGAATGTTACTGAATACGATGAAGAGGCCGACATATACAAAGTGGGAGTTAAACTTGGCGACTACTATCTTACCACCCCCTTCCTAATGACCCAACCGGAGTACAACAAATGGAGCATGCAACGCTCTATGCAGTCTTATTTCCGCACTAAAAACGAAGAGGAATTTACAAATAACGGCACTAACAAATTCGATTTCACCGACATGAAATTCGATTTGGGACCTGCCGAAAAGATATTTGGTCCGGGTGGAGTACAAATTAGGACCAATGGTTCGGCAGCCATTAAATTTGGTTTGAACCGTAACAAGGTTGATAACCCTTCACTATCTGTTCAAAACAGAAAGACAGGAGGTTTCGATTTTGACGAACAGATAAACTTGAGTATCAATGCACGTGTTGGTGACAAAATCAATATGGATTTAAGCTATAACACAGAAACTACTTTCAATTTTGATACAAGAAAAATAAAACTGCGCTACGAAGGTAAAGAAGATGAAATAATAAGACTTCTGGAAGCCGGTAATGTAAGTTTCCCAACCAATTCATCGCTTATTCAGGGGGCTACATCGCTATTCGGTATTCGTGCCGACCTTCAGTTTGGCAAACTTATGTTGCAGACCGTATTGTCCCAAAAGAACTCTACATCCACTTCAGTAAGTTCGCAGGGCGGAGAACAGCTGACGGCTTTCGAAATCAATGCCAGCGACTATGACGAAAACAGGCATTTCTTTTTAGGTCACTTTTTCCGCGACAATTATGACAAGAATATGGCCATGTTGCCCAGCATTGTTTCCGGCGTTAAGATTACCCGTATTGAACTTTGGATTACCAACAAACGAAGCAGCTATGAAGGGCCACGAAACATAATTGCATTTACTGACTTGGGCGAATCGGAACATATCAGTAACAATATTTGGAATAGTGCAGGAGGTCCTGCTACCGACAATTATGCCAATGACCTATACCGCCGCATTGTCAACGATTATCCCGATGCACGCGACATTGACCGTGTAGCTGCAACGCTTGGTTCTTTTCTTATGGGTAGCACTGACTACGAAAAGATTTCAAACGCAAGAAAACTGTCAAATTCAGAATATACCCTAAATAGTGATTTGGGTTATATTTCGCTTAAAAATGCTCTTAATTCCGACGAAGTTCTGGCTGTTGCGTTTGAATACACTTATGGTGGCAAGAGTTATCAGGTAGGTGAATTTTCGTCCGACATAACCGATGCAAGCAGCGCGCTGTATGTAAAACTTCTGAAGTCCAATTCAAATGTTCCGGGTAGCGGTACTTGGGATTTGATGATGAAAAACATCTACTCTTTGGGCAGTGGCAGCATAAGCCGTAACAAATTTAAACTGAACATATATTATGCCAGTGACAGCACTGGCAGTAACATTACCTATCTGCCTGAAAGCAATTTAAAGAGTACCAACCTACTTAAAATGATGAATCTGGACCGTCTTGATGATAATCAGGCAGCCCACTCAAATGGTAAATTTGACTACGTTGAAGGTTATACGGTGCTATCATCATCGGGCAAAATTATATTCCCTGTTGTGGAACCATTCGGCAATCATCTGCGTAAAGTGATTGGGAACGATACACAAGCCGACAAATATATATTCCAGGAACTATACGATTCTACAAAAGTTGTTGCCAAAAGGTTGGCAGAAAAGGATAAGTTCTTACTGATGGGCGAACATTCGGGCTCCTCAAACAGTGTTATTCAATTAGGTGCATCAAATATACCACGCGGTTCTGTAAGGGTTACTGCCGGAGGTGTTGAACTGGTTGAAAACAGCGACTACATAATTGACTACAGCATGGGTACTGTAACAGTGATTAACCAAAATATCATTGATGCCGGTACTAAAGTTGATGTTCAATTAGAGAGCAACACTGAATTCAACATGCAGCGTAAAACCATGGCAGGTTTGAACTGGGCGTACAATTTTAATCGCGATTTTCAGGTGGGTGGTACATTTATGCATCTCAATGAACGCCCGCTTACCAGCAAAGTTACTATGGGCGATGAACCATTAGTAAACACCATGCTGGGAATGAATATAAACTACAAACGCGAAAGTCAGGCCTTGACAAATTTGATAGACCTCATACCATTTGTCAATGCTACACAGCCGTCACAAATAACATTATCGGCCGAAATGGCTCATCTTATTTCGGAAGTATCGGACAAAGTTCAGGGCAGTTCATCATACATAGATGATTTTGAAGCGGCAGAAAGCGGTATTGATATAAGCAGGCCATCGGCTTGGACACTTTCAGCGGTTCCTCATGGTATGGCAGGTTATGGAAAGACAGGTAGCATTGAGGCAGGCTACAACCGTGCTTTGATAAACTGGTTCACTATTGACCCGCTATTTACCCGCAGAAACTCCATGCTTACTCCTTCTCACATAAAAAGCGATTTGGACCAGCTATCCAACCACTATGTACGCGAAGTTTATGAACGCGAACTCTACCCAAACAAAGAATCTACATCAAGCGAATCGACCACCTTATCTATATTAAATTTAGCATACTATCCACAGGAACGTGGTCCGTATAACCTTAATCCAAACCTGGATGCTAACGGTTATCTGCCTAATCCTTCGCAGAATTGGGCAGGTATTATGCGCAGTCTTAACACCACCGATTTTGAAACTGCAAACATTGAATACATAGAGTTCTGGATGTTAGATCCGTTTATCTATAATCAGAGTTCATCGGGTGGCGATATGTATATAAATCTGGGCGAAGTGTCGGAAGACATACTTCTGGACGGCAAAAAGTATTTTGAAAATGGTATTCCGGTTAATAACGATGCCACACAATATTCTGAAACCGTTTGGGGTAAGGTTCCTACAACCACAAGTTTGGTATATGCTTTTGACAACAGTAATTCAGACAGTCGTAGCAAACAGGACGTTGGTTTAAATGGTCTTTCGTCAGAAGAGGAACTAAAATTCCATACCTATTCAAACTATCTGAATCAGGTAAAAGGACGCATATCGGCCGATGCATACAAAGTTTTGGAACAAGACCCTGCCGGTGACGACTTCCATCACTACCGCGGTACAGATTATGACAACAACAAAGTTTCTATTCTGGACAGATACAAATATTATAATGGCACAGAGGGCAATTCTCCAAATTCGGAAGACACAGACGAACGATTTGATCAATCTTCTCGCACCACTCCCGACATTGAAGATGCAAACCAGGACTACACTTTGGACGAATACGAAAAGTTCTTCCAGTATCGTATATCCCTACGCCCATCCGATTTGCAGGTGGGACGTAACTACATAGCCGATAAACGCGAAGTGAAAATTAAACTTCGTAACGGTAATATGGAGACAGTAAATTGGTACTGTTTCAGAATCCCTGTAGATGAATACGAAAAGGCCATAGGTGGAATACGCGACTTCAGTTCCATCAGATTTATGCGTATATATCTGACCAATTTCACTGACGAAACTCACATTCGCTTTGGTTCACTTGAACTGATGACCAGCCAATGGAGAAATTATCAGCAACCTATTGCAAGCAGTTCAAACAAGACACCTGTTATTTCCGGTTCACTTGCCGCAACATCGGTAAATATTGAAGAGAATGGTGACCGTACACCTGTCAACTATGTTGTGCCACCCGGAATAACCCGCATTTTAGATCCGCAGCAAACACAGCTTATTCAAGACAACGAACAGGCTATGAGCATTAAGGTAACTAACCTTGATGCCGGCGAAGCTCGCGGTATATATAAGAAGAGTGCATTGGATTTGCGTAAATATCAACGTATTCAGATGTTCTCACATTTGGAAGCTCCTATTAACGATGTTCAGATGTTACAGGATGGTGATATGTCTGTATTCATACGTTTGGGTTCTGACTATACAGGAAACTACTATGAGTATGAAATTCCTCTTACCGTTACCGAACATGGTTACTACAACAACGACAATGAAAGCGACCGCCGCATGGTTTGGCCAAACAAGAATATGCTGGATATTTCGTTCGACGTTCTTACTGCTGTTAAAAACAATCGTAACCGTCTGAAAAACAGTGGCAATAACGATGTCTCACAGAGTACCATTTACAGCGAATATGATCCACAAAACCCTGAAAACAAAATCAGTATTATTGGTAATCCTTCCATAGGTAATGTAAGAGCCATAATGATTGGTATCAGAAACAATTCGCTTGCTACAAAATCGGCCGAACTATGGATTAACGAATTGCGCCTGGTTGGCTTTGAAAGTCACGGTGGATCGGCTGCAAGAGCCAATATGTCTATGAAACTTTCAGATATAGGAAACATAGACATGTCCGGCCAGATGAGTACTGCAGGATATGGAGGTTTAGAACAGGGTATTAACGAAAGAAGTATGGACGATTTCTACAAATATTCTGTTACCACCAGTTTTGACGTAGGTAGATTCCTGCCTGAGCAGGCCAGAATATCATTACCTGTTTACTATTCGTTCACAAAAGAGAATGTATCGCCGTATTACAGCCCTTACGATACTGACCTGATTTTGGACGATGTTATAGATTCATATTCTGATAAAAAATCGCAAGACTCTATACGAAGTATTACTCAAGATGTCACTGTGCAAAAGAACTTCAGCATATCGAATGCCAAAATTGACATAAGCAGCGAGAAACCAATGCCTTATGATCCGGCAAACTTCAGCGCAAGTTTCTCCAGTTCTATACAGGAGAACAGTGCCAGCACCATTGTATATGAAAATGACAAAAGTTGGAAGGCAAATCTAACCTACTCATATTCGCCTACTGTTACAGGTTGGAAACCATTCTCGTTTATCAAGTACCAATCTAACTGGCTGACCATATTGAAGGATATAACTGTGAATTTTGTGCCTCAAAGTTTCAGTTTCAACACCAATCTGGTTAGGAATTATCATGAATTGCAAGAACGCGATTTGGAATCCATGAGTAGCAGCAATGATATTCCGGCACTCTTCTCACAACAGTTCTATTGGGATAGAGATTTAACACTGCGTTGGGATCCGTTACGTGACCTTCGTATGTCTTTTACAGCAAAGACACAGGCAGAAATTGAGGAACCTTATATGATTGTAAACAAAGACCTGTATCCCGATGAATTTGCATTGTGGAAAGACTCTGTTAAAGCAAGTCTGGCACGCATGGGACGTCCGCTGGATTATCAACAGAGTTTCCAGGCATCTTATCAGATACCTCTAAGCAAACTGCCTGTTCTATCTTGGTTTACCAGTGACATCAGCTTTAATTCACAATATAGTTGGGATAGAGGAACTACATACGCCGATGGAACATCGTTTGGCAATATAATAAGTACAAACAGAACCATATCTTCTAACGGACGCATGAATTTCCAGACTCTATATAATAAGGTGCCATACCTAAAGGAGATAAACGATAAATATACCGATAAGGGCAACAGGAAAAAGCCCACACCTAAAAAGGTTAAGGCTTACCAGAAGGAGATTACTCTACTGCCCGATTCCACATTTACCATTACCCATAATCAGGGAACTCTAAAACCAAAGGTTACATTTACACGTAAGGATGGTACAACTGTTAAGCTACGTTATAAACGTGTTGATGCTAACACCATTACTGTTAAATATAAAGATACTCTTGACGTAATGGTAAAAGCTGTGTTAGACCCAAACGAAGTTTACAAGACTGAACGATTTACGTTGAAAGATGGACTTGATTTAACTACAAGGGCTGTTATGATGGTAAGAAATGCATCATTTACATATAGGAACACATACAATATGAATCTTCCGGGATTCATGCCTAATGCTTCTATGTTAGGTCAGAATTCCGGCAACGGCATGTTAGCTCCGGGACTTGATTTTGCATTTGGTCTTACCGACAATAGTTATCTGCACAAGGCACAGCACAATAATTGGTTGTTGAACAATGACAGTGTTTCTTATGCCGCAGCCACATCGGCAGGTGAAAGTCTGCAAATTAAGATGATGCTGGAACCATTTATGAATTTCAGAATAGATGTCAATTCCAGTTGGGAAAAAAGCAATAGCCGCACTATTCAATATATGTATGCAGGCATGCCTGAATCGCAAACAGGTACATTCAGCATGACTGTGGTTACTCTGAAAAGTGCATTCGAACGGAAGAACCCTGACAATGGCTACAAATCAAAGAGTTTTGAACGGCTTGCAGACAACATTAATACTGTTCAGAAACGTGTAGAGAATCAGTATGTTGGTGCTATATATCCGGAAGGCACCACATTGGCAGGTTCAGTATATAATCCGGAAAACGGTGGAGTAAACCCATATTCTGCCGATGTATTGATACCTGCATTCTTAGCTGCATATACAGGCAAAGATGCATCAAAGAGTTCGCTAAATCTGTTTCCGAACATCCTATCCATGATGCCTAACTGGAGTATAACCTATTCAGGACTGAATCAGATTCCATTCTTCCAGAAATACTTCAAAAGTTTCAATCTGAAACATTCATACAAAAGTGTCTATTCTATGGGTAGTTATAACACCTTTATGAGCTATATGGAGTATATGAATAATCTGGGCTTTATTAACGACATTACTACAGGCAACCCCATACCTAACAGTATGTTCAATATAGGTTCTGTTTCCATTAACGAATCTTTTGCTCCATTAGTTGGTGTAGATATGACATTCAACAACAGTTTGACTGCCAGACTTGAATGCAGAAAGACCAGAGTGATAAACCTTAGCACATCGGCAGTACAGGTTGTAGAAACCATTTCCGACGATATTACAGCAGGTGCAAGCTATCGTATCAGCAACTTGAAACTGTTTGGTGCTCAGCAAGGTACCGGCCGCAATAAGGTAAATAACAATCTGAATATGAATCTTGATTTTTCTTACAGAAACCAGAATGCTCTGTGCAGAAATATCAAGACTATGGCTACTCAGGCCACAAGTGGCAACCGAGCCATTAAATTGGCTTTCAGCGCGGATTACATATACAGCAAGATGCTTACTTTGAACTTCTATTATGATTTCCAAAGTAACTTCCCGCTTGTATCTACATCGTCATATCCAACAGCCACACATGACTGCGGTATTACACTGAAGTTCTCTCTTACTCGCTAAGATTATTGGGTGTCTCCATTTTTGAACGGGTAAAATCCAATCGGCGCACAGCCTCTTCTTTTATCTTTTTATGGTCTTCACGTTCTGTCAATAGAGTTGATAATTCATAAAGGGCTGCTATAGCATCTCTATCGGCTGGTCTCATATTATATTTGTATGTCTTACCATTTGCTCCGTTCAGTATCACCTGAATACTCTTATTGTGGTTCATCGCTATAAATGCTGCTACACCACCATCTTCGCACCATTTTAGATTGCATTTTTCGTAGCATATACCCAAATCTTTAAATTCATAATAGTCATCCGATTCAGGCGATTCTGCATATACATCACCACATACTACACGTACAGAACGGTGATGCATATAGGACGATGATGAATATGTAGATACTATGACCAAACGTCCCAATTCATCTACCTGTCCACGCAAATAGTTCACTCCAATATTCTTTTCAGGAGCTTGCGAAGCCACCACATACAGACCTATATCCTGATATTTTTCAT
>CALFTK010000015.1 GCA_937916465.1 uncultured Bacteroidales bacterium
TCCATTTCTAATGCATGGCGTTCCTCTATAAACTGTGTATCTTGTTCTATTATAGAAAAAAATTGTTCGTCACTGGCAGTTTGGTATAAACGCCAATTTTCTATGGATTCTTGGTAATAGCCCATGTTTTCATAAATTTCAGACAGTATGGAATAGTATCTTGTTTTATGATTGTTATTACTAAAATCCGTATGTTTACTGATTATAGTCAAAGCCTTTTCATATTCTCCAATTTCCAAATATGCATAAGCCAGTGTAATATATTCCCACTTCTCTTCAGGTACGGCAGAAGTGTACTCTTCTATTACAAGAGGTATTTCACTATGTACTTTTTCACTTATAAGGTATATAAGATATATTGAATAAAAATCACCTACTCTTTTTATGCTGACTGTAGGCAGTAGTTCTTTGCATATTTGAATACAGCTGTCTGCACCTATAATATCGTCATTCCGTGTATATGCATTCAATGCCCTATTCATACAACCAAAATAACTCTCATTATTTCCGGCTGTTTTGAATAGTTCTGCCGCTCTTAGATTAGCATCTATATTTTTTTCAAATTCAAATAGTTGGTTATATATAGTACCCTGTGCAACATATATTCGCGCTTTGGTTAGTATATCACTGCTTTTTTCCCCCTTTTCTAAAGCATTCAGGTAGCACTCCATTGCCTGAGCTTGTTCCCCACGGTTGTGGTAAATCACACCTTGATAGTAGAGTGTTTTAAGTTTATCTGTAGGGGTTCCCTTTTTGCTGTAATATGCTATGGCGGGTTGTAATATTTCTATATCTGTTGTATCTATATAGTTTTTGTCTAATGCTATAGAGTAGAGCAGTGAATATTTGGCACGTGTTCTTCTACCTGACAGGTTATCTGTATCTATCTGCTGTAGGGTAGTTAACGCCTCTTGCGGGTTCTCTTCTATCTGTGATTCTACTTGTAATAATGTGTTGTAGTAATCTGCGCGTTTGTTGCAAGAGATCAAACAAACTATAGCGAAACAGTATAGAGCGTAATTCTGAAACGTTTTTATTGTCATACTAAAATGCTTTCTAACTATTACTTACACGAAAGTAGTAAATATAAATTAGAAAGCATCATAAATTGTTCATTATTTATTCTTGAAACCATTTTTGGACGATGCGTTCCAAATAGACGTCTGTTACTGCGGGATTTAGCCTGTCTGGAACAAACATATCGTGTATCTTCATATCTTTATCTAAAATAAAGTAATGTGGAACGCCTGCTGCATCAATAGGAAGTTCCATATTGACAATATCCAGTTTCTTTATAGTGTTTTTACCATAAGCAAGCTCCATTGAAGTTGACAGCTGATTTTCAACCGTATTCTTGACTATCATAATATCTACATCTTTTTCATTTGCAAACACTTCTGCCATCTTCTGATAAGCATACTCTACACACGCTTCACAATCATATTCATTGAAACGCATCACAAAATAATGGCTAACAGAATCATTAAACTGCAAAGATAGTGGTAGTTCCACTTTTTCAGACAAATCATAATATCTGACAGAATCCAAAGCTATGCCATCATTCATAAGCATAACCTCAAAACCTGCTTGATAAGCAAGCAAAGCCTCTTCGGTCTGATTCTTTGCAATAGGATAAAAGTTATCTCGTTCTATACGCAATTGCCCCCATAAATAGAGATTCGCAAACGCCAACACTGCAATGCAGATTATTAGTAACACTCTTTTCATAAACACATCGTTGATAAAATCATTACAAAATTCTATAAAATCTTTAACACTTGAAATAAAAGTTTCTTTCTGTTTCTTACAATAGTAAATTAGTGTGTTAATAATAAAAAACAAGAGCCAAACACAAACGTTAGTTTGCGCTTGACTCTCATGATGTTGCAAATGTATAATTAACTATTTGAAATACAAAATTTCTTGTCAAATTTCTAATAAATCAGATAAAAAATCGTCCAATTCTTTATCTAAACCCTCCATCAAGGTTTGAGAAACAAGAGCCGTATCATCATCTATTAACATAAGTTCATAATATGTCTCCTTATCATCATCCACCATAACAAAAGAGAATGGTTTCCAGATAGATAATGTTTCTAATGATTCCAATTTGTCAATCTGCTGCAATGATTTCCTTAGCTGCTTTTCCATCTCAACATAAAAAACATCTTCAGGAATATCATTTAATTGTGGAATAGAGACTACAGCCAATTCTTCATCATCGTCATAAATTCTTAGTACAGCACTATCATGCAATGGTTGCAGATAGATATCTGTAACTACCGACAAATCATCAGATTGTCTAAACTTTTTCAATGCACCATTAATTGCATCAGAAAGAGTTTTCAAAAGAGACTCATTAAACTTCATAGACATTATATTGAACTATTACATATTCTTTCCGTGACAATTCTTGTACTTTTTACCGCTACCACAAGGGCATGGATCATTTCTTCCCGGAGCCTTATCTACTCTGATTGGTTCGCGTACCTGATTTCTTGTATCGCGCTGAGCCGCAGCAGTCTGATTCGGATCACTTAAATCTGCTTTAGATTCATTATACTGTCTGCGCTGCTGACGATTCTGAACCGGAGCTTCGCGTACTCTGTTTGGATCGGGTTCAGGTACCTGGCCACGCATAAGTATTGACACTGTCTGGTCATTCATCTTGTTGACCATATTATCAAACAGAGTAACCGATTCCAGTTTAAAGATAAGCAACGGATCTTTCTGTTCGTAACTTGCATTCTGAACAGAGTGTTTCAGTTCATCAAGTTCACGCAGATTTTCTTTCCAACATTCATCTATTGTATGCAAAAGGATAGCCTTTTGGAATGCCTTCACCACTTCTTTACCTTCCGATTCGTATGCAGCCTTCAAATTACAAGGAATCTGATATACCCTACGACCATCTTCAATAGGAATAAGTATGTTTTCAAATCTATCTCCTTGTTCTTCAAATACTCGTTTAATAACAGGATACACAATCTGAGCCATTCTATCGCTCTTACGTTTATAGTTCTCCATTGCAGAATTGAATATCTTATCTGCAATCTCCTCCTGCTTCATCTTTGAAAATTCCGCTTCTGTAAACGGAGTTTCCATAGCCAATATCTTGAAGAGCTCCATCTGCAACGTTTCATAATCAGCACAATTTTCTGCTGCATTTGAACATCTATCCCAAATCATATTGGCAATATCCATACCTATACGTTCACCCATTACGGCATGACGACGCTTTTCGTAAATCACAGTACGTTGTTTATTCATAACGTCATCATATTCAAGCAAACGTTTACGAACACCAAAATGGTTCTCTTCTACCTTTTTCTGTGCCTGTTCAATACGTTTTGTGATGAAGCTGTTTTCTATCATTTCGTCCTCTTCCAGACCCATCTTATCCATAAGCGGAGCTATACGGTCCGAACCGAACAGACGCATTAGGTTATCTTCAAGTGATATAAAGAATACTGATGAACCCGGATCACCCTGACGACCTGAACGACCGCGCAACTGTCTGTCAACTCGACGGCTTTCATGACGCTCGGTACCCACAATAGCCAAACCTCCGGCAGCCTTCACTTCAGGAGAGAGTTTAATATCGGTACCACGACCCGCCATATTGGTTGCAATAGTAACAGTACTGCGCTGACCGGCTTTTGCAACTATATCGGCTTCCTTCTGGTGTAACTTTGCATTAAGCACATTATGTTCTATCTTACGCATAGTAAGCATACGACTTAACTGCTCACTTATTTCTACCGATGTTGTACCAACAAGAACAGGTCTTCCTGCCTCTACCAAACGTACCACCTCTTCTATAACGGCCTTATACTTTTCACGTTTAGTCTTATAGATACGGTCATTCATATCGTTTCTGGCAATAGGCTTGTTTGTAGGAATAACCACTACATCAAGTTTATAAATATCCCAGAATTCACCTGCCTCAGTTTCGGCTGTACCGGTCATACCTGCCAGTTTATGATACATTCGGAAATAGTTCTGCAAAGTAATTGTTGCAAAAGTCTGTGTGGCAGCCTGAACCTTTACACGTTCCTTTGCTTCTATAGCCTGATGCAAACCATCGCTATATCTACGACCTTCCATTATACGTCCGGTCTGTTCATCTACAATCTTTACCTGACCATCTTCTGTTACAATATACTCAACATCCTTTTCGAACATTGCGTATGCTTTCAGAAGTTGATTTATAGTGTGAATACGTTCGCTCTTTACTGCATAGTTTGTAAGCAGTTCATCCTTTTTAGCCAGTCTCTCTTCATTGCTCAATTCCTGACTCTCAAGTTCAGAAAGCTGCGAAGCAATATCAGGGAGAACAAAGAAATCGGCCTCCTGTTGTGTTCCACTTATCAGTTCTATACCTCTATCGGTCAAATCTACACTATTCAATTTTTCATCAATCACAAAGTAAAGCGGCTCTACAGCTTCGGGCATACGTTTGTTCTGTTGCTCCATATAGATCTCTTCAGTCTTTTGCATACCCACCTTAATGCCGGGTTCGCTTAGGAACTTGATAAGAGCCTTATTCTTAGGAAGTGCTTTAAAGCTACGGAACAGAGATAGGAAACCCTCTGCTACTTCGTCCTGATTATCTGACATTACCTTCTTTCTGGCCTCTGCCAGGAACTGTGTAGCAAGCTTTTTCTGTGCTTCAAACAGTTGTTCCACCTGAGGACGCAACAGTTCAAACTGCTGGTCTTCACCTTTCGGAACAGGACCTGATATAATAAGAGGTGTACGAGCATCGTCTATGAGCACTGAATCGACCTCATCCACAATTGCATAATTATGCCCACGTTGTACCAGTTCATCCGGACGTGATGCCATATTGTCACGCAGATAGTCAAAACCAAATTCATTGTTTGTACCAAATGTAATATCGGCACGGTAAGCATTTCTACGTGCTTCAGAATTTGGCTGATGCTTGTCAATACAGTCCACCTTCAAACCATGGAACATGTAAAGCGGTCCCATCCATTCAGCATCACGTTTTGCCAAATAGTCGTTCACTGTAACCACATGAACACCGTTACCAGTCAAGGCATTGAGGAACACCGGTAATGTAGCAACCAAAGTTTTACCTTCACCGGTTGCCATTTCTGCTATCTTACCCTTATGAAGCACTACACCACCAAACAACTGAACATCGTAGTGTATCATATTCCATACGGTTTCATTTCCTCCCGCTACCCAGTGGTTTTGCCATATAGCCTTATCATCTTCTATACGTACAAAATCTTTTGTAGTAGCCAGATAACGATCAAAATCGGTTGCAGTAACTACTATCTCTTCATTATTTGTAAAACGCTTTGCAGTCTCTTTGATTATTGAGAAAACATCGGGTAGAACTTCATCCAGAACCACCTCATAGCGGTCCATTTTCTCCTTTTCAAGCTTATCAATCTGATTGAACAGAGCTTCACGTTCCTCTATTTCGGTCTGTTCTACCTTGGCCTTTAATGCATCTATACGTTCCTGTTCAGGTATAACAAAATCCTGTACCTTTTTTCTAATTTCCTGTACTTTTTCGCGCAATTCATCATTAGAAATAGATTCGTATTGAGAAAATGCTTTCTTAACCTTTTCCACCCAAGGCTGTATCTCTTTCATATCTCTTGCAGCCTTGTTTCCAAACAATTTGCTTATAAATTCGTTAAAACCCATTATTATATAGTTGTTTTTTATTATCCACTTTTTAAATACACACAATGTATAACAGCAATTATCGTGCCACCACACAATGATTTAGTATTAATTCGCAAAGTTAACACAAACAGACGAATTAAACCAAGTTTACCAGACATTTTATCTTTTTTAAGGTATTTCACAAAGCATAAATTCATATTTATCCATTAGCCTATGAATATTTTTTCAATTTCATAGTAAAAAGAACCTACAAGATGTTTGTTATATAAATAAAAAGGAGTAACTTTGCAGAAAATATTGAATATAGATGAACGGATTATACTTAATTGGCATCAATTCTGTGCACGTGGTGGTCATTAGCGCGACGTGTTAAGGGGGAAATTTGCCTAATCCGATATAGTGATATTAGCCTTTCTCCCTTACGAGAAGGGCTTTTTTAATGAATATAAATACGAAATTAATTAAATATGAAAATTCCACTGAGAAGCGAACAGAGCACAGTAGGCAGAAGAATGGCCGGTGCCAGAGCTCTATGGGTTGCAAACGGAATGAAACGCGAACAGATGGGACGTCCCATTATTGCAATAGCCAATTCGTTTACACAATTCGTTCCCGGACATACACATCTGCACGAAATAGGACAGATTGTCAAAGCCGAAATAGAGAAAATGGGATGTTTTGCTGCAGAATTCAATACCATAGCCATTGATGACGGTATAGCTATGGGACACGATGGTATGCTATATTCACTACCATCGCGTGACATAATTGCAGATAGCGTAGAATATATGGTAAATGCCCACAAAGCCGATGCATTGGTATGTATAAGTAACTGCGACAAAATTACTCCGGGTATGCTTATGGCCACTATGCGCCTTAATATACCTACAATATTCGTAAGCGGAGGTCCTATGGAGGCAGGTGAATGGAATAATCGTCATTTGGATTTGATAGATGCAATGATACAGTCGGCAGATGAATCTGTAAGTGATGCCGATGTTTCAGAAATAGAGAGTCATGCCTGTCCGGGATGCGGATGCTGTTCAGGAATGTTTACAGCAAACTCTATGAACTGTCTAACCGAAGCATTGGGATTTTCATTACCGGGAAACGGTACAATTCTGGCTACCCATAAGAACCGAATAGAACTATTCAAGGAAGCCGCAAGACAGATTGTAAAGAATGCGCTTAAATATTACGAAGAGGGCGATGATTCACTACTACCACTTAACATTGCCAAAAAGAGTGCTTTTGAAAATGCAATGACACTTGACATTGCAATGGGTGGATCTACAAACACTATACTACACCTACTGGCCATAGCTAACGAAGCAGGCGTAGATTTCAAGATGGACAATATAGACGCACTTTCAAGAAAAGTACCTTGTTTATGTAAGGTTGCGCCAAATACACAGAAGTATCATATTCAGGATGTAAACCGCGCGGGTGGCATACAGAATATTCTATATGAATTATCCAAAGCAAACCTTATAGACCTATCGGCTATGAATGTTAGCGGATTGTCATACGGAGAACTTGTAGAAAAGTATAATATCTGCCGGGAGGACATTAACCCTGAAGCCAAAAGAATATACAGCAGCGCACCTGCCAGAAAATTCAGTATAACTATGGGTTCACAGGATTGCACCTACAGCACTCTCGACACAAATCGTGAAACAGGCTGTATTCGCAATCTGCAAAACGCCTACTCAAAAGATGGCGGACTGGCCATATTAAAAGGTAACATAGCTATTGATGGTTGCGTAGTTAAGACAGCCGGTGTAGATGAAAGTATATGGAAATTTTCCGGTCCTGCCAAAGTATTCGATTCACAAGAAGATGCAGTAGAAGGCATATTGGGTGGCAAAGTAGTTTCGGGCGACGTTGTGGTTATTACTCACGAAGGTCCAAAAGGTGGTCCTGGAATGCAGGAGATGCTCTACCCTACATCTTACATTAAATCAAGACATCTTGGCAAAGAGTGTGCTTTGATTACTGACGGCCGTTTCAGCGGTGGAACATCAGGATTAAGCATAGGCCATATTTCACCTGAAGCTGCTTCGGGCGGTAATATTGGCAAAATAGTTGATGGAGATATAATCGAAATAGATATACCAAATAGAAGTATTAACGTACTTTTGTCGGACAAAGAACTTGAAGAACGTCCTATGAGACCACTCACCAGAAATAGAGTAGTTCCTAAGAGTCTTAAAGCATACGCCAATATGGTAAGTTCTGCCGATAAAGGTGGCGTTAGAATTGTTGAATAAAACTAATAAAGAAATGATTAAAGGTTCAGAGGCTTTAATGCAAGCGTTATTACACGAAAGTGTAGATACGATTTTTGCTTATCCCGGAGGTACCATTATGCCGGTATATGATGCCTTGTATGACCATCGCTCGGACTTGAAACAGATTTTGGTTAGACACGAGCAGGGCGCAACACACGCAGCCCAAGGTTATGCAAGAGTATCGGGCAAAACCGGTGTATGCATAGTAACCAGTGGTCCGGGTGCTACAAATACCATTACCGGTATTAGTGATGCAATGTTAGACAGTACACCTATTGTCGTCATCGCCGGTCAGGTAGCCGTCTCTGCATTGGGAACAGACGCATTCCAAGAGATAGATTTGGTAGGCGTTACCCAGCCTATCACCAAATGGAGTTATCAGATTAGAAGAGCGGAAGATATAGCTTGGGCAGTAGCCAGAGCATTCTACATAGCACGTTCCGGTCGTCCGGGCCCGGTAGTTCTTGACTTTACAAAGAACGCCCAAACAAGTATGGTCGATTTCAAGCCAGAAGATATAGATTACATACGAAGTTACGATCCGGACCCCGACATTAACATAAGCGAAATAGACGAAGCTGTAAAACTTATAAACAGTTCAAAAAAACCATTTGCGCTTGTAGGTCAGGGTGTAGAATTGGGCAAAGCCCATCACGAACTAACAAAATTTCTTGAAAAGGCCGACATACCGGCAGCAAGAACACTATTAGGTCTTTCTGCACTACCTACGTCACACCCACTTAATATGGGAATGCTTGGAATGCACGGAAATCTGGCACCCAACATACAGACCAACAAATGTGACCTGCTTATTGCTATAGGAATGCGATTTGACGATCGCGTAACAGGTGTTTTGGATAAATATGCAAAACAGGCAAAGATTATTCACCTGGATATAGACAAATCTGAATTCAACAAGAACGTAAAATGCGATGTTACGGTTTTAGGCAATTGCAAACAAACATTGGCTATGATAACATCACGCATTAATCAGAACAGTCATAAAGAGTGGATTGACAGCTTTAACCCATACAAACAGGAAGAATATGACAGAGTTATAAAGCCGGCGTTATTTCCTACAGAAGGTCCATTAAAGATGGGCGAAGTAGTAAATGCTGTAAGCGAAAAAGCTGCATCAAACTCTGTATTGGTAACAGACGTAGGCCAGAATCAGATGTTTGCTTCAAGATACTTTAAATACAACAACCCACGAAGCATAATAACATCGGGTGGTCTTGGTACTATGGGGTTTGGTCTGCCTGCTGCTATGGGAGCAACTTTTGGTGCACCCGAACGTCCTATCATCCTATTCACCGGTGACGGAGGATTACAGATGAACATACAGGAACTGGGAACTATAATGCAATCAGACATCCCCGTAAAGATTGTTTTGCTTAACAACAACTATCTTGGAAATGTCAGACAGTGGCAAGAACTTTTCTTTAACAGACGCTATTCATGTACAGTATTGGCAAACCCGGACTACATGAAGATAGCCGAAGCATACGGTATTAAGGGTAGTCGTGTTACAGAGAGAGCAGAATTAGCCAATTCAATAGACGAAATGTTACAGTCCAAAGAGGCATACATACTGGAAGTTGCTTGCCAGAACGAAGAGAATGTTTGGCCAATGGTTGCATTGGGTTGTGCAGTAGATGAAGTACGTTTAGGATAAAACAGGAATTATGGAAAACGGAACAAAATTATATACGCTGATTGTACATTCAGAGAACATGGTTGGTCTTCTAAGCCAAGTAACCGCAGCATTTACCCGCAGACAGGTAAATATTGAGAGTTTGAATGTCTCTGCTTCATCAATAGAGGGAGTACACAGATACACCATTACCGCCTATTCTGACAAAGATACTATAGATAAGATAGCAAGTCAGATAGAAAAGAAGGTAGATGTTCTGCAATGCAAATATTTCACTGACGATGAAATATTTATGCTGGAAGTTGCTTTGTACAAAGTTACCACCAGCGTACTGATGAACAATCCTGCAATGTCAAAGATAATACGTAAATATAATGCCGATATCATTGAAGTAAATTCCACCTATTCTGTTGTAGAAAAGACAGGAAAGACAGAAGATATTATGGCATTAAACAAAGAGTTATCCAAAGAGGGAGGATTGTTACAATTTGTAAGTTCAGGTAGGATTGCTATTACCCGTGCAAAAATTGAACATGTGAATGAATATCTGGAAAAGATAAGAGAGAAGTACGAATATTAAGAATATCAACAAACATAAATATTTAAACATTATGGCAAAATTAAATTTTGGTGGTGTTATAGAAGAGGTTATGACACGTGAAGAGTTTTCACTTGAGAAAGCTCGTGAAGTACTAAAAGATGAAACTATTGCAGTTATCGGTTATGGTGTACAAGGTCCCGGACAGGCTTGCAACCTGCGCGACAACGGTTTCAACGTAATAGTTGGACAGCGCGAAGGCAAAACCTACGAAAAGGCTATTGCAGATGGTTGGGTACCGGGCAAAACACTGTTCTCTATAGAAGAGGCAGCAGCAAAAGGCAGCATTATCTGTATGTTGCTTTCAGATGCAGCTCAGATGCAGCTGTGGCCAACAATTAAGCCACATCTTACAGCTGGTAAGACACTCTATTTCTCACATGGTTTCGCCATCACTTGGAACGACCGCACAGGTGTTGTTCCTCCAAAGGATATAGACGTTATTTTGGTAGCTCCAAAGGGTTCTGGAACATCACTCCGTACTATGTTCCTGGAAGGTCGCGGTCTAAACAGTTCATACGCTGTTTATCAAGACGCTTCAGGCAAAGCTTTGGAGAAAGTATTGGCATTCGGTATTGGTATAGGTTCAGGTTATCTGTTTGAAACAACATTCCAGCGTGAAGCTACATCCGACCTTACCGGTGAACGTGGTTCACTGATGGGCGCTATCCAGGGATTGCTGCTTGCTCAGTATGAAGTACTACGTGAAAACGGCCATACTCCATCAGAAGCATTCAACGAAACTTGCGAAGAGCTTACACAGTCACTTATGCCTCTGTTTGCCCAGAAGGGTATGGACTGGATGTATGCAAACTGTTCTACAACAGCACAACGTGGTGCTCTTGACTGGATGGGCCCATTCCACGATGCTATTAAACCTGTAGTAGAGAAACTATACCACAGTGTTAAGACAGGTAACGAAGCACAGATTTCTATCGACGCAAACTCTAAACCGGACTACAGAATTGGTTTGGAAGAAGAACTGAAAGCCCTACGCGAAAGCGAAATGTGGAGAGCAGGTGCAGTAGTACGTCAGCTCCGTCCTGAAAACAACTAAAAAGAGGAAATTACAAATCCTATAAATACTGCCCGATTGAAATCAAAATCAATCGGGCAGATTTATTTTGCAACCTAAATCAACAATATATAAAAAATAAGAATCGGCCTGATGAAATTCATCAAGCCGATTCTTACTTTAAACTGTACTATTAGAACAATTTATATCTAACATCCAGAACATCAGCATCCATATAGAGCTGCTGCATAATCTGATTTGCTATTGAACTTATATCCATAGACTCCAGACGAGTGCCCTCAGTTTCTGCATCATACTCTATTGAATATGAATCAGGAGAAACTTTCTGTGCTACATATACGCCACCATCACCCTTAATTGGAGCGCTCATCTCTTCACGCTGCAAGTTCATTACAGATGCACCGAGATTCATTTCATTGGCGTATGTCAAAGAGATAAATGCAGGAGTAGTAAAGTTTACGAATTGAATTGTATCAGTCTTTACACCTTCAATTGCAAGCGCTTCTGCAAATGTATTAACTGAAGCAAACTTCTTCAAAAGAATTTCTGCCTTCTTTTCGTTTGCAGCCTCTAATGTCAAAGATGACTGAACATCTTCTATAGGACGATAACCTTTCTTGTGAATGGCATCAACAGCCACAACAAGAAGATGATTGTTAGCACTACCTGCTTCGTAAATTGTTGAAACTGCATCTTCGTCAGCTTCAAATGCCCAACGAAGAGCTTCGTGAGAATTTTCAACACTACCTATATAGTAGCTGGCACCATTTGTATTTGGTGATGACAATAGTCTGAAACCGGCAGCCTCTGAATTAGCCTTCAGAGAATCAATATTGTTGTTTGTTGCAACAAACTGGCTCAGTTTATTGTATGCATCATCACTTGTCTCAGAGCTAAACTGATTTTCGCGTTTTACAATAACAGTGTTATACTTGTTAACTTTATTCTTCTGGTCAAACACCTTTATTATGATATTTGCACCCGAAACTGCCAAATTACGAACTTCACCCTTCTTCATTGAATTGATTGTATTCAAATAGAGGGCATTGTCACCTGAATAAGAACCTGCTTCATAATCGGCTGAAGCCATCCACTGCGGTTCACCTGTCTGACCATATTTCTGTGCTATCTCAGCAAAATCAGCACCTGACTTTACAGCATTAAAGATACTGTCAGCCACTCTTGCTGCCTCTTCAGTAGTTTCTGCAACAACCTGTATCTGAGAATATGAAACAGAATCAAAAGCTTCAGTTTTTGACAACACTTTAAATGCGTTGTATGAATCATCAGAAGCATTGTAATAAGGGCCAAATACTTCACCTAACTTTACAGAATCAAGTCTTGCTACAACATCAGCAGGAAGTGCCTTTTCTGTCTTGGCTACTTCGCTATAGAGTTCTGCAGATGCTGCCAGACGTGTAAATGCGGCATAATCTTCAGTAGTCGATTTCAACTGCTCAGTCAACTCTGTAACTTCTGCAAGCAGAGCATCACGATCTGCCTGGCTTGGCAAAATTTCATAGTCAATATATACAAGATCGCGGCTTTCTGCTATCTGGTAAAGCATTTCTTTGCGTTCATTGTACAATTTCTTGATATCAGCTGTAGTAACTGTAATCTCTGAATCATCAATAGAACTGTATGGGAGAGCTGCCAACTGAACATCGGCTCTCTTAATACGAGTTTCGTATGAATTCTTTTGTGATACAGGGTTAGAAATTATACCACTCTCTACTATTGCCATATACTTTGAAGCCAACAAATCAAATTTGATGTTATCTTCTATGTAGAGCCAGAAATTATACAAGTTGTCATAGTATGTCAGATATTCTGCCGGCATTGTTGAACGGTCCATCTCAACATAACTGCTAAGGAATGAACGCAAGTAATCAACATCAAATTCACCTGTTATTTCGTTAGCAAACGGTGTGCTTGCCAACAATGGTGATGAACCGGTTTCAATTACATACTGCAATTCTGCTTCTGTTACCTTCAAGCCAATTGCTTCAGCCTGTTTTTCAATAAGGCTCTTGCGAACCATATTGTTCCAAACTTCATCTTTCACAGCTGCATACTCAGTTTCAGACAGATTCTGTAAGCCCATTGAGAATCTTACTATCTCTGCATACTTTTCTACTTCAGCCTGATACTCCTGAGCATCTACGTTCTTACCATAAATACTACCTACCGAAGCCATACCTAAATTTGGCTGGGTTAATCTCCAAACATCACCCAAAATGAAGGCCAAAAGCGCTAGACCTATCACTATGAGCAACAGAGGTCCTCTGTTTCTAATCTTTTGTAATGTTGCCATTTTATTATTATTTTTTTACATTTATTCCTTATTTCCAAGAGCCATTTTGGTTCAAGGCGCACAAAGTTAGTAAAATTGTCTGCATATACCTAAAAATATGCATATTATTTTGATTTAGACAATTCAACCAGTTCTATTTTGGTCTGACTCATCTTTAAAATCCTGAACGTATGACCATCTACCAAAACTTTGTCATTTACTTTTGGAAAACCTTTTGCATAGTGCAATATCAATCCGCCTATTGTCATATATTCATCCGACTCCGGTAAATCAAGAGAGAATCTGCTGTTTGCGTGTTCTATCTCTATCCTACCCGAAAAGATATAACCATCTTCTGTCTCTTTTGCCACCAAAGAACTTACATCATGTTCGTCTTCTATTTCACCCAAAATCTCTTCCACAATATCTTCAAGCGAAACTATTCCCGATGTACCTCCAAATTCATCCACAACAACTGCAAGACTCTTTTTTCTGGTCATAAACTGTTTCATCAGCTTTTGGGCCATCAGAGTTTCCGGTACAAACGGCATGGTATGAATATGCTCCTGCCATTTATCTTTATGCCTGAATAATTCAGAAGAGTGAACATATCCAATTATATGGTCCAAATCGGTATCATACACAATTATTTTGGAGTAGCCGGTCTCTACAAATTGTTCCTTTAGTTCCACCAATTTGGCATTCTTCTCCACTGCACAAATTTCATTTCTCGGAACCATACAATCGCGTATTTTTACATTTGAAAAATCCAGCACATTCTGGAAAATACGCACTTCAGGTTCGGGTTCGGAACTATTGCCGGCAGTTGAAAGTCCTGATTGCAGAAAATAATCCAGATCCACCTTAGAAAATGCCTTATTTTCATTCTCATCATTTATTCTAACTCCACATATTCTAAGCAGCAGTCTTGACAACCAGGTAGTGAATAATGATATGGGATATAACAAAATATAAATAAAATACAATGGTAGGGCAAACAGGTTCAGGGTAGCATTGGAGTTAATTCTAAAGACTGTCTTGGGTAGGAATTCACCCACCACTATAACTATCAAAGTAGATATAAAAGTCTCTATCAACACCAGAACAAATTCATTTGATATAAGCCCTTCAGGTATAAGGCTCTCTATCACTACAGCCATCATTGTACTGTATATTACAAGAGCAATGTTATTGCCAACCAACATTGTAGATATATATATGTTGGGTTTATGAAAAAAGCGTTTCAGAATCTTCGAACTAAAAGTATTGCGTTCCACATCCATTTCAAAACGCAACTTATCGGACGACACAAATGCTATTTCCAACCCCGAAAACAGGGCAGAAAAGCATAACGCTATTATCAATATCAATACTGTATGACTCATTCTTTTACAGGTATCACACCTTCAGTTTTTCTTATTGTATATTTAGTAAAATCCTGGTTCGATTCAAACCCTCTACCAATTATTATCTGATTATCTTGTTGGATTCTTATGGTACTGTCAGAATAGACATTACGTTTTCGCTGATCCCAAAAAAGTAACTGAGTATCAAAAAGTTCCCCATCTACATTTTCAGCATGCACATTACCAATAAGTTTCCACAGTTCTGTTTCCGTAAAATAGTATGCCGTATCGGCTTTTATCATAGAACCCACCTGCATAAGCGAATCGAACACTTCCAGTTTAACACCTTTTTCGAAAGAATGAAACGGAGGATCCATCCTATCAAATACCATCCATTCGTCCGATATTATTCTGTATTTTATTACACCATTTTCCGATACTAACGATGTAATACCGCGAGTTGTCAAAACCGATGTGGAATCTCTGCTGGTAACAGCCTGTGTAAACTGTTTTTTATTTCTGGAACAAGAGGAAACACAAAACAGCAAGACAATTGCCCATAGAGCAATTGCCAAGCCGTTATTATTATTTCTTCTTAATTCAGAATACGGTAACATCACTTATCTAATGGTTGTTGTCTCGCCAATCCAACCCTTAATTTCTACCTTGTCACCCTTCTTAAGACCATACATAAACAGGTCTTCAGTTGATGGGAAGTGCTTTCTGTAAGAAGCAATCAGTTCGTTAGCTTTATCTGCAACAGAAGGATCTACTCTTTTAGCCTGTTCCAGTTTATCAACTACTGCAAAGTAAGCGCAACGGCTCATTGCATCATCGCTATGCCATTTGTAGTTAGCTGCATACAATTGTGCCATAAGGATATATGCATCACCATGATTTGCATTATTGCTAATTGCATTACGCAAATAGGTTCTTGCCTTATTCTGGTCTTTCAACTGATACTGTATAACAGCACCGGTATAATAAAGATTAGAAAGTGCTTCAGGATCCTGTTCCAGGCTTATAGCCTTGTCGTAGAAAGTAAGAGCTGTAGCATAATCATTTTTTTCAGAGATATACATCTTACCTATGCTTGCAGCCGATTTAGCTGATGGCTCTATAGCGTATGCATATTCGGCAGCCTTGAAGTAAGCTTCTGATGATGTACAATCAAGCATACTCATAACACTTACCACCTTATTTAAATATTCCAAATCATCCTTAGCCTCTTCCACCTTTGGAGCGAATATTGCCTGCAAGCTTTCACAATCGGCAGCACCACTATTCACAAAGTATGCGTCGATATTATCTTTAGTCTTATTTGCAGCTTCAATAATCTTTTCATTATCAAGACCGGCAATAACCTCTACTATATAATTTGCACAATCCAGATAGTCCTGCAACAAATCATCGCGAGTATCTTTATTTGATTTATATCTCTGAGAAGATATTCTCATCAAATCACCCAAAACGTAATAGGTTGTTTCACCCTTACCCAAATCTACAGCCTCACGCAACATCTTGTATGCCTTCTGCAATTCAGGTTTTGGATTGTATGAAATATAATCGTGTGCATAAAGTCCCATAACTTCTGCCTTTGTAGTTGGATTCTTAACCAGCTTGTTAAGTTCATCCAGATACTTCAAACGCTGTTCGTAAACCTCCATCAATTCTGCTGAATACTGTGCTTTCTTGGTAGCATCAGTTTCATTCTGATACAACCAACGTAGAATTTTCACACCGTTTGTATATGTTGATGATTGAGCCAAAGGAGCATCACGGAACACTTCTTTCCAACCACCATTATAGGCTTCCAAATAGTTTTCTGTTTTCACGTATTCAGTATAAATACTGATGTTTCTCAAACACTCAATACTATCTTCTCCGTGTCCATAGCGCGATCCATCTTCAACACCTTTTTGTGCGAACGCTGCGGTCGTCATCATTAACGACATTATTAAAAATGTACTTTTTTTCATCATTGTATCTTTATTTAATTACACTTTCTACTAATATTATATGCGTTTTGTGCAAAGGTTAGACTTTAAAGCCACACGTTTGGTTTAATTATTCAACCAACCACTTAGCAAACCAACGTTCACTAAATGATATTCCCACATTTATTCTCAAATAGTTCTCTGTTACTATCATTGCACCTGACGGTTGCATTCTGACATACTGACCTGATATATCTACAGAAGATCTATTGTTATATCTATTCACTATAGGTATGGAAAAACCGGCTGTAACTCCATATTCAGTTGGGGCTGTTACATTCGCTAACTTACAGTATGGTTGTTGCATATAGAAACCGGCTCTATATACACTGCTCTTAAAGATATTCTTACTGTTTTTATCATACTGATACATAGCTCCCAATGAAACACGTATCTTATCCAAACCATCATTTTTACCAAAAAGTTCCGCAGTTGACCACTGTTGATAACTTACATCGGCACCCACAGTAAACTTTTCTGTTGCATACGATGCGCCAAATCCAAAACCGTTAGGAAGAGAAAACGCATCTTCCAGCATAGTAGTATCGGCCATCTGAACTTCGGACGCATTATCAACAATAACATCCGACACATAAGCATCACCCTTTAGGGTAGTCTTTGGCGCAAAAGTAAATCCTAACACTAAATTGTTATTGCCTATTTTGAATGTACTCTGCAAACCCAAATCGAATTTGATAGCAGAAAGTTGAGCTCTATACGTTTTCTGTCTGGAATAGATTGTATTGTCTGAATAGGAATTCTGTACTGCATGGGTCAAACTGCCATAAATGTACGATGCATTTGCACCTATCGAAACCCATTCAGCAGGTCTCCATCCCAAACCTCCTATTACGCAATCAAGTCCGCCATTGCCGGCATATTTATTAGTTGCCGTTACATCACCGTCTTCGTCATTTCTAACAATCTCTTTCGAAGAGAAAGCATAACCAACCTTGGAATATGGCATATAAGCCAATGTCATGCCTATCTTTGGCTGAACTCTAAACTGCATAGCCACATAATCAGGACCGGCATTTTTTGCGTTAACCTTTTTCCCGTTTTCTGAAAAATTTCCGTTCTGCAAAGAGAAACCGAAATCAAATAAGAATGACAGTGTATCTACTGTAGAATACGATGCCGGATTCAACAAATTAATATTGTTGTGTCCACGCGTACCTATACCTATTCCACCCATAGCTCTGTCAGCACCCACTTGCTGTTCCGACAAAACTCCCAATCCAAATCTTGAATATGGCGAATTCATGTTATTCTGAGCAACAAGAACTGTAGAGAACAACATGGAGCAGAGCAATATTATTATTCTATTTTTTGACTTCATTATACTTATAAATGCAATCCAAACCTGTAATCACCAGATTTTTGACCGCAAAAATACCACTTTTTTCTCTTATATCAAAAATATTTGCGTCCCCACCGGTTAAAAAGACCAAAAGCAATGGAAATTTCTGTTTAATTTTGTTAATGTAACCATCTATTTCAGAGCGTATTCCATTTATTACTCCGGAACGGATTGCTGTCTCTGTAGAATTTCCCCAGCAGAAATCATCTACCACTCCATGCACCAATGGCAAAGCGCCTGTATGCTCAGCTAAAGCCCTATACCTCAACTCCTTTCCGGGTGCTATATTCCCACCTACATATTCGCCTTCAGCACTGACAAAATCAAAAGTAATGGCAGTCCCCATATCTATCACCAAAATATTGTTTTTCGGGCAGATAGACCAGGCTCCCACAGCAGCAGCCAATCGGTCCATACCAAGTGTTTCAGGAGTGGAATACAGATTCTTCAATGGCACCGGAGTCTGCCAAGTAAACTTGACTACTCCGTTACAAGCAAACCACTCTTCCAAAGAGACAGGTAATTTACGCACAGCCGACCACATACCACCTGAAATATCTATTCCCGACACAGAATCCAACAAAGGTTGAAGTTCCGCATCGCAAACAAACTCTTTAAGCAACACATCGCCGTCAAAAAGAGCACATTTCATCAGGGTATTACCCACATCTACTATTAAATGCTTACAGGCCATAACGCCGACAAAGATACTCAGTTTTTTTGTTCTGCAACAATAAACCGGAGATTACACGCAATATATCACCATTATATCAAGGATTTGGTTAATTTTGCACTGATTAACCGTATTTTATATGAAAAATAGAGTATCAGCTATCATAATATGCCTGTTTTTGTCTGTTGCATCAGTATGCGCAACAGCACAAGAAAACTATAGTGACAGTATTCAAATAAGCTTGCTTACGTGTTCGCCGGGACCTGCCATTTATGAACTTTATGGTCATACTGCAATAAGAGTAACCAACCACACCACAGGTAACGACATTGTTTTTAACTACGGACTATTCGATTTCAGTTCGCCTAACTTTATTTGGCGATTCACTTTGGGAAAGACAGATTACCTGCTTGGAGCCGAATACTATAAAAATTTTGAACGCAGTTACACAAAACGAGGTTCAAAAATTTACCAACAGGACCTGAACATAAGCAAAGCGGAGAGTGAAAAATTATTCCAATTGCTTAGCACACACGCAAAACCCGAAAACAGAGTTTACAGATACAATTTTTTAGATAACAACTGTGCCACAATGGCATTGGACAAAATTGAAGAGGCTGTAAATGGCAAAATCAAATACACACAGATGGACACCACTACCACATACCGTCAGTTACTGCACAAATATAACATGGTTAGTCCATGGTCATCATTTGGCACTGACCTTGTAATAGGTGCCGATGCCGATACAATAATAGACAACAGACAGTTTGCTTTTGCTCCACTTGAAATGATGGAACTATTAGCCCATGCCACCGTAACAGACAGTGCAGGTAATGTTACGCCATTAGTTTCTGAAGCGTATGTAGTAAACAATCCGCAAAACGAAGTTATTTTTGGCAATTACATACTTACCCCCACACAGGTTATGTGGATTGTTCTCTTAACTACCATTTTCATCAGTCTCATCAACTGGCACAAAAAAAGAATCTCCTGGTGGTTTGACATTGTACTTATTGGAATACAAGGTTTAGCAGGTATAATAATATCATTTCTGTTTTTCTTTTCGGAACACCCCACAGTAGGAAGCAATTATCTCATTATACCATTCAACCCTATTCCACTATTTTTTATACCATTTATCATTATAAACGCAAGAAAAAAACAATTAGATACTTTTACTCTTTGCAACGGTATAATAACATTGAGTTTCGCAGTGCTGTCATCGGCCATTCCACAGCACATTCAAACAGCCACTCTGCTATTCATTACATCTATAGCATACCGATGTTTAAGCAACACACTATTAATACTGTATGTTAAATATGTTGTACCAAAAAGAGATGCCAAATATTTCAACCCCAGATATTACGCTGTTATAATTGTGTTATTCGGCATACCGGCTTCTGCACAGATTATAAGACCGGTACAGAATGAAACAGAGCCCAAACTTATAATTGGAATAACGGTAGATCAATTGGATAGCGAATATTATGAAAAGTTACTACCACTGTTTTCCGACAATGGATTAAAAGAGCTGTGGAACAACGGATATAACCGCCCCAACAGCACATTCGATTTTGATGAAGCCGATATAGCATCGGCCACTGCTTCCATCTATACAGGTGCTTCGCCACTGCAACACGGCATAGTAGCTTCCAGATGGATGGACAGAAAGACCCTGAATGTAGGTTCACTTGCAGAAGATAACAGTTACGACGGCACCAACACCTTTGACAAATGTTCTCCTAAAAGATTATTGGCCACAAATCTGGCAGATGAACTTTATCTGACATACGGAGAAGACGCACATATCTGTGCTATAGGTATAGACAAAGAGCAGGTTATCTTTTCTGCCGGGCACGAAGCCGATTATGCTCTTTGGCTGAACGAAAACGCCGAATGGTGCTCTTCAAGCTACTACAATCAGATACCCGAATGGTGTTCTGCCATAGACTACGGAACAAACAACCATCCTGAATGGATACCATCGTATCCCACAGGTGCATATATTCAGAAATCTGCCGACGAACGCTACAAACCATTTTCTTACATCTTTAAGAAAAAAGATATGTGGGATTTGCGCACATCACCTATTGCCAACGACAGAGTAACCAATTTAGCTCTGACCGCTATAGATGAATTAGAGATGGGCAAAGACAACAACACAGATATGTTAATGCTCTCTTATTACGCAGGCAACTATCAGGGCCAACCATCCACACTCTATTCACTTGAACAGCAGGACATCTATCTGCGTTTAGATAAGAACATCAAATCTATTATTGAATATGTAGAAAAAAACATAGGTTTAGACAATACTCTTATCTTTCTTACATCAACAGGACAAAAGCCCAAACAAGCCCCGGATTTAAGCAAGACCAGAATCCCTAACGGCACAGTAAGTATGGAACGTGTCACCGCACTTTTAAATCTGTTCTTATCGGCTAAGTATGGCGATGGCAAGTACATAGAGACCTACCACCTGAACCACATCTATATAAACAGCAATACTATAGATAAAAACGATTTAGCCCTACACGAAATTATAGAGAGTTGCGTAGATTTTCTATATCAGGTAACAGGAGTAAAGAGCATTATAGCACAGCGAGACCTTGCTTTTGGCATACATAACGAACAGACCATACGCAAAAGAAATGCCACACATTCATACTATAGCGGCGATTTGATAATAGAAGTCAATCCCGGCTGGAGCATAACAGACGAAGATTGCGATATCCGGTACTACTACACACCGCAAGCATCTTCCATCCCCCTAATTATGTATGGAAACGGCATTCACGCAGAGATAGACAGAAATCCTGTTTCTATAAGCATATTAGCATCCACAGTGGCACATATAGCACGCATCAATACACCAAATGCTTGCAGTGCCCCAGCGCTAAAAAATTTGAAATAGTTGGCATAAACCACTTGTTCAATATCTTACGGAAGTAAACCCGACAAATCGTACTTATAAAGCTGCTCCGTTCTATTACAGAATGTATATAGTATTTTGCTATTCTCATTGTAAGCTGGGGATATACTATTTCTATCCATTTTTAAACCCTTGATATAGTTTCCATCCCAATCAAAGATTAATAACTCAGGATAGAAATCATCACCGGGACGTTGAATATGTGAATAATCTCCATTTCTATAGTAAACAAAAATATAGTTTTCTGTTACTGTGCAAGGGCTGAAATTCTGTATCCAAGGCTCTACAGGCTCAAATAAACCTTCGTGTGTCATTGAACCATTTTGATGAACTACAAAATTGTGTTTCTTATCAAAATCCATAAACAACAAATAGTCCATATAGTTAAATTTATTAACTACTATATTTTTGCTGGGATGTTTATGTATGGTACCCCTGTATGGAAAATCTCTAAAGCCATCATCTGTTACTGCCATAGGTCGTTTAAAGAAATCCAATTCTGTTTGTTCATCACCTTTTATCAATGTGTATTTTGAGTAAACATGATTCTTATCATTATCAACATTAGAATAATGTTGCATAAAATCCAATGAATAGTCTATATCATTATTAAGGAATACTGAATAACCAAGTTGAGTTGTATGTCGCATTTTTGTACGTGTTACAACTGTACTACTTTTTTCTAATGATTCGGTTATATCTATCTCACATATCCTTACACCACCATCCACTACATATAAAAAACAGTGATTGTCTTTTATATATGTTTGACAAGGTGTTATACGAGCCATTTCATTTTGAGCACGACCTTGTTTACAAATTGAACCTAACTTCTTATTTAGGTTATTGATACTATAAACTTCTAACATTCCATCCGGATTAGATGTAAATACAAGCAATAATGTATCGCAAAGCATTATTTGTTGTCCACCCATTATTTCTCTTACGAATGTCCCTTCTATAACTTCACCAGTTTTATTTAGAAAATCTACTTCCCTAACATCTTTCACCTGAATGATAGGACTATTGCTATTACAGCAGAGGAATAGGAATGTGAATAGCATTAAGAATAAATGGCAAATCTTTGTTTTCATATACAACTATTTTAATTTGGTAAATTCAACTTGCAAATATAGTTAGATAATTCTAATTTACAATCTCTTTTCTCTCTTGAGGTACAACTAACAAATTATATACTTACTAAAAATCCAATAAGTATCATTAAAAGACACCTGCAATTATTTGAGGTATTTTTGAATATCATATTCATAAATTCTTTCTTCACCGCCTCTTGTTTCTAATCCAAATAACAGTCCACTATTCTCATCAAACGTTATATAATATGTTCTCTTATCTACATAAAAACCAAACAGATATTCTCCATCCCAATTAAAAAATCTTACTACAGGTCTTCTTGATGGGTCTGTGTAATCGCCCTGTGTTCCTTCAGGACACAAACAGATGATATATTTGTCCGTTACATCAATATCTCCATAACCATAAGCTATTTCTGACGAATTTGCAATATCCGGATAAGGTTTATCAAATGATAATACACTTTCTGTATGAAAGGCTTTCCCTGTACGCTCTTTTACATCGAATATAAACATATAAGGCATATGGTTAAATGTAAATACTACCTTACTATTGTCAGGACTTAAACGCATAAAACCGGAATACACAGAATTGTACAACCCTCTGTTTTTCTCTGATATAAATATTACTTTACCAAATGTTGGAATTTCGTTATCCAAACTATCCTCCTTATTAAAACCAATTGTAAAACGTGGAACATAGAATTCGCCGTCTATTGGATGATCATAATGTAATTTATAGTGATTAAACCATTTACCTGTCGATAGATATATAGAACTGCCTCGCTTTAAATTTACGGGAGCCGCTTCTACTTTGTCAACAATAGTATTCCCCTGTTTTATAGACTCTGTTATGTCTATTGTTTTAATATTTGAATAGTTGTCGTACATAAGAAGTTTTGTATGCCCATCCTCCTTAATAAATTGTTTGCAAGCTGCTCTTGGATAAAAGAATTCATTTTTAGCACGCCCCTTTGTACATAAGTTAGCAATGGGTTCTAGATTATTATTTATTGAATATAATTTAAGTTGATGTGTTGCATCAGGGCATTCAACAAATAATATACTTTCTTCGCTATAGATATTTGTAGCACCCACTATATTTGAGATTACAGGAACTCCATGCACTGTATCTAAATCAGTTGTCTCATATGATGTTTCAACTACAGGTAATAACACACCATTTTGTTTGTTGTTGCAAGACCATATCATTAGCACTAACAACATTAAGTATATATATCTGGTCATAATAAAATTAGCCATTATTTTGTTATAAAACTATTCAGATCAAATTCATACAAAGTCTCTCTGAAAGGATTAACACCGTACAATTTTTGCTCTGCAGAATCGTACGCTATATTTAAACAATAATCAGACAATCGACTTCCTGCAATGAAATTACCATCCCAATCAAATGCCAGAAGTTCAGGGCCTTGATTATTATCAGTTCTATTTGCAAAATAGAGAATAAGAAAATAATCTTCTGTGCAAACACAACTTGAAAAATGCGTCTTTGTATCCATAGTGATAGACGGTGCATAATCATCAAAAGACAAAGTGCCGGATTGATGTACAGCATAGTAATTTTTTCTATCTAAATCAAAATAAAGGATATAATCCATCAAAGGGAACGGTTGAATTACCAAATTACGATTAGGATGTTTATACAACGTTGCATTGTAGTAAGACATTACATCTGCCCTATCTTTGCAATCCATCATTTTATTAAACACTTTAATTGTTTTGTTTTTTTCACCTTCTATATCCAACAACATATATTCTGAAGGATTAATCTTTTCAGGCATTATATTATCAGGATGTGATGTAACATATTCAAATCTATTGTTAACATTTTGATTAAGAATTACGAATGACCCATCTGGTATTGGCAAACATTCTGTAACAGAAGAAATAACTGTACGGCCTTGTTTTATTGATTGATGTATATTTACCTCTTTTAAAACATCGTTATCAATAAAAGGAATTATTAGTTCATTATTTCTCATATACATTTGCCGTGATTTACTGCCTAATGTAATAAATTCATTTTCTGCCCTACCCCTATAAGCTAAATTAGCTATTGGTTCTAAAGTTGATTTTTCATATATCTTTAGCATACCTTCGGGATCACTTGTAGTTATAATAAGTAATGAATCCCATACATATACCAAATCCATTCCAAATACTTCTAATTCTATGGGAATACCATTTAGGGTAGAACCATCACATTCAAAAGTAATCTCTTTTGTTGGCAATAGCAATGTTCTTTTATTTGAACATGAACATAAAACAATTAGCATTAATGCCACGTAATTAAACCATTTCATATTATGTCAAAGTATAGCTTTATACAATTTCATTAAACCTGATTCCATGCAAGATATATATAATTCATCATTAGAAGTTACTGATATTGAGTATATAGTTTTACCCTTCACTACATAACTTTCCTTAAAATTACCATTCCAATCCAGTTTAAAGATGTAATTATCTATTGGCGCGGATGTACCACCATTCATAATTAAATCCATGGTATTCATTATACGCCCTTCATAAACTAAATAAATATCAGATTTATTATAGCACGATGTAATATATGCAGAAGGAATGTCCATTTGATAGCTTATGCCGGAAGGAGTTACAGAATAATCCGGATTGAGTTCATCGGGACCTGTAACAGTGGTAATAGGATTTAAATTGAAATCAAAATACTCTACTAAAGGAGTATCTTTTGAATAATAGGCTATAAGTTTCTTATTGTAGTTAATCATTATTCCACCATTATTGACATTAAGGGCAGAAATCAATTCGTTGTTGGTTATATCTGTATCACCTTCTACCAAAAGAAAACGAGGTTCATCCTGTTCTATTTTTAGATGCTTATTTATGAACCTATATGGATTAACTACTACAAATTTATCTTCATCAAAATAGTCCAAACTCTGACAATTAAAACTGTAGTCAGAATATTTTATACTCTTGTCTTTTTTATTCAGATAATCCATAACATCTATTTTGGCAAACTTCTTATTCATAAAACCATCTATAAGAAGATATTCACCGGAATTTTTAATTATCACCTCAATTAATTCGCCAGGTCCATTACCACGCATAATTGCCGATTCAACAGTTTGCAAAGTGTTTAAACTGACAAAATCCAAAAGATATTTATTACTGTTGCTATAGTTCTGTACCACCAATATGCTATCATAAACAAAACAATTAATGGCCATTTCTAATTTATCTGCCAATTGTACTTCTTCCAGCACAAGAGGCTTTGCATCTTTTTTAATTGTTTCATCTAAAACCTTACTATCTGTCATTCCTGATGAACATGACGTAATCACAGCTGTTGCGACAACGCAACACAACTTAAAACTAATAGATAATCTCTTCATATATACTAAATATTTATCTAATAAAAACCTGTCAGTTATTTGTATTTTAATAATTTCGTTTTTTAAACAGTTATATGTTTGTTTTTAGTTAATACTCAAGCTACCTCTTTCAGATAGTTACAATTCGGCTTTAAAAAGTTTAATCAGTCCTTCTTCCTTGCAACATAAA
>CALFTK010000016.1 GCA_937916465.1 uncultured Bacteroidales bacterium
TACAAACTGCTTCTGGTTGGAGTGCGTTGATAACATTTGCAAGACCAATAGCTACATAATAAAGGTATCTGTCAACTACAGCTTTTGCAATATTATCACCTAAATCAAGTGCTTCAAAGATTGTTTTACCTTCAACCTTGTTAAGGTCAACCTTCTTACCTGTGTAGATAGCCATGTAACCTGGAACTGTAATTGCTGTAAGTAAGTCACGCTCATCAATCATACCATTTTCGGTAAGCTTAGACATAGAGCCTGCGATTACACCTGCAGCTTCTGCAATGTCTCTCGCAATCTGATCATATGCATCATCTGCATTCCTGCTTGCATATTTCTCAAGGTCATATACCATATAAGGAATATTGACACTTTTAGAGTTTGCAGACTCAAGCTCCTTAAAGTAGTCGATAGTATTCTTCTGACAAGTTACAGACTCACTGAGTCTGGGAAGTACGCCTACAAGAATGACTACCTTCGAAGGAAACATCGATGCGATTTGATATGCAATGGGAATAGAAAGACCTGAGCCAGTTCCGCCTGCAGTAGAGGAACCAACCATAATGATGTCAAGGCTTGAAAGCCAATCAACAAACTGAGTGTTATTAAACATAAGAGCAGAATTATTCCACTCCTTGTAAATAAGCTTTGCAGTCTTTCTGTTACGTCCAGCACCTCTGGACTGAGCCATATTGTCCTCAATGAGAAATGCTTCGATATCTTCAGGAATAAGTTTACCGTGAAGATCCTTTACAGATGTATTGGCAATCTTTACAGGAATGCCATGCTTGTAAATTTCGAGACCAATCTGGCTTCCGGCATTACCAATACCGAAGTAGCCAATTTTAAGACTGATTTCTTTTACAATCTCATCTGTTCGTGTTGTTCTTTCGTTATCCATGGATAACAACCTCCCTTTTAAAAATAAGTATACTTATTTAGATGGCTGAGTTTATATTACCATCTATTGCATTTATAGAATATATAACTAAACTATCAGTTTAGCAAATAAAATAAAGGCATGTAGCACACTAAGCTTCATGCCTTTATTATTTTTAAACACTTCTACGACCAAGCGGTGTAGACAGAAGATTACCACCATTTACAATATTAGTAGTGAATCCCTGAGCCCAATAATATACATTAAGTGTATTAACTGCAACTTTATCTTCCTGGTGCGATACAAGGTCTTTCTTATAAACCACACCATCACGCTCAATTTTTGCATACATCTGATTCTTTGCAGCAGTGTCATCAGCTCTTGGTCCCATAAACTCTGCAAGAGTATGAGTAGCACCATAAGCTGTAAGTGCATATGAATCAACGTCTGTATTACGTCCATTCTTATCTTCACCAGTTACCTGACCAGATTTAGAATTACGACGTTTAATATCAGTAGAACCAGAATTCTTATGATGAATAGTCTGAGGCATTCGCTTAATATGAACGTAGCCTACAGGCACTGGCTCTGGCGTTACAACGATATTATCAGGGTCACCATTAATATATGGAAGAGCAACTCTTTCATATAATGGAACATTGATGAATTTAGCAGCACTTTCAATCTTAGATAAGTTTAAGTCTCTTTCATACTCAACTACCTCAAGATATAAGTTTGCATTCTCATCATTCTTAAAGTCAGTAATCCACTTAACAAACTGAGCATCTGACATCTTACTGAATTTCTTTTCATATATATCAGCATTGGTACCAGTTGGGTCAAGTCTATTCATGACTCCTGTTAATGTTTCCATGAACTGTTTTCGTTTTTCAGCTATTGATCTTGGCATAAAACATTCTTCCCTTTCAAATCGGAATTATCAGGTTGTTTTCTCCTGCTCTATTTCTGGTTTAGAATTCTGATCATCAGGTTTTGATACTTTTGAATCTTCTGATTTTGCTTTGTTCATTAGAGGTCTACAGAACTTTACCACACCCGCAACAGAATTTGGCGGTTTCTATGTTTTGCGTACCACATTGTGTGCAGAATTTGCTTCCATTGGCAGATGGTGTGACACCTATTGTATTACCACTATTCAAACAAATTACGTTTTCTGCTATTTCCAAAGCTTTGTCATCAAGCTTTGATTGCTGTATTAAGCCCCAAATTTGTGTAATAATGACAGGCCAGAAAAACAGCATTGATATAGCAGTTGGAATAGCCTGCTGCCCCCAAATACCTACTCCGGCATCGAAACGAATATTAGAACCATATGGAAGTAATGTCACTTTTAAGGCTGTTTTCATTCCTAAAACGGCTTTGAATAATCCGCGTTTGGTAATAGAAATATCGTAACCTCCGCTACTTAATTCATCTAAAGTAACTTCGTAACCAGAATTGATAAAATCCTCTTCTATTCGTTTTGCTATAGTAGGAATTAATGACGACGAACCGTATAATACTTTTTTTGTGTTAAATGCTGCCATAGTCTTATTTATTTAAGTTCTGAATTGAATAAAAGTTGTAAACTGCATACAATACGCTTGATTCAGCTAATAGATTTTTAATTTCAGTTAGTTGTTCATCATTGTATTTTGCCTCCATATCATGAAGCATTGATACCACTTTGTCAGACTGCGCTTTAATTTCATCATCAGTAACTACTCCATCTTCCATCATGTTTTTGAAAGATGCATTATTGACAATCATTTCGTCAATATTCAAGATTCCTTCTTCGTTAAAGAACATAACTCTCTTATTTAATTGATTAATACTTATAATTTTGTTCCGCAATATTTACAATATGCCCAATCATCACATACAGATTTGTTGCATGCAGGACACTTCTTACCGGAAGATTCAGCGTTTAAACTCTGAATAAGATTCTTATACTGTGAACTGTTTCCCCATTTAAGAATCTCGCGGACTCGAACTGCACTAAAAGGATGTGATTGATTAATTACTGCAGACAACTGCAGGGCCTTGTTCCACAATCCATCATTCTTAATCTTGTCATATTGGTCGGCTTGTTTAGCCCACTCTTCCAAACTAAGATTATTGGTTATGGATTTTGGACCTCCAGACAGCCTGGCCATTGAACGAGCAACTATTTCAGGTGATGTTATAATACTACCACAACGGTCACATGACAATTCACTTTTTCTGTACCAGAATAGTATAGCGTACTGAATTGGAGCCGTCAGTGAACCTAATATACCCAAAGCATCTGCCCCACTAAGTATATATTGTGCAATACTATGATATAACACATGACGACATAGAATATGACCACATTCATGTGCTATTACTGCGTCAAGTTCTTCATCGTTCAATAGTTCAACTAATCCTGAAGTGATTGTGATGTATATCTTGGTATCGCCAAATGTCCATGCATTTGGAACTGGATCCATTTGCAAATAGAATTCAGGTTCTGCTATACCCAATTTTTCACAAATGGGCGGAAGATGATGATAAAGCTTTGGAAGTTGTGTTGGCGATAGGCGAATTGCTGTTGCCATATTCAGTCCATACTGAAATTGCTCAAATCCAAGAGCCATTATCTTCTTTACCAACGCCGGAAATCCTGGAATGCTTTCCAACTGACGCAATGCCGCTGCATCTTCCGGATGTATAAATTCTGCTGGTTTAATCATATTCAGTTACTTAATTTGAATAAGAAACATGAGTATTATAACTCTTTATAGAGATATTCAAGGTCAAGGTTATGACCACATACATGGCAAAATATTTGATGCTTTGATACAGGAGTTTTAATCTTCTTAGCCCAACATTGAGGACAATAATATGTCTCTTTTGATTCGCGAATACGTGCTAATAAATCCTTGTATAAATCTGTTTCTTCCCGTTTGATTAAGTCATAACCAAGTTTACGAACTAGTTTAAGAGTGTTCATAGCCATATCACGGTCAAACACCTTCTCACTCTCAGGAAGTTCTGAGTATGCAACCATACAAGGAGTTTCCTTTTTAGCATCATCTCTATTAGGACCATAAGTCCAACCCTGTGATTGACGTTCTACTGCCCAAATATCGTGAGCATTTTCAGCTATAGCTTCACGTAGTTCATTTAAATCTTCTGATAACTCTACATCTGATAAATCTATTGGTTTTGGATTATAAGTACTCATATCTTTTGTATTTATTGTTACTAAATAATTTTTAGAATCGTTCCAGGCATTTTTAAATTGCGTTATTGAATATGTATCTTCTGTTTTTGAAGAATATGGATCGTATATAGTTATTACGTTATTATGAATATCGCAACTTAGGACTACCACTACATGATCCGGTATGCAACCTACATATGTATCTTCTATATATTCTTCAATTGCATTGCCTAATAGTTCGCCACCATCAACTGCAACCATAATGCTTCTATTGGTTTGTAGTGCCTGTGCAATATCTTCAATAGTAGATTTGTATTGACGTGTTACTACCAAACCTTTATCTTCCAGATGTCTTCCTACGTTATGTAATGCTGTTCC
Organism: uncultured Bacteroidales bacterium; assembly: GCA_937916465.1. GTDB lineage: Bacteria > Bacteroidota > Bacteroidia > Bacteroidales > Bacteroidaceae > Colenecus. The sequence goes on from CALFTK010000016.1 coordinate 4,440, forward strand.
ATTCTCTTTCTGCCATCCGTTTTTTATGGCATTTTGGAGAAGTTGCTCTTCTTCAAATTTGATATTTAGCTTTCGAAGAATATATTTTTCACATTCTAAACTGCAATAATTATTCTCTTCGCAATTTGCAGCTAAAGCAGTCATTGGAATATATTCACATTCCTGTGGCTCTATGCATAAATCTGAATCTACCAATTGAGACATATGTAATAATTCTCTCAATTCTGCATCCTCAGACAGGGCATTTAATATCTCTTTGCTCTCCCGTGTAGTGGCATTACCATCAAGGAATGCTGCTATGACCTCAGACGAGATTTTATTTACTGATTTCTTTCCCATATTTCTCAATTTCTTTCAGCGCAATCTCTGTCAATGCAGCTATTGCACGTTTTTTAATGTTATACAAGTTATCTACATTTGTGTATAATTCTTCTGCAACTGTTTTAGGTTCCGCTTCATCTACAACAAGCCTTTTGATTACATAAACGTATCTCTTGTTTTGCATTAAACGGAACAGATTTTCTAAATCATTTTTTGCAGTTATATTATTACAACTCTCTACACTCTCTTTTTGTATAGCATCGTCTATAAGAGTTTCTTTAGAAGCCATATCTATCATACTATTGCGTTTAGCCACAAAGTAGCGTATCGCTATAATTTTCATCCACTGATAGATAGTGCTGCGACCCTGAAACTGTTTTAAACGATACGCATCGTTCTCCATAAGGTGCAGATAGAATTCATTCACGAACTCATCATAATCCACCTCATATGAGAATACATATCGTATAACACTCAAAAAAAGCGGACGGCAGTCCTTGAAAAAGAACTGCTGTGTTATCCGCTCATCTCGCGCTATCAATGCCTCTATTATTTGTTGTTCTGACATCTGTATATAGCTAATTACATACTGTTATGAATTCTAAATAAACATTCAGTCAGCATAACATCATATTTACGTACATCTTTGTCTATTTCAAGTAATTTTTTGTTTGAACAAATATCAATATGGGCCATTTTACTTTTTAGTACATTCTTGTTCTTATTGTTCACCAATAGTTCATTTTTTTGTTCTTCATACGTCAAAGGACGAAAATTCATTAGTAATTGTTCTACAACCCAACGATTGTGTTCTACATCAGCAAGCACTTCTATAAACTTCTTATCATCCATAAAATCATGATTAAAGAAGCCTATACTACGCAATTTGGTCCATAATGTATTACCATTATATATGTTAGACCATCTACACGCAACTTTAGATTTACCTTTATAAGTTATATTGTTTATTTCGTTTGTCTCGTTATAAGCAAATCCAATATATTTACCAATTAGTTCGCTTGTCTTTAGATACTCAATAGCAAGACTGTTTGCAGAAGAGCCAAATGCCTTAAGTTTACCTTTATAGGGATATTGCGAAACATTGCCTTTAAACGTGTTGATTATAGAACTACCATATCTGTTGTACACTAAAACCTGTAATAAAGAATCTGATTCATAAATCCTTTTATTGATATACAATGAAGCAGCGTGAGAACGATTAGATTCAGGCAAACATATAGCTATAGTAACTTTTGCCAAAGGATTACAAGAATTATATATATAGTCTTGAATTGAGTTGGTCTCAATACCACCATTTATAAATTCCCACTCTATATCTATGAAATCATTACCTAAGTATTCAAAACCTGTAGGGATATATGGTTCACACCAGTTCAATTTTTCTTTATCATCAATATTACCATAACGCCAATGAGATAGTGCAAATAGTTCTTTAAATCTTCCCATAAAGAAATCCTTCTCCTTGTCTGCATTTTTATCTATAAATGTAATTTTGGTACGAATCTTCTTTTGTTCATAATTTGGATAATGAGCCAGATGAGCTGCTTCTACCCCCATCGCTACTCCCATGCGGGACATGCCAACAATAAAGATATGCACATAATTATCATCATTAATTCTTATGCCATCAGGGCCCTCTAATGGCATGTAGTTATATGGATTTTTAAAATTATCTACAAGTCTTTCTGAATTACACTCTTTATTTATTAATACTTTCTGGGCCCAAATTTCGTAATAATTAAATGGTCTAAAATCAATAAATGCATTTACATCTTCTTCTATATCGTAAAACTGAAAAACCGAAAATGTTGTTTGATATTCAAACATAACACGGCATTTCAATTGTTGACGTTTACTCCATATATCTTCTAATTCTTGGTGTGCTTCTCGGATTTTATTTTTGTCTTCATTATTTGTTGCATTTGCCAATAGTGTCCTATATTCTTTGACTTTTGGCAGGGTATTACTTATTTGAACTCCAATTGTTGTAGTTTTATAGTTTTCTAACAACAAATTCAGACATTCCATATTCATTGTATCATGGTAAGATTCGATATCATCTACACGAGTGTCCTCTCCTATAATGTAGACCTCTTTTGCTTCCTCTATATACAATTCAGATATATCAGTTATAGAAGTGCGATTTCCATAGTATATTATTATACGTTGTTGTTGACTGGTGTTCAATGTTGAGAATAATTCTTTTCTGAATAATTCAACATCACGAGATGTTTGAATGAGAATATATGGATTATCTGAATCAACTTCTTCTAATAATTGTTTGACTATACCTATCACCACATCATTGCCTCCTATGACTATATAATGTAAATTATGTTTAAGTATGTTTCTATATTTGGCCTCACCTTTCATCCACCTTTCCTTACGTCTGTCTATCCAAGCTATAACGGTAGTTACTAACAAACCATTAAAAACAAAAACTCCAACTATAGCTATTAACGTTGCCCATGTTCTGCCGGTTTTAGTTGTTGTCATGTGCTGATTACCGGGATCTACAAAATGATAGATAACGCTCCAGTATAATGATGGCGATTCTTGACGTGTTTTTATAGACTCATCAATTGAGTCATTTATTGCATACAATGATTCTTCAAAAACTAATTCCTTTTGTGGCGCATTACGATGCGAAATTAGCAAATAGTGGATGTTGATACAAGTCGTGAACAATGAGGGTAATAGAATTACAATACATATTACTTTCCTAAAATAATGACCATTTATTAGATGCCAATCAAACTTAACTTTATTGCACAATAAATAAATTGCATACAATAAATATACAACGCATAACAATGCAGAAAGACTACAAAATACAAGTGACGTTTTAGGAAATCCAAAGAAACTAAATAAGAAAGATAATGCACCTATTACAAGTGCAAATATATCAAATAAACACTTAATATATTTCTGCAATAAACTCTTGTTGTACATTGATTTTGGGCGCGCTTCGCGGTCACTTGTCACAGGGAATAATCTTGTCTATTTATCCATTAGTTGGATGACTTGGTTATTGGCGGTTAGCAAGTGAACTACTGTAAATACATATCTTTGTTTAGTTCATTTTAGAGAACCAAACAACCGCAAAACTAAAGAAAAACAATTTAATAATCAATAGATTTTTTTAGAAATTTTATAAATAAATTTCAGTTTGATATATCTATAGCAAGGTTTTTAGTTAAATAATATTTACATAACACTAATTGAGTATAAAGTCATTATATATACCGCAATGTTCCAATGTCTATAAACCAACATTATAATCAGATGCACCAAGTCAACATAATATCCATAATTACAATAAATTACAAATCCCTGTAGTGTTCTCTAAAATGAACTAAACACCTAATCCGTTTAAAATGGTCTGATTGGCATTGTCAATGACGATATTTTCCAACATTGCAAGATAGATACGGGTGGTTTGTTCCGATGTATGGCCCATTCCGGCGCTGATTACAGAAATAGGTATGTTATGTTTCCGTGCTGCAGTAGCCCAACTGTGGCGAGCAGTGTATGATGTAAGTGTACTCTCTAACCGTAACGTCACTGAAAGTCTGCGTAGATTTCGGTTATAGATATTTATGGCTGACTGATACTCTCTGAATGCTTTACTGTATTCAACCGACTTAAGAATCGGAAACACATAGATAAAACTGTTACGGTTATAACGTTCCATAATTGCTTTTATACAAGGTTCTATCTTTACCATCATAAGTTGTCCCGTTTTCTTTCGTTTGTAGCATATTACTCCATCTTTTATATCGTTCTTCTTTAGAAAGGCTACATCAACAAACGACATACCTCTGCAACAATAGCTGAAAATAAAAAGGTCGCGAGCCAAACTGAGTTCCGGGTTGTTATCAAGATTCAGGTTTTTAAGTTCCTTGACTACTGTTTCCGGTACTGCACGTTTTCTGGTTTGGTCTATACCGGTATAGACATCAGCAAAGGGATGGCTTTGTGTTACAAATTTCTGTTTTACCGCTTTGTTATACACGGTACGCAGTATTCTCATGTAGAACGATATGGAGTTTTTGACTAACCTTCTATTAATAAGGTATGTATTGTATTGCCATATTAGTTCATTATTTACTGCCGATACTGCAACATCCCTACCCTTTAAGAATGTGGAAAAGCTTTTCAGACATTTCTGGTAGTTTTTAGCTGTTCCAAATCTGTTTGCACTCTTTAACTGCTCTATCTGAACATTCATAAATTTCATAAATCCTATTCTCTTTCTACTCATAGCTGTATAATTAATAATTGTATTTGCATATTAAAAATACAATCTATACCTTTGCTACGCACATGGTGAATTGACAAAACGCACACCAAAATTTAAAACTATGAAAATTGAATTAAAAGTTAATATTGACGATAACAGAATGTCTGATGGATTTTCAGTACGTTAACTACATTGAGTAAAATTAATCTATATATTTGCACTATGAAACTTATCGTTGACATAACAAAAGTATTAAGTTCAGATCTTAAATCAAGATTTGCGGTAAATGATTTGCTCTTGTATATAAAAAATACAGAGAGTGAATATGTTGTTGTTGACTTTTCTGACGTAAAGTTTGCAACAAGAAGTTTTGTTGATGAATACTATAATGTCATAATGAGAGATCAATCTCCAAACCTTAAAATAGAAACTATAAACATTCCGGAAGATATTCAAGTTGTTTTTGACGTAGTTCAACGTACACAATTTAAGGAGAAAGATATCAATCTTGATGCCACTGTAGTTAAATGCAAGACATTTGCAGAACTACAAAATGTTTTTAGTACTATTCTATTGTGATTAAAGATTTTAGTAGTTTCCTACAACAATTCTATATCTCATCATTTGTACAAGCTACCTTAAAAATCACAATATAGTGTGAAATTGGTTGTGATTTTCAAAATTGATTGCTATTTTTGCGGAGAATTACCAATATATTGCGAAAATGAAGGAGTTGGGGATGGAAATAAAGCGACGCAGGCAGGTTCTTCAAATAACTCAACAAGAACTGGCCGATTTAGCAAATGTTAGTATAAATACTGTGGTTGCTGTGGAACGCGGAACAGGAAACCCCAGAATTGAAACCCTACTCTCTATTTGCAATGTTCTTGGTTTAAAAATCAGCGCAAAGATAAAGGATTGAATATATGAGACAATGCGAAGTATATCTGCACAACATTAAAGTTGGCACTCTTTCAGAAAACGATAAGGGTGAATACACTTTCATCTATGATAAGGCATATCTGTTAAGTGATAAGTGTGAACCGGTAAGTCTTACACTTCCATTACAATCAGAACCATATCATTCGTCCTACCTATTTTCTGTATTCTCAAATATGCTGTCAGAAGGAGAAAACAGACAAATACAATCACAACTTCTACATATAGATGCAGAAGATGATTTTGGCATTTTATTAGCAACTTGTCAATTCGATACCATTGGAGCAATAACTATAAAACCTATAAATCTATGAAAGAACTAAACATTTGCCCCTCAACACTACAAGAGGGCTTTACCACCTATTCGCCAACAGCGTGTAAGGCGTTATTTAATTGTAAAACAGTATCGCATATATTTTCCGGTCCAAATCCTGAAACCGATACAATTCAAGCCAACGATGCTATCAGTAATATAGGTCGTATATCGCTTTCGGGAGCACAACCCAAATTTTCTGTTGTGGTAGATAACAATGTAATGCGATATGCCCGTAAAGGAGAAACAGGAACTTTTATATTGAAGCCTCGTCCTACAAGCTATAACATCATCAACAGAGATTATTGCGCCGCAAACGAACATGTCACTATGCAGATTGCATCTCAAGTATATGGAATTAAGACAGCTGCTAATGCGTTATGTTTTTTTGAAGATGGTACACCGGCATATATAACCCGTCGTTTTGATGTTCATAAAAATGGCAAATATAAACAGGAAGATTTTGCCGCGTTAATGGGCTATACAAAAGATAATGGAGGATCAAATTATAAGTATGATAAAGCCAGTTACGAAGATTGCGCAGAAATTATTCACAAATACACAAAAGCTGCTTTGGTGGATATTCGCAGATTCTTCAGATTGATATTATTTAACTTTGTTACTCTTAATGACGATGCACATCTGAAAAACTTTTCGCTTTTAGAACGTAATGGAGAGTATCGTTTATCTCCAGCTTACGACCTTATAAATACATCGTTACAACTGCGTCAACCTAGGATTTTCGCACTTGACAAAGGATTATTTAAGGAGGGAATGACTTTTACAGATACTCACACTGTAAGCCGTGCCGATTTTGAAGAATTTGGAAGACGTATTGGACTACCAAACAGAGTAATAAAACAGGAAATAGATATGTTTACGATAGAACAACCGTTGGTTAAAGAAATGCTAAGCAGATCTTTCTTATCGGCAGAACTACAAAAGCATTATTGGTTATCTTTCAGTTACCGTTGTTTTATGTTAAAATAGGATTGAATTTGACAGCCACGAAAAACTATATTACCTTTGTGGTTTAAAACGAACATTAATTACAGAATAGAATGAGACAGAATATGAACAGAACAAAGAAAAAGATATTAAGGTTATGGGCAGTGATGGTGTGTGTGATGGCACTGTTTGCAGGTTGTGCCAAAACAGATTTTGAAGAGGAACTGCTGTACGGAACATGGTATTGTGCCGATTACGAAGGTGGTTTCTACTACACATTCAACCAGGACCATTCAGGTAGTTACAGAGACACAAATGGAGATGGAAAAACCTACACCTGGACACTTTCAGACCAGTATTTAGATATAACTGTAAAGGGTTCCGGAGTAAATGTGGCAGCCATAGAGACATACGTTATAGAGTCACTGTCTGCCAACAAACTGGTATGGTACGACCAGAACGACCCATCAAGAACCAAATACACATACACTAAGTAATTATGAACAAAACTGTAAAGAAAACACTTAAAATAGGCGGTATAACATTAGCATCCATCTTGGGTGTGATAATAGTTATATTCTTGTTACTCTCTTGGACTGTTTTTTCTCCCCAAAGACTAACTAAGACTGCCAATCAGGTGATAGATAAATATCTTCCTTGCAATGCAGAGGTAGATAAAGTAGGACTCTCTTTAGTAAGTTCTTACCCGTTCCTGGCATTTGAATTCTATGGCCTTACAGTTTTTGATGAAATGGAAGAGTCTGCTTCGGATACTCTGCTGCATAGTGGTACATTCTATACCTTTGTAGATATGAAAGCGCTTGTAAAAGAGCGTAAAATAATAGTAGAACACCTCTTTTCAAACGATTTACAGGCAAACCTCTTTATATCAGAAAGCGGAGCAACCAACTTGGATATATTCTTGCCTGCCGATTCTGCAGTAGCCGTTATAGAACCTGAAGAAACAGAAGCATCGACCGATTTTGAACTATATGTAGATTTAAGACAGATAAGACTTCAAAACATCAGTACTACATATATTGATAATCAGTCAAATATAAGCGCATCAATAGATGGACTTGGAATAGATGTAAGTGGCATATTGGACGGCACAGATATGCATGCATCAATCAATGCAGGCATAGATAAAATTGTGGCACAGATAGCCGATTCTACATCGATAGCCGCTGCTATAGATGGTGTAGAATTTAGAGGCAATGCGAAAATGGATGCCGAAAAAATAACATTGGGCGGTAATCTGAATACATCACTTATAGCAGCTGCCATAGACGATATGAATGCATCGCTAAAAAATACCGGAATGACCATAAACAATGCTGTTTATCAGACATCAAACGGCAATATTCAGCTTAATGCAATTGTCAATGGTGAATCTGTAAACTTCAACGCAGATGGCATAAAAGCCTCTCTTGAAGAGTTCCTGATGAGTGTTGCAGATGTTACCATAAACGAAGAGATGATAAATGCCGATAATCTGAAGTTTGCACTTTCAAATCTGGACGTACAGATGCAGGATTCTGTTAATGGCGATATAAACGCTGCTATTTCCGCTCTGAACGTAGATATGTTGGCCGCAACAAATCAGGATATGAATAACATAAGCGGTTCACTATCGGCAAAAGGAGATGGTATTCAGTTCAATATGGGTGGTGCAGCACCAATGGCTGCAAATTTGAAAGATTTGTCATTTGTAACAGATTTGTCGCTTAAAGATGACAAAATCACAGCAAACCCCTATCTGGCTACATCATCACTCCATTTTGCACTTGATGGCGATACATACGTAAACAACTGGCCTCTCTCTGTTTCTCTGCCTGTTGTGGCAGATACAGCCATTACAAACATTGCTATAAACAGAGCATACGTAAAAGCCATAGATAAACGTCTGAATTTTAGTGCAAATGCAAATTTAAGCAGCAATGGCGATATAAAAGGTAATGCCAATATTGAGATGCACAGCGTAGATATGATATCGCTGATGGAGATGATTCCCGAATCTTTAAAATATCTGGTCGAAGGTATTGAATTAGATGCATTGATGGACACAAAAATCGATATTGATGGCGGAATACATGCTAACGGCGAAATGATGCTTAACAAAGCCAACGCCATACTTGCGTTAACCAATCTGGATGCAGCATATAACGATTCTATATTTGCTGAATCAGGCTTTGTATGGGCAGGTATAACCTACCCCGGCAGTCAGAACAGTAAGGTGTCAGCAGACATTACGCTTAAGGCAACAGATTTGAATGCAAAGATGATAGATTCCACAAATATTGATGCTTATTTGCAAGACTTTGTGGCTGAAATAGAGGTAGCCGACTTTATGGATACCATAACAGCTATTTCTGCAAAAGCAGATATAAATGTAGCCATGCTAAAGGCATCTATGGACACCATGAATCTATATACAGAGAATGCCGCACTCAGTGCTACAGTTTCGCCAAACAACAATAAAACCATGTTAATGGTAAATCTGGATTACGACAAACTGAATGCAGGTATGGGTAGTATGCTGTCTGCCCAGACAGGTATAACTTCACTGCTTGCAATGGCTGTCTATGACGATACAAAAGAGGATCTGCTGCTGCAGTGGAATCCTATTCTTCAGCTAAGCATGGAAGATGCCAGCTTAGACCTGCTGAAAGAGCCTGTTGAAATGCCATATCTGGAACTTGACTTCTCGCTTGGTCAGTTTAACATTAACGATAGCCGTTTGCAGATAGGCAATTCAGACATTATGCTTTGGGGTAACGTATATAATATAGGTGCATACGTAGAAAAGACAGGCATGCTGACCGGTGAACTATTCCTGGAATCCGATTATGCCGATGTAACAGAACTGCTTGCACTGATAAACGACTTTACCGTATCATCAGAAAGCGCAGATACCATAAGCAGTGTAACCGTAACAGAATCTGCCAGCAGCGATACAGTTACTATAGCAGATCCATTCATGGTACCTGAAGGCATAGATTTGACACTCTACACTAATCTTTCTGAAATAAATTTCAACGACCATATATTTAATAATGTGGGTGGCGATGTTACTATTCGCGATGGAGTTATAGTGCTTCAGGAGCTTGGTTTCTCATCGAATTCAGCCGAAATGCAGCTTACAGCCATATACGAAACACCTGCCCGCGACGATCTCTATGTAGGTTTGGATTTCCACCTGCTGGATATTCAGATTGACGAATTGATAGACCTTATTCCATCTATCGATTCCATTGTTCCTATGTTGAAATCGTTCGATGGCGAAGCACAGTTCCATCTGGCTGCCGAAACAAATCTAAAAGCCGATTATATGCCAAAAATGCCTACTCTTATAGGTGCAGCAGCCATAGAGGGTAAAGATTTGGTAATTATGGACAGTGAAGTGTTTGACGGCATAAAGCGCAAACTGCTGATGAGCAAGAATGCAGAAAACAAGATAGACAGTATGTCGGTTGAAATGCAGGTATTGCGTAACAAAGTAGATCTGTATCCGTTCCTTATTCACATGGACAAATATCAGGCAGTTGTTGCCGGTCGTCACAATATAAACAAGGATCTGGATTGCAACTATCACGTTTCATTGACAGACTGTCCGCTACCTATAAGATTAGGTGTAAATGTTGGCGGTTCGCTTAACGACATTGCAGAAAAGCCACTGAAACATATCAAGGTTGGCAAATGCCAATACAAGAAGATGTTCAAACCTGAAAAACGAGGTCTGGCAGAAGAGCGTACCTTGCAGATGAAGAAGGTAATAAGCGATACTCTGAAAGAGAATGTAAGATAAACCGAATCAGATATTCAGAACACATCCATCGTAAGCCAGGTGGATGTGTTTTGGTAAACGGGCATCCACAAAGTCGTGCAGCCCTACCCTGTGACTCATGTGTACAAACCAGGTCTCTTTGGCGCCTACGCGTTCAGCAAAGTTAATTGCCTGCATCAGGTTCTGGTGTGTAGGATGTTCTTTGGTATGCAGAGCATTTACTATTAGCAAATCCAAATCTTTCAGAAGCGCTACCTGTGTATCGTCTATACTCTTCATATCGGTAATGAAAGCCATAGATCCTATTCTGTAACCCAATATAGGCAGTTTTCCGTGCATTACACGGATAGGCAGTATATCAAACGAACCTACACTGAATGATTTGCCTGCTTCAATCTCCATGAGTTCCAATTGTGGTGTACCCGGATATTTATTATTTCCAAAGCAGTATGGAATACGTTGCAGAAGATGCTCTATAACAAACTTTTCGGCATATACAGGAAGGGTCTTTACAAAACTGTATGGACGCAAATCGTCTATACCGCCTACATGGTCATAATGTTCGTGTGTAACCAATACAGCATCTATTGTATCCACTTTATGATGCAGCATCTGCGCACGAAAATCGGGTCCGCAATCTATCAGAATATGAGTGTGGTCATCTTCTATTAAAACCGATGTTCTTAATCGGGTGTCTTTTGGGTTTTGCGATGTGCATACAGCGCAACCGCAACGCATCTCCGGTACTCCAATAGATGTTCCTGTGCCTAAAAATGTTATCTTCATTCTATATAATTTACTTCTGCATGTAATGTTATGCCAAATATCTCCTTAATATCTTCTATTATAGTGTCTGCCAGATGTTTAACCTCCATTCCGGTAGCTCCACCTCTGTTTATAAGCACCAAAGCCTGTTTCTCATAAACAGCTGCATTTCCCAACGATTTTCCTTTCCATCCGCTCTTTTCTATAAGCCAGCCTGCCGGTACTTTAATATAGCCCTCCGAAGCTGGATATGATGGAATTTCCGGATATCTGCTCTGCAATGCAACAAACTGTTCCATAGGAATGACAGGATTCATAAAGAAACTGCCGGCATTACCATATACCTTTGGATCCGGTAGTTTGGAATTACGAACAGCTATGATTGCATCTCTTATCTCCTTTAACGATGGATTTTCTGCAAGCACACTCTTTAATGCTCCATATCCTATATTGGGATTTGCTTTTTTTGAAAGACGATATGTAACGTATGTAATCACATATTTACCTTTTAAACTTTTCTTGAAGATACTATCGCGATACGCATAGTTACACTCTGCATTTGTAAATATGCGTTTAGACAAATCATCCACTGATATGGCTTCAATGCTCTGTAGCACATCTTTAACCTCTACTCCGTATGCACCTATGTTTTGTACTGCGCTTGCACCTACTTCGCCCGGAATAAGAGAGAGATTTTCCACTCCCCACCAACCTTTTTCTACACAGTAGGCTACAAAATCGTCCCATACAACGCCCGAACCCACACGCACAGATACTGAGTTATCGTCTTCCGCAACTATGTTAATATTATCAATAACGGAATGAAGCACTGTGCCTGAATAATTGTTCAGAAAAAGCAGATTACTGCCACCACCCATAAATAACAATGGTTTGACAGCACCGGTCAATGCACTCTTAAGTTCATCCTCGTTAGCGAACTCTATCAGTCGGTCAGCCATTACATCCATACCGAATGTATGCCTCTCTTTTAGCGGACAATTATTAATAATCTTCATACTTCTGCAAAATTACTATAAAGTTCTTGGCCTTGGCATATCTTTTTTTGCTAATTTTGCATTTCAAATAAAGAGTTTTTGCAAAAAATGATACAAAAGATTGATAATCTCGTTAAAGAGATTGAAGGATTGGTAGCGAACAGTGCAGAGGAACTTGAGGCATTGCGCCTAAAATACCTCAGCAAAAAGGGTATAATCAATGACCTGATGGCCGATTTCCGTAACGTGCCCGCTGAACAGAAAAGAGAGGTTGGACAAAAATTGAACCAGCTGAAGACTTTGGCTCAGGACAAGATAAATGAACTGAAGGCATCTTTTGAACAGAAGGCCGCAGTTCTGGATCGTCCTGATTTGACACGTACAGCCTACCCTGTTGAACTTGGTACACGTCATCCGCTAACTATTGTCAAGAATGAAATCATTGAGATATTCTCTCGTCTTGGTTTTGTACTTGCCGATGGTCCCGAAGTGGAAGATGATTGGCACGTATTCTCATCAATGAACTTTGCAGAAGATCATCCTGCTCGTGATATGCAGGATACTTTCTTTATTGAATCACATCCCGATATTATTCTCCGTACACATACATCGTCGGTACAGAGTCGCGTAATGGAGGTTTCACAGCCACCTATCCGCATTATCTGTCCGGGCAGAGTATATAGAAACGAAGCAATCAGCTATCGCGCACACTGTTTCTTCCATCAGGTAGAGGCTCTTTACGTAGATAAAAACGTAAGCTTTACAGACTTAAAACAGTTGTTGCTATACTTTGCACAGGAGATGTTCGGCTCCGACACCAAGATTCGTCTGCGTCCAAGCTACTTCCCATTTACAGAACCATCGGCAGAGATGGATATCAGCTGCCACATTTGCGGCGGTAAAGGTTGTCCTTTCTGTAAAGGTACAGGTTGGGTAGAGATTTTGGGTTGCGGTATGGTAGATCCTAATGTTCTTGAACTGAACGGTATAGACAGTTCTGTATATTCGGGCTATGCACTGGGTATGGGTATAGAGCGTATTACAAACCTAAAGTATCAGGTTAAAGACTTGCGTATGTTCTCAGAAAACGATGTACGCTTCCTGAAAGAATTTGAATCGGCTTACTAATTTGAAAAAGCAGGAATTATACAATATATGCAGTTCTTATTTCAGCAAAGCCATACCGGTAGCTGAATCGGAACTGCATTTTTCATCGCCTTATCAGTTGCTTGTGGCAGTAATTTTGTCGGCACAATGTACTGACAAGAGGGTGAACATGGTCACTCCTGCCCTTTTTGAAGCCTTTCCCACAGTAAATGAAATGGCTAAAGCTACAGCAGAAGATATATTTCCTTACATTAAGAGTATATCTTATCCAAATGCCAAAGCCAAACATTTGGCCGAAATGGCAGCAAAGATTGTAGCTGAATTTGATGGTAATGTACCCACTACCATTGATGATTTGACCACACTTCCGGGCGTAGGACGAAAAACAGCCAACGTAATGCTGGCTGTAGCTTTTGGTGGTCAGGCAATGCCTGTTGACACTCATGTTTTCAGAGTAAGCCACCGTATAGGTCTGGTTCCAAAACGATGCACCACACCACTTAGCGTGGAACGCGAACTGGTCAAGTATTTTCCGGAAGAGATATTATCAAAAGCACATCATTGGCTTATTCTGCATGGCCGTTACACCTGTATGGCACGAAATCCCAAATGTGGTGAGTGCGGTCTGACCGGTGTATGCAAATATTTTAACTCCAAAGTTCAGTAGATAGATACCTTTCGCCGGTATCGGGCAGCAACACTACAATATTCTTTCCTGCATTCTCAGGCTGTTTTGCCAACTGCAGGGCAACATGCATTACAGCTCCCGATGATATTCCGGCAAGTATCCCCTCTTCTTTTGCCAAAAGGCGTGCTGCACTATATGCATCGTCCTCTTTTACTGTAACAAACTTATCAATTACATCAACATTCAGTATTGATGGTTTGAATCCGGCTCCTATCCCCTGCAGTCCATGCGCTCCACTTCGGCCTTCTGTCAGGAATGGTGAATTTGCTGGTTCTATTCCAATAATCTGAATATCAGGATTCTGTTCTTTTAAATATTTTCCTGTACCGCTTACAGTACCGCCTGTTCCTATTCCGGCTATAAAAACATCGACCATACCATCTGTATCGTGCCATATTTCCGGACCTGTAGTAAGATAGTGCGCCTCTGTATTATCGGGATTATCAAATTGTCCCATTATAATACTGCCCTCAATAGAATTCTGCAATTCTTCTGCTTTGGCTATTGCCCCTTTCATACCTTCAGCACCGGGTGTAAGTACCACCTCTGCTCCGTATGCTGCTACCAATTTTCTACGCTCTATACTCATAGTTTCGGGCATAGTTAATATAAGGTGGTAACCGCGTACAGCACTTACCAAAGCCAAACCTATACCGGTATTGCCACTTGTAGGTTCTATAATGGTTGCTCCGGGTTTTATTCTACCCTCTTTTTCGGCTTTCAGAACCATATTAAGCGCTACTCTGTCTTTAGCACTTCCACCGGGATTATAGGCTTCTATTTTCACAATTACATTGGCACAAAGGGAGTGTCTGTTTATAATATTTGATAATCTGACAAGTGGGGTCTTGCCTACGTATTCCAGTATATTCTCTTTCATCTTTCTTGAAATTTGTGTGTAAAGATAACTACAATGGAAACATATTCACAACTATTAAGGGTAAAAACACATTTTTTGGTTGCTTTTATTCAATAATAATTGTTACTTTGCAGATGAATTTTAGAAAAATGGAACAAAAAGATATTTTTAATAGTATCAGGAACGTTACAGAGAAACTCAAGACAGCCGATGTAAACATTCCATCGATATGCGAAAAGACTATAGACAGAGCAGAAATAAAGGAATCTGTCAAACTGTTTCGTTCGGTGGTGTTTGCCAATTATTTTGGTGCTGTCGATATATCAACATCTCTGAGCAGACTCTACACATTACTATCCCGACAAATAGATTTTATAGGAAATATATTCAGCATGGAACTGCCCGGAACAGGCCAGCAGCTTGCACAGAATTTTATAGATGAAATTCCAAACTTGCGAAGTGTGCTTGGAACTGACGTTAAGGCGGTATTCGACGGTGACCCTGCTGCAGTAAGCCATGAAGAGGTTATACTCTGCTACCCTACTATAGTGGCAATGGTTCACTATAGAATGGCACATTCGCTGCATAAGCTTGGAGTGCCTATTTTACCCAGAATCATAACTGAGTTGGCACATTCGCTTACCGGTATAGACATACATCCCGGAGCACAGATTGGCGAATATTTCTGCATAGATCATGGTACAGGTGTTGTTATAGGCGAAACTTGTATTATTGGAAACCATGTACAGCTTTATCAGGGTGTCACGTTGGGAGCAAAGAGTTTCAAGTTTGATGAAAACGGTAATCCTATAAATCTGCCACGTCACCCTATTATAGAGGACAATGTAATTGTATATTCAAATACATCTATCTTAGGTAGAATACGTATTGGACACGATACTATTGTAGGAGGTAACGTATGGTTGACAGAAGATTTGCCACCATATTCCAAATACTTCCAATCAAAAGGAGAGAGATAATTTTGATATAAAAAACTTGTAATTAACTAAATACAACAATTATGACAACAATTGACAACTTCAACTTTGCCGGAAAGAAGGCATTTGTACGCGTGGACTTCAATGTTCCACTGGACGAGAATTTCAACATTACTGACGATACACGTATTCGTGCAGCAATGCCTACACTGAAGAAGATTATAGCTGATGGTGGTCGCCTTATCATCGCTTCACACATGGGTCGTCCTAAAAAGAATCCGGATCCAAAGTATTCATTGAAGCACATTTTGGCACATGTTTCTGAAAAGCTTGGTGTTGAAGTTAAGTTTGCTGACGATTGTTTGAAGGCTCAGGATGCAGTTGCCGCTTTAAAAGATGGCGAAGCTCTGTTACTTGAAAACGTTCGTTTCTATGCAGAAGAGGAAGGCAAACCACGTGGCATAGAGAAAGACGATCCTGCATACGATGCAGCTAAGAAAGAACTGAAAGCTGCTCAGAAAGAGTTCGCAAAGACTCTTGCTGCATACGCTGATGTTTATGTAAACGATGCATTCGGTACAGCTCACCGTAAACATGGTACAACAGCTGTTATTGCTGACTACTTTGATGCTGACCATAAGATGTTCGGATATCTGATGTCTAAGGAAGTTAATGCAGTTGATAAGGTTATGAACAGCATTGTACGTCCATTCACAGCTATCATGGGTGGTTCTAAAGTTTCTACAAAGATTGACATCATTGAAAATTTGCTTACCAAGGTTGACAACCTGATTCTTTGTGGTGGTATGACCTACACCTTCAAAAAGGCTATGGGTGGTACTATTGGTATGTCACTTTGCGAAGATGACAAACTGGAACTTGCTCTTGACATTATGAAGAAGGCAAAAGAGAACAACGTTAATCTGCTTCTTGCTATCGATTCTGTTGTTGCTGACGATTTCTCACCTAACGCAAATACTCAGATTGTAGATTCAGACAAGATTCAGGATGGTTGGGAAGGTCTTGACATAGGTCCAAAGACTATTGAACTATTTAAGACAGCTATTGTAAATTCAAAGACTATTCTTTGGAATGGTCCATGTGGTGTATTCGAAATGGATAAGTTTGCCGTTGGTTCAAAAGCTATTGCTGAAGCTATTTGCGAAGCAACCAAGAATGGTGCATATTCACTGATTGGTGGTGGCGATTCAGTTGCTTGTATCAACAAGTTCGGTCTGGCTGACCAGGTATCATACGTTTCAACAGGCGGTGGTGCATTGTTGGAAGCTATAGAAGGTAAAGTTCTGCCTGGTATAGCTGCAGTTCAAGGATAATATTCCACAAAATATGTAGGGATGTAGAGCACTATCTATGTCCCTACTATATTAATAATAGGTATAATGGAGAAGAATATCAGGAAAGAGGCTGCCGAAATAAAAAAAATGCTTCTTGCCAAAAGGCTGAAAGAGTCCTTAGAAAAGATTGGAGTTCTTATGGATGGTGTTACAGATTGGTCTGTTACATCGCGCTATGATGAACTGAATATGTCATATAGCTATATGATGAAATATTTTTCCATAGGACGTCCCGACGCACACAGAGAAGCACTTTATAACAAATTGATAGCCAGTGCCTTGCTACTGACCGACGACGTGGTACGTCAAAGACTGTTCAAGACTGATATGTCTCTCTATTTTCAACACACCAGACTGGATGCTGTACGCAATAACCGAGACTTGGCGTATTACAGAAAAAGTTTGGAAAGTTATGCGGAAGATACATCTCTCCCCAATTACGAACAGCTTATTATAGAGCTTTTCGATAACATCTGGACCTCCGTTTTATGGAGTAATGCCTATAAAGAAGAGATGATGGAGTTAATTGATTCTCCATTTATCAAGATTCAGGACATAGAACTTATTGTCAGTGCCATAACCCTGTCATTGATAGAGAGATTCGATCCGGAAAAGTTATCATTGCTTATTACCATATCTCACCACATAACCACAGAAATATCGGTACGTGCTACTGTAGGAATGTTGCTGGCTATTATTTTGCACCACAATATCATACCCCTATTCCCTACTCTGGTTTCGCAAATATCGCTACTACAGGATAATAGCGATACTGAAGAACATCTATACATAATACAAACCATACTTCTTCTGTCTAAAGAGACCAATAAGATAGATAAGAAGATGCGTGAAGAGATAATTCCGGCAATGCTCAGAAACCCAAAACTGGGTGGTTTGTCTAACGAAGATATCTCAATTGATGAAGATGCAAACCCTGATTGGAACGAATGGATGGAGGAATCCGGGGTTAAGGACAAACTGATGGAGATGACAGAACTCCAGATGGAGGGAGCCGATGTCTATATGAGCACTTTTTCAAACCTGAAGAGTTACCCATTCTTTAGAGATATAGCCAATTGGTTCCGCCCTTTTAGAACAGATATTCCGGGAATAGTAGATGATACCTTAACAAAATCAACCATAGGCAGGGCAATAACAGACAGCAGTGTCTTTTGTAATTCAGACAAATACTCTTTCTGCTTTACATTTTCGCAAATTCCGGAATCACAACGCGATATGCTTGTAGGCCAGATTGAAGGAGCCAATGAATTGGATGAGATAGAGAAAAAAGAGAAACAGAAGCTAAAAGGCAATGCAAAGTTTGAAGTATTGGCAAAACAGTATATTCAGGACCTGTATAGATTTTTTAAGCTCTTTTCCAGACGTCACGAATTTACTGATATGTTTGCAAAGGATGTACTCTTTCTACATTACAACACTCTATCAAAACTAATTGAAAGCAATAGTACACGCAGAAATATTGCTGAATATCTGCTTAAAAAGAGGTATTATGCAGAATCTGCCGAAATTCTTTCTGCTTTGGAAAACAGCTACTCTCCTGCCGATATAGATTATCAGTTTTATCAGAAATTGGGTTATGCTTACCAACGTTGCAACAACTATAAGGAGGCTATAGAATCATACAACCGTTCTGATATACTAAGACCTGATAATCTGTGGACTATGCGTCATTTGGCACAGTGTTACAGATTGACAGGGCAACCTGATGAAGCCCTACAGATGCTTTTGGCTATAGAGAGTGCCGACCCTGATAATATGACACTCCAGATGCAGATTGGACAATGCTATGTAGAACAGGAAAAGTATAGTCAGGCATTAGCTCGTTTTCATAAAGTGGAATATATTCAACCAGATTCTGTAAAAGCATGGCGAGCTATAGCATGGTGTGCATTTCTTTCAGGAAACAGAGAAAAATCAATTGAATACTACGACCGACTCTGTACTGCATCATCGCCATCGGCACAGGATTATCTGAATTCAGGACATCTGTATTGGGTAATTGGTGAAGTAGAAAACGCTATATCGTCATACAGGAAATGTGTAGAACTGATAGGTATTGACAGTTTCATTACAGAACTTGACAAAGATTTTCATATACTGAAAAAAAATGGAGTAACCGAAACCGATTACCCCATTATGTTGGATCTTGTCAGATAACACCTTTTTAAATATTTGGTGTCTCCCATTTATAAGTTTCTGTACAAACCAGATTTACTAACTGGTTGCCTACCTGTACTCTGAAATCGCCCTCTTCAAGAATCCACTTGCCATCAGCACCAACAAATGCAAGATCGCTTGCAGGAATTGTCAAAGTAACAGTTTTTGTTTCACCCGGCTGCAGTTCAATCTTATCGAAAGCACGCAGTCTGCGTACATCAGGAGATATTGTAGCTACTAAATCGCTGCTGAACAGAAGAACGCTCTCTTTACCTGCCATATTACCGGTATTCTTTACATCTACAGTAAATGTAAGCATATCATCGGCTGTAAATTCTGCATTATCAACCTTCAGGTTACTATATTCGTATGTTGTATAGCTCTTACCATAACCAAACGCCCATTGTACAGAGACAACAGCATCATAGTTATAAGCACCCTCCATTGCATCCATCTCCTGACAAGGTTTGTAGTCGTAGGTGATAAGTGAATGAACCTCCTTTGGATATGTAAACGGCAGACGACCGCTAAAGTTTGCATCGCCATTCAGCAGATTTGCAAGCGCATCGCCACCATAGTTACCCGGAAGCATAATATCTACAACTGCACTTGCCAATGGTTCTATTTCTGCTATAATACGAGCACGTCCTTCGTTAAGAATCAGGATAATTGGTTTGCCGGTCTTGGCCAATGCCTTAACCAAATCAAGCTGGTTGCGTGACAATGTAAGGTCAGACAAGTTACCCGGAGTTTCGCAGTATGAATTTTCACCTATGCAGGCTACAATTATATCAGCCTTTGCAGCGGCGCGAACAGCCTTCTCAATTTCAGGAGTATTTTCCTGCCAATATGAACCACGGTTGTTGTATGTAACACCCTGTTCCAATATAACATTCTCTTTACCGAATTTGTTTACAAATGATTCATATATGGTATTGTAATCTGCTGCACATACATCGGCCATATCGCCCTGCCATGAGTAGCTCCATCCACCATTCAGAGTACGCATACTGTTGGCATTTGGACCTGTAAGCAGAATCTTCTTTCCTTTTGCCAATGGAAGTATGCCATCGTTTTTAAGAAGAACCATACTCTCTTCTGCCGCCTCTGTTGCAAACTGTGCAAATTCATTGCACGCAAATTTTGGATAATCATCAGGATTGGTCAATAGTTTGTCGAACAAACCCAATCTGTATTTTAAACGCAATACACGTCTAACTGCATCGTCAATACGGCTCATTGGAACTTCGCCCTCGTTTACAAGTTCTAACAGCAAGTCACAGAAATCGGTGCTGTATGGGTCCATAGACATATCTATACCTGCATTGATAGCCATTTTAATAGCCTCTTTCTTATCTTTTGCTATCTTATCTCTCTTATACAGATTGTCAATATCTGCCCAGTCTGTTACTATCATTCCATCCCAACCTGTCTGCTCTTTCAACCAAACGGTAAGAAGTTCGTGATTGGCATGTGTCATAACACCGTTAATCATACCTGAATTCACCATTACAGTGAGTGCACCTGCTTTGATTGCTGCCAAATATGGTGCGAAATGCTTTTCACGAAGTTCGTTTGGAGCTATAACTGCAGGTGTACGGTCTTTACCAGAAACAGGCACACCATAACCCATATAATGCTTAATTGAAACTGCAATATGCTGGTCATCAACATTGTTAGGATTTTCGCCCTGGAAACCTCTGGTTGCTGCTGAACCCATTGCTGCGTTCAGATAAGCATCTTCACCAAAGTTTTCCCAAGCACGAGGCCAACGCTGGTCACGGCTCAAGTCCATTGTAGGACAGAATGTCCATGTAACATTTGCAGAACGTGTTTCGTAAGCAGTAATACTTGCTGCACGTGTAGCTGCATCTGTATTGAAAGTAGCAGCCATATTTATGTTTTGTGGGAACATTGTACCGCCACTGGTGTATGTAGTACCATGATTCTGATCCAAACCCATAATACAAGGAATGCCCATAGATTCCATAGACCATTTCTGTATGGTGGTCATTATCTCTGTCCACTCTCTGTTTGTAGGAGGAATGCTGGATGGGTTATTCAAAATAGAACCAACTTTATATTTACCAAAGATGGTCTCCAATTTGTCTTCGTCAAGAATAAACTTACCTGTCCTGAAATCGTTATGCCCCAGACTTGTAATGTTTAACTGAGTCATTTGACCAACTTTCTCTTCAAGAGTCATCTTTTTTAAAGTAGCCTCTACTCTCTTTTCAATTTCGGCATCGCGCGGAATTACCGGTTCGACTTTCTGTTTTGATGTGCATCCTGCCAATAGTAACAGAGCCACACCAATGTTTAATAATTTTTTCTTCATATTATAATTGATTAGTTTGTCAATTGGGTGGGTAAAATTATAAATTCTTGATATAAACTGCAAATAATACCAATAATAGTGTCACATTATATAATATGGTGTTAATAGTTTTGAAATCCACATTATTTTTTCTATTTTTACAACCTGATAAACAAGGTCAATTGACATCCAAAATAATAATTATAAACAAATGAGAATTGTAAACATTATCAAGAAGTCACAACTTGCATTGTTGTGCGCTGCAGTTGCTACCCTGTCTTACCAGGATGCAAGTGCAAAGAAAAAGGATGCTGCAGCATCTCAGAAGTTTGTTCACACCCAGGCGGGTAATCCTTATCTTCCTTTATGGGAACATGTGCCCGATGGTGAACCTAAAGTGTTTGAAGATCCTGATAATCCGGGAAAGTATCGTGCATACATCATCGGTTCACACGATGTTCGTTATGGAAGCTATTGCGGTCCGGATATCCGCGCATGGTCTGCACCTGTAGAGGATTTGACAAAATGGCGTGACGAAGGTCCAATTTTTACTTATAACATTGACAATCAGTGGGACGTTATGTATGCTCCCGATTTGGTTGAAGTTAAAATGAAGGATGGTACAAAGAAATACTATCTGTACCCACACTCACGCGGACCACGTCGTGAAGCTATGGTTTGTGTTGGCGATCGTCCTGATGGTCCTTTCACTCCGCTAAACCTTACTGAAGATGGAAGAGCTACCACTCCGGGTAGTGTTATAGGTTTTGACCCGTCAGTATTTATTGAATATGTAACAGATCCTAACGATCCTGACTACGAAATTGGTTTCCGTGCCTACGCATTCTGGGGTTTCCAGCATTCAACAGCTGCACAGCTTGATCAGAAGACTATGTATTCAGTTCGTCCGGGTACAGAAAGAGTAGATCCTTTCATTCCTGCAAGTTCAAGATACGGTGTAGTTCGCGAACCTGCCGGCACACAGTATCCTGCACTTTACAAAGAGCAGAATCCTGGCGATTTCAACTTCTTTGAAGCTTCATCTATCCGTCAGGTTGGTAACAAGTATGTTATGGTATTTTCAGGTTATTCAGGTCCTGATTACGGTTTAGGTAGCACCAACTCAGCTCTACGTTATGCATTTGGTGATTCTCCATTAGGCCCATGGCGCAGCGGTGGTGTATTGGTTGATTCACGCGGTGTTGTTGTAAACGAAGACGGCAGCAAACTGATGACATCAAATGCAGCACACAATACACACGGTAGCCTTGAATTGATTAACGACCAGTGGTATGTATTCTATCATCGTCCACCACGTGGCTTTGGTAATGCTCGTCAGGCAATGGTTGCTCCAGTTAAGATTGAATGGGATGAAAAACCGGTAGCAGACGGTGGTATTGTAACTATTACTGGTTACAACCCTTATGCAGAAAACGAAGAGTGGATTGCAGAAGCTGCTAATGGCGATACCTACAGAGGTGCCGAAGTAACATCAGAAGGTTTCCATATCTTTGGTTTGGATCCATACGACTACTATTCTGCAGGTTACGCTTGCTTTATGACAAATGGTCAGTCAATGCAGGATACATGGGATATGTGGGACAACAGCATGGATATGGTTGTTAAGAATAGCGACATTATTGGTTTCAAATACTTTGGTTTTGGCGGTTTGGACAAAGATACAAAGGGTATCAAAGCATTCAAGGGCACTGCTCCAAAGAACAAGACCAAGTTCAATGTATTTATTGCTCCTAAGACCAATGCTGCATTCAAAATTAAGGTTATGCTTGATGCTCCTTGGAAAAACAGCGTTTGGAGTGGTAAGGAAATTGGTACAATTCAGGTGCCTGCAGGTGCTTCAAAAGATGTTACTTGCTATACAATAGACGTAGCCCAGTATGTTGATAATCTGGATGGCAAACACGCTATTTACCTGATTGCCGAAGGTAACGGCAACGAGACTCTGTTTGAACTGGAAGGTATTGGTTTCAGCAAGGGTAAGAAGCAGTTGGTTCGTCCGGTAGCTCCTACTGTAACAATTAAGGTTGGTGGCCAGGTAGTAGAACTTCCTGAAACTCCTGTACGTTCAACAAACAGAAACGGTATTGTTGAGCCAAGTCTGTACGAAGCTAATGTTAAATTGGCTGCCGGTCAGTCAACAGAAGTAACAGCTTCAGCTGACAACAAGGCTGTTGATTTTGAAATTACACAGATTGAAGGAAAAACAGGTACAGCAGTTGTAAAAGCTGTTTACAATGGTGTAGTTAAAACATTTAACATAGTTATAACAGAATAATAATTTGTATTTTTTATTTGGAAACAGCCTGCGAGATACTTCGTAGGCTGTTTTTTTGTCGCGCCCATTATTATTATTATTATTATTATTATTATTATTATTATTATTATTATTATTATTATTATT
>CALFTK010000017.1 GCA_937916465.1 uncultured Bacteroidales bacterium
ATCTTCCTTTTGCCAATTTAGAGATTTCTCCAGACTTAACCATACGATTTAACGCTTTTACAACAGCCGATTGATTCTGTGATTCTATCTCAAAATCAGATGCTGTAAAAACGTAATCTTCAGAAAATCCACTAATTCTCCTTCTTATTTCTTTTGCTATATTCATAATCGTCTCATTATCACGTTGCAAAGATAATAAAATGTCCCGTTTATTGCGTAAAAAACGGGATAATTATTTTAAACTACGAACCACCACGCACAATAGAAGAATAGGTCTCATCGCTCAGCATTTAGTCTATCAGGCGGTTTTTGTAGATGTTGGCTAATGCTTTTCTGTATTGGTTTTCTATTTCCATTCTGGTAAGCAGTTTGTTATAGATACTTTCAGCCTCTATAAAATATTCTATGATGGAAATTTCGCCTTCGTCAAGAGCCTTTTGAAGAAGTTCCAACGAACTGTACATTAACTCAGAATCGTAGCTTTGCATTGTCTCTTTAAGCTGAAGCATTTCGTTGTAGAGAGACATAAGTGAATTCTCTATATGCAGTTCTGCATCTTTTTTTTCCAACTGTGCATTTATAGCTTCTACTTTTGAAATCTTTACCTGATGGCGATTTGAAAAGAGTGGGATAGAGCCACCTACTACAAAACCATTCATAGCTTTATTGTTATCGGTATTTCTACGGAATCCCAATTCAAGTTTTGGAAGCCATTCCTGCTGATTGATGGATACCTGTTCATGGGCAGCCTGTGAGGCATAAGAGAGATTTATAAGGTCAGGATCGGAATCTATAACTTCGTCTTTCAAAGCATTGAAATCTCTGATTTCTGCTATCTGTGGATACTCTTTAGAACTGAATTCCAATGGCTTATTACCGTTCATGGTAAGTAATGACTGCATAGCAGTGCGGTGGGCTGCATTGTTTACAGCAACCAGAGTCTGCACGTTCATACGTTCCATTTTAACTCTGTTAACATCAAGTGCATTGGCATCGCCTGCATCGAAACGTACCTTATAGAGTTCCTCTAATCGATCTGCATTCTTCAGACGAATATCGAGCAACTCTTTCTCCTGATTCAGATAGATTATATCCAAACAGAGCAACTGTGCCTTGAGCAGAATTTCCCTCTTTGCTGTCAGATATTGCATGTTAAAGGATGCGTTTTCCAGTTCTGCCTGTTTGTGTCGTGACAGATACTGAGTGGGAAAGTCGAATCCTTGTGTAGCCACAAATTCACTTCCATGGTCACTACCTTCGCCCTGTTCATAGAAAGAACTGTATGTAACAGACAGGTCGCCTAAAACATTTTCAGCTTTGTTCTCTATCTGTTTGGTTTCCATAATGTTTTGCTGTAATTGCAACTCTAAATTGTTGGATGCAATCTTTTCCAATATTTCGTCTATACTATCGGCCAGTGCCGGTATAGGAGTGACCAATGTTAATAAAAGAAGTATCTTTTTCATTTTTTCTTACGGTTTATCAGTTCGTAAACTATTGGAATTACAAATGCATTGAGCAGGGTTGAGGTGAGTAGTCCACCCAATATTACTTTTGCCATAGGACTCTGGATTTCATTACCCGGAAGATCGCCATTCAGAGCCAAAGGAATAAGTGCCAATGCCGATGTCAGTGCTGTCATAAGGATAGGATTCAATCTGTCTAAGGAACCCTGTATTATACTCTCTTTCAGAGTAGCTCCGTTTGCCATAAGGTCGTTATAGTGGCTTATAAGCAACATACCATTTCTGGTGGCTATACCAAACAGAGATATGAAACCTATAATTGCAGGAATGCTTATTTCACCACTGCTGAACATAAGTACAAATACACCGCCTATAAGCGCAAATGGCAGATTCATAAGTATAATTCCGCTGTGAATGGCATTCTTGAACTGCACATAAAGTAACAGGAATATTACAACTATGCTGATAATGGATGTTAGAAGCAGAGTACGGCTGGCAGCCTGTTCACTTTCAAACTGTCCTCCAAATTCAATATAATAACCTTCAGGTAACTGTATCTCTTTGTCTATACGTTCGCTTATTTCGTTAACAGCACTGCGTAAATCTCTGTCAGTGGTGTTTGCGGAAATTACAATTTTGCGCTTTACGTTCTCTCTGCTTATGGCATTTGGTCCCATAGCCGAAGTAATATCAGCCACATAACTGATAGGAATACGTTCGCCACTGTCTGTATCTATCATAAGGTCCTGTATTTTATCTATGGAACTTCTGGTGTCTTCTTGTGCGCGGACTACCAGATTGAAAACTTTTCCCTGTTCGTAAACCTGTGAAACGGTAGCTCCTGCCAGGTTCACCGATACAAAATCGGCAAATTGGGGTAGGGTTATACCGTATCTTGCCAGCATATCTCGTTTGGGAACAATCTTTAATTGTGGACGTTCTATCTGCTGTTCCACATTTAAATCGGCAATGCCTTCTACACTGCTTATAGCATCTTTAATGCGGTTGGCATACATATACATGGTGTTCAAATCGTCGCCAAACAGTTTGATTGCTATGCCTGCTTTTGTGCCTGAAAGCATAGCATCTATACGGTGGCTGATAGGCTGACCAATCTCTATGTTGGCACCTGTAAGAGTGCTAAGTTTGTGACGTACCTCTTCCAACATATCGTGACGGCTTCTATCTTGCAGTTCGTATGGAGCCTCTATTTCGCTGCCATTAACTCCACGCAGATGTTCGTCCAGTTCGGCACGTCCTGTTTTGCGTGCTACGGTTTTTATTTCAGGAATAGTGAGAAGAAGTTCTTCTGCCCGGCGTCCTAAGTTATCGGATTCTTCCAAAGATATTCCCGGAAGCGAAGTAATGTTAATAGTTAGAGAACCTTCGTTGAACGATGGAAGGAATGAACGTCCCAATGTAAAGAAACATAGCAGTGCAGCTACGAAGAGTGTTACTGTTGCTCCTAAAACACCTTTTTTATGATTTAAAGCCCAGTTTAAGGCTATGTTATAGTATTTTTTGAGCCAAACTGCCACAAATGCTTCTTTAGGAAGCCCAGTCTGTTTGTTTCCGCCTAACAGATAGCTGCAAAGTACGGGGGTAAGTGTAAGCGCAACAAATGTAGATGTGCACAGCGCAACAATAAATGCTATGCCTAATGGGATAAGCATTCTGCCCTCCATGCCGCTTAAAAAGAATAGAGGTACAAAGCTGACAATAATAATAAGTGTAGAGTTCAGAATAGGTGCGCGAACCTCTTTGGATGCTTCAAAAACCACATCTAAAGTTCTATTCTGTTGTTCTACAGGTAGAAGACGATTTTCACGCAGACGTTTCCACACATTTTCAACATCTACAATAGCATCATCTACTAAAGAACCTATTGCTATAGCCATACCGCCCAAACTCATGGTGTTGATACTCAATCCAAAACGGTCCAGTACCAATATGGCTGTTACCAGTGATAGTGGAATGGTTACAAGCGATATGAATGTGGTACGAACATTTGCCAGAAAGATGAATAGAATAATTACCACAAATATTGCACCTTCAAGCAATGCCGATTTTACATTGTCTATGGAGTTATTAATAAAATGACTCTGTCTGAATATGTCAGTAGAAACCTTTACATCGGGTGGCAGATTCTTTTGTACGTCGGCAAGAGCTGCCTCTATTTTGTGAGTAAGGTCTATAGTACCTGTTTCCGGTTGTTTGCTTACGGTTAGCAGTACGGCAGGTTTGCCACGTTCTGCTGCTGTACCAAGTTTAGGTTCTTGATAACCAATCTTTACATTGGCCACATCGTTTAACGTAATAGGTCTGCCATTTACGGTTTTTATCACTGCATTTCCTATATCGTCAGCATTAGTGCTGGAAAGCATACCTCGTACTATATATTCGTTGCTGTGTTCGTAAATAACTCCACCGTTTACGTTCTGGTTCATATTGCGGGTAACAGACATAACTTCGTCCAGAGATACACCATAGTGGCGCATGCGGGCGGGATCTATCAATATCTGATACTCTTTTATGTCGCCACCTTGTACCGATACTTGTGCTACACCTCCTGTAGAAAGCAGTCTGGGGCGTATAGTCCAATCGGCTATGGTACGTAAATCCATCATGGATGTGCTGTCTGAAGTAAGGCCTATAATCATTACTTCACCCAGAATAGATGTCTGTGGGCCCATAGTGGGTTTTCCTATGTTGTCAGGTAGTTGTTCATTGACTAAAGTCAACTTTTCGCTTACAATCTGTCTTGCCAAATATATATCGGTTCCCCAATCGAATTCTACCCAAACTACAGAAAAACCATTGGTAGATGATGAACGTACTCTGCGCACGCCTGTGGCACCATTTACCATAGTCTCTATAGGGAAGGTTACCAATTGTTCCACCTCTTCGGATGCCATTCCGTGTGCTTCGGTCATAACTACCACTGTGGGCGCTGTAAGGTCAGGGAAAACATCAACTTCGGCATTTTTTGCAGTATAAAGACCTGCAACCATCAGAACGACCGATACAACAAGTATCAGCAGTCTGTTATTCAGAGAAAAATGTATTATTCTGTTTAGCATAATTCTGTGTTCAAATTAGTGACTATGAGAATGGGCCGGCAGAGATGCACTTGTTGATGCCAACTTTACATGGTATGCACCTTTTACAACAACATTTTCACCGGAATGAATGCCATCAGTTATTTCAACCTCTTTGCCATTCGATGCGCCTATTTTTACCTGACGTTTGCTGTAACTCTCTTCACACATCTTTATGAAAACAAAGTATAGTCCCTGTTCTTCTACAAGAGCTTCATTAGGTACTGCAATGGTGTTTGGTCTTTTTTCAGCCAACAGATATATGTTTGCAAATGAACCGGGCACCAATGTTCCGTTATTTTGGAAGCTGAATGTCATTGTAGCATATCCAGAACCTGATGCCAAAGCTCTGCTATACGATACTTTTTCTCCGTTCATAGAGTCTAATTCATAGACCTGATTACTATAAACTGTGCTGAAATTGGCTGATGTGATATTATTCATATATCCGTAATATCTTTCAGGAATATCGGCATACAGATACAGAATATTGTCTTGTGCTACAGTGGCAAGTGTTTGTCCTACTGTTACATAATCGCCTTCTCTTACAAAGATTTCTTTTATATATCCGCTTGTTGGGGCGGTTACGGTAGCACCATTGTTTGAATTATCTTTTGCAACAGCCTGATATGTGAGACGTGCATTTTCATATCGTTCGCGAATGGTGTTGAAATCTTTTTCTGATATGATTCTATCATCTATAAGACGTTTGGCGCGGTTGAACTCCTCTTCTGCAGCCTGATATGCTATTTTTGCACGTTCTACAGGGTCGCCATCTTGCAGATTATGTGACGATATGGATAGGAGAGTGTTGCCTTGAGTTACCTGAGTACCGGAAACCAAAGGGCGGTTAAAAGATACCACACCTGCCACATTGGCAACTATGCTCTTTTCTGCATTTTGTGATGATTCTATTTTACCACTTACAGGTATTACCTGACGGAAATCTTTTGGTGTGATAATCTCTGCCACAACACCTGCTGCGTGGGCTTTCTCCGGTGCAAGAATAATATCGCCTGCTGCAGAATGGTTATGCTGATGCGTTTCTGCAGATTCGGAATGCTGATGTTTGTGCTTATTGTGTTCAGTTGCTTCAGTATGATTGTGATGATTATGACTGTGTTCGGTCGCTTCTGAATGTTCGTGATGATGTTCTACAGCTTCTGAATGTTCGTGATGATGTACTGTTGTATTGTTTTTGCAAGCTCCGCATAAGAAGAGAACAGCTGCTATAACTATAATTTTTTTCATTATCTGTAAGTAATTATATTCTGTTAATTTGTGTGCAAAAATAGATTAGAAAGGTTAAGCAGACAAAAATTCTTACAATATATATAAGGTAGTAAGGTATGTTTGCAATTGGGTTGCAAAAGTTCGTAGTGGACTTCAGTGTGTAGCTGTTCGTAGCTGCTTCGATTTTATTGGATATCTCATGAATTGTTTCTATTTTTGCATTACTAACTTTATTGTTAAAAATCAATTATGGAAAAGATCACAGTTCAGAGTACCAATGTAACCATAATATCGGTAAATGAAAAAGATTATATATCATTGACAGATATAGCAAAGTATAAGAGTGATGACCCAACAGCTGTTATTGGTAATTGGATGCGTAATCGAAATACTATTGAATACTTGGGGATTTGGGAAAGTTTGTATAACCCTCAGTTTAACCCCCTCGAATTCGAGGGGTTTAAAAAGGATGCAGGATTAAACGCCTTTACACTTTCGCCACAAAAGTGGATAAATGCCACCAACGCCATAGGTATTATCTCTAAATCAGGACGATATGGTGGTACTTATGCCCATAAGGATATAGCGTTCAAGTTTGCAAGTTGGATTTCCGTTGAATTTGAACTATATATTGTTAAAGAATTTCAGAGATTTAAACATGAAGAACAGAAATTAATTGGATGGACAGCTAAAAGAGAATTATCCAAAATCAATTATCATATACATACGGATGCGATAAAGCATAATCTTGTTCCTTCAGAAGTTACTGCATTACAAACAAGTATTATTTATGCTAATGAGGCAGATGTACTAAATGTTGCAATGTTTGGTATGACTGCAAGGCAGTGGAGAGAGGCAAATCCAAATTTAAAAGGCAATATTCGGGATTATGCAACAATAAACGAACTTATTTGCCTCTCTAATATGGAGAGTTTAAATGCTGTTTTTATAGATGAAGGGTTCTCTCAGCGTGAAAGACTAATAAAACTAAACCAAATAGCAATTCAGCAAATGAAAGTTTTAGAAGAGGTTGAGAATAGACGATTATTGAAATAAGACCGGTAAAAAGAATAGATGAAAATTGAGACGTTTAACTAAAAAAAGACCGTTGCAGCAGTGGTTGCAACGGTCTGTAATATTGTATGTAGATGGTTTACAATACTATTTCTGAGCCATTGTATTCAACGGTTCTAATGCCATCTTTGCCTACTATGCGTACGTTGAAAGTGCGGTTTTTGAGCATACCCGGGAATTCACCTTGAACAGCACCAATGGTTAGTTTCTGTTTGCTGTCGTTCCATTTGAATTCAATAGTGCTGTAAACACCCTTTTCGTAGTTGTAGTTATCGCCTTCGTCTTCGTACAGAGTGAATGTAGCGTTTGCACCCGGATAGATTATTATATCCAGATTATCCCATTTGCTCTCTTCAGCATATTGCATTACAGGTGCAAGTGGAATAATGCTGCCGGCACGTACAAACATAGGGCCTTTGTCAAACGATGTCTCTATAGTAACATCCTGACCGCCACGGTACTTCTTTTCTGTCCAGAAATCGTACCAATCGGCACCCTTAGGAAGATATTTTACAGCACTCATTGGCTGGTCAAAATCAATGTTGGTAGTGCCTTCTGCTGCTACCGGATTGTTTCTGTTCCATCCGCTCATGGCATCGCCTCTTACTACTCGTTCTTCAGTGTATTGGGCTGTTACTATTGGAGTGGCTAAAATGCTGCGGCCAAACATGAATTCATCTGTCATATCCCAAACGCGTTTGTCTGCAGCAAAATCGTAAACAAGTGCGCGCATATAACTGTCATCATTGTCAGTTACTTGCCATGCAGTACTATAAATATATGGTAGTAGCTGATAACGTAATCTGATGCTCTTTTCTATAGCATCGAATGCTGCATCGCCTTTACTTCCAAAACGATATATTTCTCTTGGTGCATCAGCGCCATGACTACGGAATACCGGGCAGAAAAGACCAAACTGCATCCAGCGTACATAGAGTTCCTGATACTGTTTGTTCTGGGGTGCCGAACCTCCACCACGGGTATTGTATGAACTACAGAAGAAACCGCCTATATCGGTGTTTACGTTAGGACAGCCTGTCATTGTATAGTTCAGTGTCAGAGGTAATTGTTTACGAAGCATATCCCATGATGAATTTACATCTCCACTCCATAGACCTGAACCGTAACGTTGCTGACCTGCAAAAGCGGAACGGGTCATGATGAATACACGTTTCTCTTCTGAATCTTTGCGAAGATTGTTATAAATGCCACTTACTGATGCCAATGGGAATACGTTACGATATCTTCTCCATGTACCATCGCCTGCAGAGTGATCGTAATGACTATCTTGTGGATTAAAGAAGTCGGGGTCAGTTGAATCCATCCACCAGGCATCAATATCGTAATCTACAAGCGTCTTCAGGTTCTGCCAATAGATTTCACGGGCAACGGGACTTAGAGCATCATATACGCGTACACCGCTTGGATAGTCCATTCGTGGGGGCCAGATATGTGAAAGACCGCTCTGTGGCCATGTCTGGAAATCGTATAGCAGACCTTTTTCTTCCAATTGTGAGAAGGCATGTGTCTGTGGACCAAAACTAGCCCAGATACTTATCATTAAATGTGCGTTATGACGATGTACCTCTTCTACCATCTGTGGGCCATTAACGTATGCTTCTGACAAAAAGTCCATAGCATTCCACAAGTAGTTGTTACCCCAATATTGCCAGTCTTGGATTATACCATCCAATGGAACTTTATTCTGACGATGCCAGCGTACCACTTCCAGTAGTTCTTCCGGTGTCTTGTATCTCTCTTTGCACTGCCAATAGCCAAATGTCCACAGTGGGAACATAGGAACATCACCGCTAAGTGTACGCATCTGTGCGTTAACTCCATCGCCTGTAGCACCTAACATAAAGTAGTAGTCAATAGCATCACCAACTTCGGCCGAGAATTTCATACCCTCTGTATTGTCAATGAAATCTGCTCGTGAATAGTTGTCCCAGAATAGGCCCCATCCTTTGATTGACTGGATTACGTACTGGTAGTCCTGGGTGTTGTTCTGTTCCATCATTTTATGTTCAGAATTTCTGCGGTTCAATTTACCATCCTGTATAGCACCCAGTCCGTATATAGGTTCATCTTTATCTAATGTATAGACAATAGTGGTACGATAACTGCCTTTGTCAGGGCCTTCGGTACGTTCCTGGAATCCATAAGACTTTTCTTTAAGCATGTTTTTGCCTTTACTCAAGAACTGCACCAAACCGGTTTTCTTGTCTATTACAACTGTCAGTTTGGGACTGCTTAAAGTGATTTTTGATGAACTTTCCTGATTCTTGATGTTCAGATTAGTGGCAGGTTTTAGCGTTACCACCCAACTTTCTGCTGTGGGAATTCCTTTTTCTGTTGGATACTTTACTACTCGAACAATTTCATCGGTAAAGAATGTTACTTGTGTAGTAGTTCCATTAACTTCTACCTGAGCTTTGTTTGCCCCTAAAACTGCCGGCATAGAAACAAGTAGCAGCAGTATTGAAAAAAATGCCTTTCTCATATAATAAAAAAATGGTTAGTTTCTTTGAAGACAAAGATACGCATAAGCGAGCGAGAAATATCAAGCTTGCTTGAATATTTTTCAAAGCGAGCGCAAGTATTTTATGGAAAGATAGCAATATGCTGGTAAAAAATATGAATTTTACTTCAATATTTTCAAAGCGAAAGCAAACATCATCTATACTTAGTTGTTATTTAGCTTTGTTGATGATGTATATGCCTATTGTGGTAAGAGTTGCAGATACTATATATTTGGCATAGAATGGTTCGCCTAAACAGAGACACGATGTAATGGTACCTACCACAGGGATAAGCGAATTGAATATAGCCACTTTACCTATGGGATTGCAACTTATCAGTTTGTTGTATAGTGTGAATCCCAATGTGGAAATAGCTATTAGCGAAATAAGGATAAGTATGCCGTTTAAAGTTACCGCAGGTAGTGTTCCGCCTGAAATTAAACCTAAGATTACGAGTAGTAAACCTCCACCACCCAAACTGTATCCTGTACCTACAAAGATATCCACTCTTTTACCCAATCCGCGTGTCATAAGGCTGGCAAAGGCAGAACACATTGCATTAAGTATTATCATGCCATCGCCTAAGAGAGAAAACGAACTTTCGTTGTTGTTACCCAAATTTAAAGCCAATATACCGCCTACACCTACTATGCAACCTATTAACTTATTACGTGTAAAACGATCGCTTTTAAAGAATATGCAGGCCAAAATCACTACCAAAAATACACTTAGTGAATTGATGATAGAAGCTCTGGCACCTTCGCTATGGGATAATCCTATGTAGAAGAATGCGTAGTGTAGTGTAGTGTTTAATAGCGAAAACAGTAGAATGAAGAGCCAATTTGCAGGTCTTGATACTTTGAAACTTTTCCTCTTTATACCGGCTACGCATAGGACTATCAGACCGGACACACAAAACCGTATGCCGGCAAACAGCATCTTGCTGCCTGTCATCTGTTCTGTTATTTCAAACTCATTGAAACCTAACTTTATAAGTGGATATGCCCATCCCCATGCAATAGCTGCGGTAAGAGCAAACGTCACCACCCAAAACGGACGTTGGAACAGAGGTAGCTTTTCGGAATTCATCTTCCCGGTATATTATTGATTGGGAACAGCTGCAAAGAAAATAAGATCTTCTGTGCCGGTATTTACTAAACTGTGCGTGTGACCTTTAGGGCAATATGTGCATTGTCCCTGTACCAATGGTGAAGCTACTCCATCTTCAATAATTGTACCTTCTCCTTCCAGTACGAATAGTATTTCCGAATTCTCTTCATGTGTATGTTCGCCTATACTTGCCCCGGGTATAAGTCTTCCTTTCATTATGCGGTTAGTACCATCCCAGAACATTTTTACATCAAACTCTTTTTCTCCACCTTTAAAATTCGGAATCTGGGTTGATTCCATTGTATTGAAATCTATAATCATATTTTTTCATTTTTAGCGAGTGCAAAATTATAAACAATCTCTTTAGCTAACAAATGAAACTCTGTTTTATGTTTTAGTTTACGCAATAACCTTTCTGCAGAAACTATAAGAAAAAACAAACCTATCAGCTTGACGAATCAGGAGCCACCGGGAATAAACTATGTAAAAGTGTGTGGTTTTGAATAAAAAAAGGATTTTTATGAAAAAAGATTTTATGTATGAATCTCCATGTGTAGATGTTATTGAAGTGGAGGTTGAGAATGGATTTGCTGTAAGTTAACACTGAAGGATTTGGTGATTATCAGTAATGTGTTAATATCAAAATTTGACATGAACCCCGAAAGTTTTTTGTCTAACTTTCGGGGTTCATGTCACACTAATGCGTCTCCCTTTATAATTCTTGTGGACTTCTTGCGGACAATTATTTTATTGTCGTAAGTCGTTGATTTTTAGATATAATCTTTCTTGCGGACAAAAAACACCCTCTTGCGGACAATTAGTTGAACTTTGGAAAATCTGCTGTTTGGGAATATTGCACATATTTACCGCCTCCCTTTCTTTCAATGAAACCAGCCTTTTCCATCTTGGTTATCAAGAAACGAATTTGTCTGTCTGACAATTCTTCTCCTAATGTTTCCGACAAGGAAGTACGATTTATGAATGTATTGCTCTTGAAACATTCCGCTACCATTTGCAGGTGTTTGAGATTAAAGCCTTTCAACTTTTCAGAGAATGAACTCTTGTAATCATCGGAAAGTCTGTAATACCCATCTTCCTTAACAAGCAAACCTTCTGCTGATAGTCTTTCAGCAATGGCAGTATCCATATTCTCAAAGTCCCTCATACATACCTTATACAGCATAAGCAGTTCAAAGACATTCAGTTTCTTGTTGTCTTCACGCTTGTTCTGTTCGTGTCTGATGAAGCGGACAAATCCTTCATCCAATATAGGAGCTTTGAACGTCAGACTAACCTGATATGGGTCTGTTCCTCCAAAATCGGGTAATGCCTTGCCCTCCAAAATGCAATGGTAAAACATCTTATCTACACCTTGACCGGAACGCTCTACCAAACCTGTCTTCTGCAGAATCTCACTCATCAGTTTTGAACGAGGTGTGCTGTTGATGGTAAGGATGTTGTTTGCATCTACGCCGGATGGGAAACCGCCTGCATTAGTTATGGTCAAGGTATCGGGGTACTGTTTTATGACCACATCACTTTGGATCTTCATTGAGCGGTGACAGACTGCATTCAAAATAGCCTCGCGCACTACCTCTTCATTGAAGGATGGAATATCGAAGATATATGGTCCATCATTATAATGAAGTTGTGGATTACTTGCCGGTTGGTTTATATATTCCCAAACCTTATCAATGGCTATGAACAACGGCAGTTGGAACTCCTTGCGTGCAGTATATTGTATCATCGAATGATACATTCTGAACTCGACCACAATATTATTCTGTGGAAGGTATTGGCGTATTGCCTCTGACTTACCAAGTAATACCAATGCTGCATAATTCAGTTTGCCCGATTTCAGCAATTCCAAATCAGTCAGCACCTGTTCATCGGGGAGATTTTGGAAAGTAGGATTCTTTTGCTTGTCGGCATATTGGATTTTCATAGCCTTGATAGCTTCCTTATCCAAATCGTCCATTGTCAAACCTTCGCATATTTGAGCTGAGAAGTCAGGTTCCTGCTCTGATAGTATTCTGAATATTTCAGCATCCGACATTTCACGCAGACTTTCTCCTGTACGCATCAGAGGAACGCCCTCGAATTTCAACAGACGACCGATAGGACGAGAAGGAACAGTTAGAACAAGTACACGTTTCCCATCTTCAGAATACAGTTCTTCGTATTGTACTCTGATACCAAGTCGCTTGTAAATCTCATCTACAAGTTCTCCAACCTTATCTTCTGCAAAGTTGCTTCCTACTACTGTATGAGGCCTATGGTCTGCCATACCCAATACAAGATGACCGCCACATTCATTTGCCAAAGCTACAACATAGCCCAAAACACAATGACGCCTATCTTTAGGGTCGGTGTGCTTTCCTCCGGCAAACGGATAGTTACGTTTAGCCTCCTTAAACTCAACGTGGTCTTCGCTTTCACGCAATCTCTGCAACTCCTCAATCGTACTCATATACAAAATTTTCTGTAAAGGTACTTAAATTTAAGGCGATATAAAAATTTGCTAGCCATTATTCTCTGTCATTCCCCAAATCTGCATCTGCATCCCCAAAATCCATTATAAATGAACGGTAAAATTACTGTCATATATAATTTTACCGTTTTTGATTGCTTTCCTGACATAAATTTATAAAAAGTTCAATATACAGATCAAGCCATAAACTATGTTCAGACTTCATAATTTGTACACTATCATATATATCTTTTAGCATTCTTATATTTTTATCATATACGCCACTTTTTATTATACTTTTGTATTTATCAAAGAAACTAAGAAATCCCCAATTAAAAGATTCCTTGTATTTATTGAATAATTGATTACTTATTGTAACTCTATTTTGAGCATATGACAATCTAAAACCTGTTGTATTGTCTATTCTGTTGTATATCTCTAGCATGTCACGATTTCGAGGATTTTCATTAAACCATATATTATGGTATTCCAACAAAATAACATCACAGTTGCTTATATTATATTCATCTTCGTTTTGAAGACAATGACCATATTCATGTGTCAAAGTTCTCAAAAGAGTAAATTCTTGTGACTTATAATTACTAGATATATATATAGTATTTTCATTATGATTGTAATATCCGCCTCCTGCAACTAAAACTTTATTATTATTCTCTTGTTCTGTTGATATACTAATACCTAAACTTGTGGTTATGAAATCAAGATATTTATCTTGACCTTTTCGGTAATTGATATCTATAATACAATATTTGCATTTGTCAAAAACACCTGCAAAACTTATAACACCGTTATAGATTTCATTCATAAATAAATATTATTTTTCCTACTCTTCATCGGATTTTCGGTTTCTCCATTGTCTTTTATGATGTGCAAACACGTGAAATTAGCAAGTTGAATATTATTAAGCATAGCCGTATAATTAGAAATAATTAAAGAATATTTGTCCGTCTATTTGCTTTGATTCATATTCGTTATTGTGTACATTTTCCCATGATTGAAGATATTGTATCTTTTTGGCCTCAACATCATAAATGGCACTATAACAGATATTATTTTTATCTATTAATCCAACACAATTTAATTTGTACGTTTGGTATCTATAACTTTCTGTTAAATCAGTTATAATCTGTTCTGGGAAGCCTTTAAATGGATAAAATAATTTATAATTACTTATTCTTGCATCTTGGACAAATTGTTCCCACATCCTCTTATTCCACGGAGAACCATTACCTAAAGATAGATGTCCAATATATTCAGATTTACCTCTCCCAAATTTGACAAAAGCACAACCACTATATTCATCACTTACAGCAAGTTCTGACGACCCTATTCCAAAGTAAGAAAATATATTTTGTTGGAATTGAACAAACGAAAAAATATTAGGTAATGTGTATCCATAACTAATTGTATTTGGTAGTTGGATAACATTTTCTTCATAAATAAGGTTGCGACCTTTACAAGATAGAAAATATTCTATTAACTGAATTTCAATTGATGTTATCATATTATTTTTTTTACTCGCTACGAAATTACCACAACATTAAGGCATTGCAAACTCAATTCACCATACGGCAGAATTGTCCACCCAATGACAGAAAAAGGGTAAGGAACGGCATCACGCAGTCCCTTACCCGACCATATCATTCCAACACCTTTTCGTCGTATAATGTGAGGTTAAGCATTTGGGCATACGCATCGTGTACCTTTTGTCGGAGCATATTCATCTCTTTGCTCTCGGCTTCAATTCGTTCAAGTTCACGCCATTCATGCAGGTAGATAAAGACTATTCCGCCTATCAGCAGAGCGATTACCGCATAGCCGATGGCGATGTATTTGCGCAAAGGTGTAATGCTTTTATTTTCGTTATTGCTCATAAGTCCTTCTTATCTAATAACAGCCCGTCAAAATGGCGGGCTGCTTATACCTCACACCGCATCACTGCGATGTGAGGCTGGCGTGTTTTTGAGTATGTTAATACTCTTGCCGAGCACTTACTCCCGCCCGGCTTGGGAGGTTAGCGTGCAGGAGAGGCATCACCCTCTTCCTGCCCTGATATAGTTCTTTACTGCAAATCCTTTACAAGGCGAACTGAACAACCGTTGGAACGAGAAAATTTGGACTGTGGAGATAGATCCATATAATCGAAAAACATATAGTAGGCTTTTTCACTGTCCATCTCCGTACTTGACCAATAATAGGCAAAATAGCGAACAACTTCCATTTTTCGTTCCCTGGCGATAACCATTCGCAGGAAGAAACAAGGCCCCTGCCTTCTCCATCTCAGACCATTGTTCCGCTGAAAAAGACTGGAAATGTGAATAATCATCATCC
Source organism: uncultured Bacteroidales bacterium (assembly GCA_937916465.1). GTDB lineage: Bacteria > Bacteroidota > Bacteroidia > Bacteroidales > Bacteroidaceae > Colenecus. The sequence goes on from CALFTK010000017.1 coordinate 15,326, forward strand.
CATCCTTGTTGACCAGATTTAAAGGTAAGCCCTGTAGGAGTTTCCCAATTATCTGGTAAAACTACCATACCATTCACACCTTTTACCTGAGCTATGCCATATAATAAATCGGCATTCGTACGAGTTATAAACAAATATACCCACTCATCCTTTGACAAGGTGCGCCATGTATTGGGGGCATTATCGCCAATTTGATTTGTACCCCAATCAACAAAAATACCTGAATAATCATTATGATCTTCCGAAGTACTTACTCCAAATGTAGCAACACCTGTATTTCCGCTCCACCCAAACGAATCTATCCAGCCATTGTAAGTAGAAGATATGCTAGAGTTGGTTTCACCTATAAAATCGGTTTGACTTTCCGCAAAACGCCACTCATTATTAACAGGGTGATACTGCAAATTACCGGGAGAGAAAATAACATATTTCTCTGCAGATACAGAAAAGTACTTTAATATCGCATCCAATGCATAACTCACACACTCCTCCGTGGCGCTGGAGAAGGAGTGACTTCCGATTTCTATATTGGCAGCATTCACACTTACCGTTGCCCCCACAGCGAAAGTACCATATAGGTAGGCATTGCCATTGTCATCAGTGGTAAGGGTATATGCCGCTGCTGCTACCTCGGTCGCTCCTGCCGGAGTGAAGTCTGTCGTGGTAACAGTCAGCGTTTGGTTTGCCAATCCAGCTATACGCAAGCGGCTGTAGGTGCGTCCGCTTTCAAAATTGATGTCAAGACTATTTTCGCTAATGGTGGTTCTGGCAAGGATGTATTCTGCCTCTCCGTACTGCTTGCCATCTTGTAGTGCAATTTGCCCCTCTTTTATTTCGCAATCGGGAGCATAGACGGCAGTAATCGTGGGAGTCTCGTTTTCGAGATAACTCAATGTGCCACCATCAGATTCCCAAGTATTGTTTTCAGCATCAAAAGTCAGTGTCACCGCTTGGTCTCCGTACTTTTGGGAATACAAGTGTACAAGAATCTTGTCTTCATTTGCCCACGCGGTCTTTCCCTCATCTTGTGTTCCGATAGCACGAGTCTGTGTGCCCTCGCCAAAGGCAGGAAAGTCGCCTACCACGAATTGCAGACTACCTTTATTGACGGGCTGCAATGCTTCATCCAATTCGTTGCTGCACGATGCAAATAAAGATGAGAGTGCAAAGATGAAAGATGAAAGTTTAATCCAATTCAGTATATTATTCTTTCGCATAATCTTATCCTCCTATTAGTTTAAGTCTTCCTCATTGTTCCAACCATCTCCAAACGGACTGTCAGAATCATTCATTGATACTTGCTCTATAGTCAGTATATCCTTACCCACCTTGAGGTCGAAGGTGTAGTGTTTGCCAGCAACGAAAGATCCATTGGGGTTTGCATATTCATCTGGGATCTCTACTTCAAGCTTTTCCCCATTAATCGTAACCAATGCAAAATGCACCCCTGCCTTGAAATAGGGATTCGCAGGAATAACTGCGGTATAACTATTACCATCTACATAAGGTTTCACATAATCTCCATCACATGTTACTACATCGAATCTGGAAATTACATCTGTCTCTGGATTGAATTCTGAGGCTAACTCAACATTGAATGTCACTTTTGCATAATAGTGCTGAAAATTCAAATTAAGCGGAGATTCAGCATTCGCACTGCCTGTGGCTATCATCACATCCGCATCTGCCAGTTTGGTGGCATCACTTTGGTCAAGCTGCAGATTTACAGTATAGTTCCACTTGTCCGTGTAAGAAATGTCTATCACAGAACTACCTTTGTAAGCAAAGGCGTTAGCAGGGAGAATACTTGACTTTACGGTGTTCCACCCTGTGCCATCAGTGTAGGTCATCGAATGGGTTTCGTACTTGGCGTTGTCAGTGGTACTCCACAACTCCAGCGTGAAATCATCGGTAAAAGACTCTGCGGCATTCACATCAGATGTGCTACGGGTAGCAATACGGAGCACTTGTTCCTGCCCCTGCGGCGCGAAGTCCTCCTC
>CALFTK010000018.1 GCA_937916465.1 uncultured Bacteroidales bacterium
TAGCGCACTACGTTCGGGACGTAGGGGTCGGGCGTTCGAGTCGCCTCATTCCGACACATAAAAAGAAGCCTGTCAAAATTAACATGACAGGCTTTACTATAATATCCTAAAGGAATATCAATAATCACATACCGGACGAATTAAACATTCCATCATAGGAGTTGAATATGATGTATAAACTTTATAATCATACTCATCAAAATAATACATATTCGGCATCATAGAATAACTACCGTATGCAACTTCCGGATCTGCTGTGGCAGTCCATCTATAGAGCGTCCTTACAACTGCAAGGTTTTCTGTTGAAGTAAGCACTGCAAAATGGTTAAACTTAATATGAGCACCTTGTTTTGCTTTTGACCATATAACAATATGTTCATTTTCTATATCCTCAAAATTATTTGGCGTTTTTACCTCCATTACCATATTAGCAATAAGTTCTTCTACTTCTGCAAGAGTAGGCATTCTCCACTTGCCACCCAAATAATAGGTAGCTGCATCATGCTCAGTAGCACTATTATTTTCGGAAACAATTCTGTTATAGTCTTCGTAGGACATATATTCATTAGATGAGTAAAGAGATAACGGCACAGGATTCTTTTTCAGATACTGAAAAGCCCATCCTATTTCCAAAGGCTGTGACGCACCTAAATCACAAGATGCCCATTTTACGCTTAAGCCCATATCGACAGCAAAATCGTCCGGATTTAATGTTGTAAACTCAATTATATCTCCGTAGTAATACTTCTTCTCAGCCTTATAATATACGTATGGTCTCACATAGTATGTGGTATTTGCTTTTATTTGTGATATATTAATTTCAAATCCTTCTTGTTTCCAAGGGCCCTTATACTGCTGTTGTATTCCGCCTGCAAGTAAAGTCTCCTCTGAATCAGAATAATAAATTCCGCATAAACACTCTTTATTTGTTGCACCGGAAAAGTCTATATCAACTTTTAATTTACAATCCAAAAGTCTGGCTGCCAACACATTGGTAGCCTTAACAGAAGGCATAAACTCTGAACTGATTACAGATTGCACCTCTCCTATAAACACATCACCCTTTTCTGTTTCAAACAAAGCACAATAAAAGACCTTTGAATTAGGAGTTAGATCAATGATATTAACTGAAAAAGCATTACCTGTCAACAGATTAACTGCGTAACGTTTCTTACAACCTGTGGCACTGCCATTAGCTAAATATTCTTCAAAAAGATTTTTTGCTGCACTTTCGTCCATCTCGTTAGATACAACATACAGAAAGCCATACTGACCACGGCTAACTGCTGCAACACTGTAGTTATTAATTACTCCATTTAAAGTTAAAGAAAACGGCGTAACATCTGTAGCTAAGTTTGTAACTACGTTATCAGGTTTTTCAACACCACCTGTAGGATCTTCAGGTGAACAGGAAACTAACAATGACGACATCAACAGTGTCATCATAATAGAAATAGAGAATACTTTTTTCATTACGTGTATTTATTTAATAATTAATGTTCTTACCTAAATATCCGCAAATTTATTAAAAATATTACTAAAAAGAATAGTTTGTGATAAAAAATAGATATATTTGCCTATAGATTATATCTCTTTAACAAAAATAAATAGTAAAAGCATTATGATGTACACTTGGCTTAGACATGCAAATCAGTTGCAGAAACCTGAAAGAAAGTTCAAGTTTCACCAAAAGACAAAAAAATTGGATTCAAAAAACAACGAGTCACAAGAACAGGAATAAGCAGTATTGGTTCTATTTGATATTACCAATCTCCTTCATCAAACTGTTATATTGGCGTTCTCTATCTTGAATAAATGATTTAGCTTTATCAGAATCAGGATACATTATTTTATGTTCCATCATCTGTCTTACCTTAACAGATTGATGGAACGTATCTTTTTCACTATCGGCCAATGCCCAATCTATAAACTTTTCAAATATATAATCTACCGCCTGTTTTGAAGGATGCACCATATCCTCTGCATAAAACCTATAGTCGCGTAGTTCATCCATCACTATTTCGTATGATGGAAAATAGTGAGCATTACTAAACTTTTCAGTCAACTGTTGCACAGCCAACAATAGTGTGGATTTGCTTATTTGATTCTGATGTAATCCATCAGCTATATGACGTATTGGGCTTACAGTAAATATCCACTGCCTGTCAGGATTGGCATTTATATACTGAGATAGCGCATTCACCACCTCTTCTACCGTTAATAAGCTACGTGTAAACTGCGAAGCAGGAAGCTTATGACAGTTTGAAACAACAATTCCATTCTCCTTTTCCCTATACACATAAGCTGTACCTAAAGTGATAATAACCCACCCCTGACGATAGAAAAAGTCCGATGAATTGGCCAATTTTTCATTGGCATTACTCAAAAAGGCCTCCGGCGATTCTTTTGCAAAACTTCCATGATGATGAAAAGAACAATAACCTGCCGGAGTCTTTATTACATCCGATTCTACAAAACTACACCCGTAGCTATTAATACCATAACCCTCCATCAAACCTAAAGCATTAGATATTGACATTGGGTTAAAGAGTACACCAAAAGGATTTACCATTGTATCAAAATAACAATCGGTCAATCGCTTTCCAATTTCATCGGCAAAACACGAACCCAGACACAGAATTGAATCTTTGTAACTCAATGCTATCTCTTTCTTGGGTATCTCTACGGGTGTCTGAATCTTCATCACTTTACTATTCCTTTATATATGGCTGATACCTGTTTGTAGCTTTCAAGATTTCCTATATCATAACGGCTACCCGGCATCTCCATTGCATAAACGGTAGTTTGTGTGGCAAGCCAAGCTATAAAACTGCCTGGAGCATCTATGCCACAACCCTGCTCTATAGCATCCGGAATGCGTTTTGCATCGGCCTTTGTGTAGAAGTAGAAAGGAGGACAACACCAATGCGATTTAGGTTCGGCAGGCTTCTCTTCCATGGAAATAATCTTATCATCAGTATCTATTTCCACAATACCACACTTGCGAAGTTTTGCCTCCTCCGGTTCATAATAACGCATAATGGCCGAACTCTGCTTACTATCAGCATAACGTATAAAGTGAGTGAGACTGAAATCCAGCACATTATCGCCAGCTATAACTAACATATCATCGTCCAGTTTCAAGGCATCAATGGCAAACTGAATATCACGAACAGCACCTAAACGTGTTTCGTTGGTCTCTGTACCGTCATCTACAACTGAAATCTGCTCTTTGCGGGTTTCAGCCCACTCTTCAAAATGATGCGCGAACTTATGATTTGAAATAACCACATACTGATCTACCAGACCGGCTGCAGCTATATCATCTACCAACCAATCAAGTATTGTCTTATTACCCACTTTCAACAGTGGTTTAGGAAAATTTTCTGTTAGAGGATATAGTCTTGTGGCATACCCTGCTGCCAATATTAAGCACTTCATATTATCAACTGTTTATAGATACATTACACCATCGGCACTTTGGCAGAAATACGATGAATATTTGCCCTCCAGTTCAGGAAATGCCTTTAGATACTCTCTTGTAACCTTTTCGTTTATCTGTTCTCTATAAGCCGGATCAATAAGAGCCATACAACAGCCCTTGAACCCTGCTCCACTAAAACGACCGCCGTATATACCATCAGTCTGGGTCATTATATCGTAGAGTTTTTTAAGTTCAGGAGAACCTGTTTCCCAATTATATATTGAAGAGTTTCCACTTGCAAAACTCAAACGGCCATACTCTTCTATATCGCCTCTGCGCCAGGCTTCTGCACCTGCCACAACACGCTCCTGTTCTGTGTACCAATGTTCAGCCCTGCGACGCCAATTTTCAGGTAATCTCTCTTTGTATTCATCATAAACGGAACGTGGTACATCGCGAAAGAATGTCTCCTGGAACTTTCCGTACTCCATTCCTGAATATGCCATAAGTGCGTATGCAGCACTCTTACATTCATCCACACGCATGTTAAACTTGCTACCTGCCAAAGTTCTTTCAACACCACTGAAGAATATTGCTATTTCGTATGGTTTCATTGTTGGCGCTGTTGGAATCAATTCATAACTGTCATCCTTTGTATCCAAGAACAACAGATGGTCCTTCTTTGAATAGACTTCGCAACTCTGGTCCAGTTTACCACTGCTTACACCTACATATTTGTTTTCTGAACCCATTGCCATCATAATCATTTCTATAGGCGACAGATTGATATTGTTAACCTTACATAGTGCCGACAGATAAACTATTGAAACAGCTGCCGATGATGATAAGCCACCTATAGGTAAAGTACCCTCTATCACACCGCACAAACCATATGAAAGAGTATATTTTTGAGATAATTCTATAGTTACACCGCGCAGATAATCTGCCCAGTCATTACATTTCACGTCTGATATTTCACGAATATGGAACTGCGAACGTTTATCGAACTGCAATGATGCCAACTCTATGACACCATTTTGTTTTCTGCTATATGCCAAATGAATTCCCTTATCTATGGCCAAACCGGTTATTCTTCCTAACTGATGGTCAACATGTGCTCCAATAGGACAAATTCTGTATGGGCAGAATGCCACTGCATCAGGACTCTTTTTGTAAATTTCTTCAAACTTTTCTATGCACCTCATAGCTGTAATATGTTATGTTGTTTATTATTATTCAAAGCCATTAGGATTGTTCTTCTGCCAATTCCAACTGTCTCGACACATCTCTTCTATTCCGAATTCTGCCTTCCAGCCCAATTCTCTGAATGCCTTTTCCGGATTACTGTAACAGGTTGCTATATCACCCGGGCGACGTGGCATTATTTTATATGGTACTTTTACTCCATTTACCTTTTCGAATGCATTTACCACGTCAAGCACAGAATATCCCTGACCTGTACCTAGATTATAAAGTCCTAAACCGCAACCATTTTGAATAGCTTGCAATGCCTTTACATGTCCACGCGCCAAATCCACTACATGAATATAGTCGCGCACTCCAGTGCCATCGTGAGTATCATAATCATTGCCAAAAACCCCCAATTCATCGCGTTTTCCCACTGCTACTTGGGTTATATATGGCATAAGATTATTAGGAATTCCATTAGGATTTTCACCAATTAATCCACTTTTGTGAGCGCCTATAGGATTGAAATATCTCAGTAACACCACATTCCAACTGTTATCGGCTTTCTGCATATCTGTCAGCACCTGCTCCAACATACTCTTTGTCCAACCATATGGATTTGTACATTCACCCTTAGGACAATCTTCTGTTATAGGAATTATAGCAGGAGTACCATATACCGTAGCACTTGATGAAAAGATGATATTCTTGCAATTGTAACGGCGCAATACATCTACCAGCACCAAAGTACCATTAATATTGTTTTCATAATATTCCAGTGGTTTTGATACCGATTCGCCCACAGCCTTCAATCCTGCAAAATGTATGCAGGCATCACACTGATGCTTTTCAAGAACCTGTTCCAATCCTGCCTTATCGCGAATATCCACCTGATAAAACGGTATCTCAACACCTATTATCCGGGCAACTCTTTTCAAACTCTCCTTGCTGGAATTTGATAGATTGTCAACAACTACTGCCGTGTGTCCGGCATTATAAAGTTCAATCAATGTGTGTGAGCCTATATATCCGGCACCACCTGTAACTAAGATATTCATTATTATTTAAAACTATTAATACATTCAACCACTTTATATGTTTCATCTTTTGTCAATACCGGACTGATGGGCAAACTTAACTCCTGTTTTGCCAACATCTCGGTAATAGGCAAATGTAGGGCATTATACTCCTTGTAACACTCCTGCTTGTGCGGAGGTACAGGATAATGAATCAGACTCTCTACACCTCTTTCCGAAAGATAGCACTGTAACCTATCTCTATCTTTACACAATATTGGAAAAAGATGATATACATGATCGGAAGTAAGATTTTTGCCCGGCACCACAATTTCCGGGTTATTAATATTGTTGATGTAATATTGGGCCACACTCTTCCTTGCCGATATATCATTTTCCAACATCTGCAATTTTTCACGCAAAACGGCTGCTTGAATCTCGTCCAGCCTACTATTTCTGCCTTTGTATTTACAATAGTACTTTTTTTCCGAACCGTAATTCGCAAGCGACCGGATTACACATGCCAATTCTTTATTATTGGTAGTAACAGCGCCTCCATCGCCTAATGCGCCCAATATTTTGCCCGGATAGAAACTATGTCCCGCAGCATCACCTAACGATCCGGTTTTTGCGCCTCCATTCTTACAACCATGTGCCTGAGCATTATCCTCTATTAATAGCAGACTATTGCTACTACAGAACTCTGCGATGTCATCGGTATAAGCACATCTGCCATACAAATGCACTATACATACGGCCTTAGTTTTAGCACTCAACAACGATTTTACAGCATCTATATCTATCTGCAAAGAATCTGCATTAGGTTCAGCAAATTTCGGTATCAAACCGTTTTCTGTTATTGCCAAAACAGTCGCTATAAAGGTATTGGCCGGTACAATTACCTCATCGCCTTGCTTCATGAGACCCAACTCGATATACGCACGGAATATCAACCATAAAGCATCCAGTCCACTTGCACAACTGACGCAATGTGATGTCCCAATGTATGCGGCATACTCCTGTTCGAACAGTGAAACCTCAGTGCCATTTAGGAACCATCCTTTTTTAGTAACACGATCCATTGCACTAAGTATTCTGTCCGAATACATGTCTGTTATCTTTTGTAAATCGAGAAATTTGACCATAGTTAGGAGCAAATTTACTAAAATCTTAACTGAAAATGAGTAACTTTGCACAAAAATATCTTAGATATGCAACATAGAGATTACCATTCACATACAACTGGAAATATTGGTGTGGCATTTTGGCTGAATTTTGCATTTACAGTGATTGCGCTTATTTGTGGTTTTGCATTAAACAGCAATGCAATACTATCAGAATCCATACATAATTTAGGTTGTACTTTCACTATTGGATCGGCTTGGTTTTTTCAATATATTTCCGGCAAGAAACAGTTTGATTCACTCAGTTTTGGCAGTGGACGAATTCCTCTGTTAGGGGCTATTATAAGTGCTATAGTTTTATCTGTAAGTTCCATTTTGGTACTTCTTGGAAGTGTATCGGCTATTGAACATAACCATACTCATGGCGATATAATGGCAGAAGGTATGATATGGCTGTCTCTTATAGGAATACTAATAAAAGGATTGGCTGCTTATAAAACCAAAAACGCAAAAGGCGAAAACGAGAAACTGGTATCGGTACACATGTTTGCCGACACAATGGGCTGGATAGCCATACTTATTACCGGAATAATTCTGCTTTTTAAAGATGTGCCAATAATTGATTCTGCATTATCCATTGCTATTTCGGCATATATACTTGTCAATGTAGTAAATAGCTTGATAAACACCTTCAACATACTTCTAGACAGAGTCCCAACAGGATTGTCAATTAAAACAGTAAGAGAGTTGCTTTACAACATTAAGGAGATAAAAAGTATTGGAGATATAAAATTATGGAGTATTGACGGAGAACTGCATGCTGCAATAATTCAGGTCACTCCTACTGTTTATAACGAAGAGGTAAACAAAAAGATTAAGTCAGAGATTAAACAACTTCTGACTAACCTAAATATTACTGAGATATTCATTGAATTCGTTTAAGGTTTCTTATTCACCTTCTCAATATATGATAAAGGTATCTCCATTCTGGCAGTGCCTAATAAACCTAAAGCAAGAGCTATACATTTGGTACCATTTACATCAATCAGTTCGAACTCCTGATCAGCTAACGGGCCACACACTACCCTAACCAATTCACCCGGTTCAAATTGTGTAGGATCCACTACTACCGATAACGTTTCATAATCGACCATCTTTCTGAACTTGTCCATCTGATCATCGCGTATAACAACCGGAGTATGTTCAACCTTATCCATCATATAGCTCTTCAAATCATAAATGTCTTGAAGAAGTGGAATTCGTTCAGAAGGTTTGCAACGGATAAAGATATAACGCGGCATAATCATTACGTTAACGGTTTTTATCCTGTCGCTCCACTGCTTTTTCTTTTTCTGCATTGGCAGATAGTATTCAACTCCCTTTTTCGCCAGTTTATCGGCTACCCTCTGTTCGTGACAATACTGAACATATCCTACAAACCAATGTTTTGTAGAATAATAGGTTTCACTATTTTCAGCCTGATCTAAAGGAACCAGTCTTTTTGGAATAAGGCTATCACTATTTTTCATAATGGTCTATTTAGCCTTACTCTTTGTCGTAGATTTCAAATCTGGAGTTTTTCGACTTAAATTCCGGTACTGTTTCTTTCATCAACATTACCATATCCGGAATATATACATCTACTGCCAATTTTTCCAAACGTTCAAAAATAATCCTTATTTCTGCATAATCGTATTCGCGCACGCGAGCTACTCTAATTCTGTCATGCGATGTAGGATCTGTATTTTCAGTCGTTGAAAGGACCTCTTCATAGAGTTTTTCACCCGGACGCAAACCGGTAAATACAATCTGTATATCCTTTTCCGGTACAAGTCCGGCAAGTTCAATCATTCTACGCGCCAAATCCACTATTTTTACCGGAGTACCCATATCGAATACAACTATCTGATTTCCTGTAGAAATTGTTGCAGCCTCCATTACCAAACGACAGGCTTCAGGAATAGTCATAAAGAAACGATTAATTTCCGGATCTGTAACAGTAACAGGACCACCACACTCTATCTGCTTGCGGAATCTTGGTATAACAGAACCATTTGAACCCAATACATTACCAAATCTGGTTGTGACAAACTTAGTGTTACCCTTAACTTTACCGGTAGCCACTGCAAGGCCTAATGACTGCACGTAAATTTCAGCCAATCGCTTTGTACATCCCATAATGTTGGTTGGGTTTACAGCCTTATCTGTGCTTACCATAACCATCATACTAATGCCATATTCCAAGCACTTATCAGCAACATTCTTAGAACCTATTACATTGACATGAACAGCTTCACATGGATTCTCCTCCATTAAAGGCACATGCTTATAAGCAGCTGCATGGAACACTACTGCCGGATGATGTTCACGGAATACATAATCCAATCTATCTAAACTACGCACATCACCAATAATTGGAATGAAATTCAAATCGGGACAGGTATCTTCAAGTTCCAACCTAATATTGTGCATAGGAGTTTCGGCATTATCGAACAACACCAATTTACTAACACCCATTTTAGATAACTGTCTGCAAAGTTCAGAACCAATAGAACCTGCTGCACCTGTTACCAGAACTGTTTTACCTGCAAAATTCTCTTTTATCTTATCAATTGAAATCTCTATCTCCGAACGGCCTAACAGATCTTCTATCTTTATTTCACGTACTCTGTAGTGCAACAGATTGTTTCCTTCCACTTCATTGATACTTGGAACAACCAATATCTTTATATTGAGTGTTGTAGCCATCTGGATAAGATTGTCCTGTTCTGACTGAGCATCTTGTTCTGTTGTAAACAAGATTCCATTCAATCCCAAATCGGTGGCCAGTTCTGTCAACTCTTCTTCATTCTTGGCCTGATACACTTTGAAATTGGATATTCTCAGACGCTTTTCCGAAGGCGATGAACTGATAAATCCAATTATATCGTAATGAGAAGAATCAAGCAAACGGGTTATAACAGCTATTGATTTTTCATGGGTTCCGTAAACCAAAATGCGTGTCCTGTTGAGACGTTCTCTCATCTTCGATTTGAAAAGATCATATCCTACAATCATAAAGAGTCTTACAACCACAAGCATCAAGAATGTAAAAATTGCATCGAGCAACATTAACCACAGAATGTCTGTTAAAGTAATATCTTCAACTATAAACACAATTGCTCCCAACATCACTTCAGAAAGGCATACTACCGAAACCAATTTAGCCATGTCTCGCATAGTAGAGTGGCGAATAATAACTCTATAACTCCTTGTAATTACTGAAGCTACGCCAAATAACACCGCTGTTGCAACACACCACTGAACAATAATAAATGGAGTAACCCCTGCCCCATTATTTGTTCCACTGATAGCCAAAAGCATTAACAGTGATGCCAATACGGATAACAATATATCCAATACGAATACAACCCTTGTATTCAAGTACTGCGAAAGAATCTCGCTACACTTCTTAATAAAACTTTTTTTCACGATGCTACTACAATTGAATTAGGAACCAACCTTTTGGCAAAGGTCAACAATTTTTATTTTATCTCCAAACATTTTTTATAAAAAACAATATTAACCCGCAATATTATTTGCTTCCAAAGAATGTTTATGTGAAATATTGTTAATTTAAGAGACTCTTACCCATTCAAACACTATCTTTGCGAAATAATAGACAAATTGTATGAAACCAAAATTTATAGTATTTTTAATCATTATGGCAGCAACTATCAATTCCTGCAATGGCAATAATGTTCAAAATGCCAGTGCCCAATCACAGGAACCTGAAACAAAAGTGTTAATCAAAACTACAGAAGGTGATATTAGCATAAAACTTTACAATGAAACTCCCAGCCACAGAGATAATTTTATTAAGTTGGTAGAAGAGCAATACTACGACAGCACTCTATTCCATCGCGTAATCCGCGACTTCATGGTACAGGCTGGAGATCCTGATTCAAAGACCGCAGGTAAAGGAGAAAGATTAGGTTCAGGAGGACCTGACTACACATTGCCGGCAGAATTTGTTTATCCGCAATATTTTCATAAGTATGGAGCACTGAGCGCAGCCAGACAGGCCGACCAGGTGAATCCACAAAGAAGATCATCCGGTTCGCAATTCTACATAGTAACCGGTAAAAAGTACAAAGAACGCGACTTGCAACAAATGGAAGTACAGTTGGCAGAACAGGAGTTACAGAGTATTTTCAACAATCTTTGCATACAAAACAGAGATACTATTATGAAACTACAACAAGCTTCCGACAATGCAGGCCTGAAACAATTACAGGAAAAACTCATAGCAGAAACAGAAGCGATTTCTGCCGAAAAGGGTGGTTTCCATTTCACAGCAGAACAGATAGAGACTTATACTACTGTTGGCGGCACACCATTTTTGGACAATCAGTACACCGTATTTGGTGAAGTTACAGATGGTATGGATGTGGTTGAAAAGATACAGAAAGCAACAACCGACGGAAGTGACAGACCTATTAGAGATATAAGGATATTGACAATGGAATTAGTTAAATAACAACCAATTACAATTATGAAAAAGAGTTTTTTATTGACATTTACACTTACCTTCTGTATTCTTACAGCAGGAGCCAGAGTTCCTAAATATGTCTTCTATTTTATTGGAGACGGTATGGGTACCAACGAAGTTTTGGCTACTCAAATGTATCTGGCTGACATAGAAGGAACTATTGGTTACAAACCTCTGTGTTTTGCACAGTTCCCTTACACCGGTATGGCATTTACATACGCAGCCAATACCTTTATTACAGATAGTGCAGCTGCCGGAACAGCACTTTCAACCGGTAAAAAGACAAACAGCGGAGTTTTAGGTATGCTTCCCGACAAAGAGAGTGCAGCAGAGACTATAGCAGAGATGGCCAAAAAAGCCGGCAAACGCGTTGGTATAGGTACAACAGTATGCATTAACCATGCTACACCCGGTGCATTCTATGCACACCAGCCATCACGCAATAACTACCATGCCATTAGCACGCAGTTGGCAGAATCAGATTTCGACTACTTTGGTGGCGGCCACTTCAGTTCCGCCTATGACAGAAGATTTGACGACGGTGGTTCTTACAAAGTAGCAAAAGATAATGGTTACACTATTGCTATGGGTTATGACGAATACAAAGCCAATGCAGAATCTTCTGAAAAGATGATACTGTTCCCACAGCAGGAAGGTATGGAATCATTAAAATTCAAAATTGATCGTAACGAAGATGACCTTACACTCGCTCAGGTCACTGAGGCTGCCATAGATTTCCTGATGAAAGAGCCCAAAAAAGGATTCTTCATTATGATGGAAGGTGGAAAAATAGACCACAGCGGACATGGTAATGATGCTGCTACCGACATTCAAGAGGTAATAGATTTTGATAATGCCATTAAAGTTGCCTACGATTTCTACTTAAAACATAAGAAAGAGACTTTGATTGTTGTAACTGCCGACCACGAAACAGGTGGTATGAGCATGGGCAATGGAGAATACAGAATGAACTTGAAGGTTCTTCAGCATCAGAATATGAGTGAAGATGCATTTAGTTCACATTTGGAACAGTTAGGTCGCGAAGTGGGTGATGTTCTAACTTGGGAAGAGGTAGAAGCAGAACTTAAAGAACACTTCGGTTTCTGGGACAAAATCAAACTTAGCAAAAATCAGGAGAACCGCTTACGTTCTGCATACGTTGAAACATTTGGAATGGGAGAAAGCGAAAAGAAAGCTGAAGAGTACTATAAAGTTGACAAGCTTTCCGATTTGGCAGTACAGATTATTAGTGAAATTGCACAGGTTGGATGGTCTTCGGGTGCACACACTGCAGCATATGTCCCAGTATATGCTATTGGTGTAGGTGCTGAAAACTTCACCGGACAGATGGACAATACTGATATCCCAACCAAAATTATTGAAATAGCAAACTATTAATATTCTATTCAAAAAGAATATAAGGTTCTAAACGAATAAGGTCCTGCTCGGTAAACTCATCAATCAGAGTAAGTTGAGCAGGGCTTTTTATATTCCCCTCTGAACGTCGATAATCAACAATAGCTTTGGCCTGATAAAAACTTATGTATGGATGATTTCTCAGTTTTGTCAAAGAGGACCTGTTTATATCTATTTTTCTGATAGGGATAGTGTCTGTTACTACAAACCATTGTAAAACCGAATCAGGAATACCATCTATCTCCTTTAACTGCTGAACATCTGCATATCCACCCAACAGATTCCTGAATTCAACAATCCTTTTGGCATAATACGGACCGATACCCGGCAATAAAGTCAATGCAGCAGAATCCAATGAATTCAAATCTACAGCAGACACCGGAATCTGTTTTTTTCTATAAACATGAAAGCCTATAGTTGCTGTATCTTTTTCACTTTCAACGCTCTTCACAAATGATGTATCTTTTTTGATAGTATTTGTGCGTGTTGATTTGCTATATGAGGGTTCCTTTTTACGAACAGAGTATGTATTTCGTTGTTTCTCTGTATAATGACGCTTTTCCTTCACTGTATCAGTTGTTATAAACAATGAATCTGTTCCCGAAACCAGTTCAACCGGGTAAGGTCTGTCTATCATTACACGCAAAATGTTAACAAATACAATTATTAACAACAGAATAAAAGCTGCAACTCTATCCGATTTTGAAAAATAAAAATAATCGCCTCTAAATATCTTTTTCATAGTCTATTGTGTGTTTACTAAAATTATGTGCAATAATACAATTTATCCTCAAGAATAACTAATTTTGCAAGGAAATAAACATGAAACAATGAAAAGAATATTCACCACATACCCATTGACCATCCTTATTTTAGCAATCATACTGTTTTTATCACTATTCAATCCACCTGAAACTGAGATTAAAACCATTACAAATATTGACAAACTGGCACATATCTGTATGTATGGAGGATTTGAACTGATTTTATGGAGTGAATATCTTAAACACCACAATACATTAAGCGGAAAGAAACTTGTTCTTTTAGCCATAGTTGCCCCCATTTTATATAGTGGAAGTATGGAACTTGCCCAACTATACCTTACAAATAACAGAAGTGGAGAGTGGATGGATATGGTGGCTAATACAATTGGTGTAATTACAGGTGCAGCTGCCGGATATTTTGTAATAAGACCTATACTATGGAGAAAAAAATAGAGCCAGACACTATTCTGTCCAGCTCTTATAAGGATTTGTTGTTAAATATGCATTGTAATAACGTCTATCACCTGTAACCTCCTTTCCTATAAATGATGGTTTTTCAAAAGGTTCATTCTCTGATTGTAATTCAACTTCGGCAATAACAAGACCTTCGTTTTCTCCAAAAAATTCGTCTATCTCAAATACATGAGGGCCTGAATGAACCAGATACCTCCTTTTCTCTATTATCTTTCCCTGTGATAATTTTAACAACTCGCGTGCATCCTCAACAGATATCTGATGATTCCATTCATAACGGCTCATACCCTTGCTGTCAGATGGACCCTTTATTGTCATTACAGCCTCTGTATCAGTAATACGCACCCTCACCGAAACACCATTTTCGTGGGCAATATAACCTTGTACCATATCGTAAAAGCTATATGCTGCACTTTTATACGCAGATGACGTTACCAGAAACTTTCTCTCTATCTCTATAGCCATTATTCTCTGCTTTAAATGTTATTATCTGCCGATTCAGCAAAACTCATTAGATAAGATTTAATAAAGCCATCTATCTTTCCATCCATTACTCCGTTTACGTCGGATGTTTGATGTCCTGTACGATGATCTTTTACACGTCTGTCATCAAATACGTATGACCTAATCTGCGAACCCCATTCAATTTTTTTCTTTCCTGCCTCTATCTTTTCCTGTTCGGCCATACGATGCTGTAACTCCTTATCGTACAAAATTGAACGCAGATGTTGCAAAGCACGCTCCTTGTTCTTTGGTTGATCGCGAGTCTCTGTATTTTCAATCAGGATTTCCTCTTCCACACCTGTATAAGGGTCCTTGTACTGATAACGCAGACGCACACCCGATTCTACCTTGTTTACATTCTGTCCACCTGCACCACCGCTTCGGAATGTATCCCAAGTAATCAACGCCGGGCTTATCTCCACTTCAATTGAATCATCTATAAGAGGAGTTACAAACACACTTGCAAAAGATGTCATTCGCTTACCTTGCGCATTATATGGCGATACTCTAACTAATCTGTGAACACCGTTTTCACCTTTTAGATAACCATAAGCATATGGACCTTCAATCTCCATCGTCACCTGCTTTATACCAGCCTCATCACCATCTTGGATATTGGCAATTGTTACCTTATAGTTATTCTCTTCGCCCCAACGCATATACATACGCATAAGCATTTGCGACCAATCCTGGCTTTCTGTTCCGCCGGCACCCGAATTAATCTTTAACACACAATCCATCTGGTCTGCCTCTTCGCGCAACATATTTTTTAATTCCAATGATTCTATGGCAAGTAATGATTTCTGATAGATTTCATCTACCTCCTGTTCTGTAACCAGTTCCTCTTTAAAAAAATCAACAGCCAACTGCAGTTCATCTGCCAAAGAGCGAACTTCTTTGTAACCATCTATCCATGCCTGAAGCCCTTTGACTTTTTTCATCTGAGCTTCGGCCCTCTTTGGATCATCCCAAAAACCGGGAGCCTGGGTCCTAAGTTGCTCCTCTTCCACCTGAATAACTTTAGCATCAATATTCAAATACCTTTTAAGAGCCTCTGTACGGTCTAATACCTCTTTTAACTGATCTATGGTTATCATCTTTTGCTATTATAATTCTTTGTTTACGCTGCAAAGTTACAATAATTTGCGCAATACCGAACCATTGACTACCTTTACACCCGCAATATTGAGCAAAATATGTCAAATAGAACTACAAATACAGAACAAGCTGTTGAGCTGTTGAAAGAATTGATTTCAATTGAACGTGTTAGCCGCAATGAAAAAAATGCAGCCGATATAGTGTATAACTGGTTTACAGAACATAATTATACACCCGAAAGAATCTGTAATAATATAATATGCAAAAGCCATTATTGGAATGACAGTAAACCCACTATATTGCTCAATTCACATATTGACACTGTCAAACCCGTATCTGCATGGACTAAGAATCCCTTTGAACCAGTTGTAGAAGATGGCAAATTATATGGTTTGGGTAGTAATGATGCCGGAGCTTCATTGGTTTCGCTTATGCACACCTTTTGCAATTTGGACAAGGTAGAACAAAACTACAATATGATATTTGTTGCATCAGCAGAGGAAGAGGTAAGCGGTGCAGACGGCATGAAAAGTATAGCACCACTTTTTGGAAATAAGTTACCGGAAATAGCATTAGCTATTGTAGGTGAACCAACCAATATGCAACCGGCTATTGCAGAAAAAGGCCTTATGGTAATAGATGCCGAAGTGAAAGGCTTATCAGGACATGCAGCAAGAGAAGAGGGTATAAATGCAATATACAGAGCTATTGACACCATACAGATTGTAAGAAATATTACATCTGAATTACAAATATCTTCTATTCTTGGCAGAGTGAAGATGAGTGTTACAATGATAAACAGTGGCACACAACACAATGTTATACCTGATATTTGCAAATTTACTATCGATGTACGTTCTAACGAACTGTATAGCAACATAGAATTATTTAATCTATTGCAGAGTAAAATGCCTGAATGGTGTACTCTTAAAGCACGTTCATTTGTGCTTAATTCATCTTCTTTACATAATCAAGATGTCAATAATAGTATGGTTGACACTATTGTAAGACAGATGCAAAATATGGGTTTAAAACCATTTGGATCGCCCACGCTATCCGATCAGGCAATACTCACAATGCCTTCATTCAAAATAGGCCCGGGTAGTTCAGAACTTTCACATACAGCCGACGAATATATTCTGATAGACGAAATAAACCAAGCATTGTCTATCTACTATAACCTACTGAATGGCATCTGATTAACGGCGCAACCAATCTGACGGGTTCAGTTTAACAGTCTCTTTGTGTAATTGGAAATGTAAAATATATTGACCATTTTCTGAAGTATGGATATTTCCTATTATATCGCCGGTTTTTAGGGTATCACCCTTCTTTACTGCTATATCTGCTAAGTTACAATAGACGGATATGTATTTTCCATGACGCACCAAAACACCTATTTGTCCTCTTCCTTGTTGGAAAACTGTTGTTACTATACCATCAAAAACAACTCTTGCCTGCGCACCGGCATTACCCTGTAAATCTATACCCAAATTGTTAATCTTCACATCTCTCATTCCTGCAACATTTTGGACACCATAATTTCCAACAATAAGATATGGTCCGGTTATTGGTACTGGAAGTTTACCTTTATTACTTTCAAAACTACCGGTTAGTTTTATATCCTCTTCTACCTTTAATGGGCCTTCTCCCTGAGTCTTCTTTTGTTGCTCTTTAATTGCAAGTTCTATCTGTCTGTCAATCTCCTTATTAAGCGCAGTTATTTTTTTCTGTTGGGATTGAATCTCCTTTCTTAAAGTAGAACGCTTTGACTGAAGTTTACTTACTATTGCACGCTGATTCTTCTCTTCAGCAGCCACTGCCGCCTCATTTTTCTGCTGTTCAGTTTGTAAAACCAATTTTTCCTGTTTAGCCTGCTCCACTTGTGCTTTCTTGCTCTTCAAAGTATCTTGTTTAGCCTTTATGTCATCAGCTAAATCGGTAAGCGAATGTGAATATTCGCTTATGTAGCGCATTCTTCGGGTTAGTTCTTTAAACGTAGCAGACGAAAACAGAAAAGTAAGAGGATTGAATGACACCTGCTGATGCTGATAAAATCTACACGCATCTGCATAGCGATTTGAACACTCATCATATTCTGCTTGCAATTGTTTAATTTCGGACTCCAGCTTTTGAGTTTCTGCATTGAGAGAACGTATATCACGTCTTGTTTGCTCCAACAATCTTCTACGCTCTTTTAATCGGGCAGTTATAGTATTCAGATTTGCAATTTGAGTAGCTATATCACTCTCTGTACCTTGCAATATCTTTTCCGATTCGGTTATCTGTTGCTCTATAGCTGCACGCTCTTTTTGCATCTGCTCTATCAACGCATTGGTCTGTGCATACGATACTACGCACAGAGAAATCAGCATATATACTACAAGTATTCTTTTCATAGAAACGAATCCAATATCTCTTTAATCTTATAACGTTTGTATCTGGTGCTAACCGATGTTCTGTTAGGCCAATTACCCTTCTCTATGGAAACATCATCCAACACAATACCAATTTTACTTGTATGACCTGTTAAGTTAAATTCCAAATCAATATTATGAGGAATAACCACACTCTCTGACATCTGCTTAAAGTTACCGTAATTCACAGATACGTTATATCCCAAACCGCTTTTAGATGTTTGCAACAGATGTTTGTTTGAATCTATTTTGAATACATAATCGTATTCCGTAGATGTTAAAGTCAAACCTGTTTCTGTCTGTTCAGAGATCTTAATCTTTTGAATTGCCATTTCAGGATCGGCATATCCCGGCACAAAAATTTTATTCCAAAGCAGTGCCTGTAGAGAATAAAAATCCAGACCTGTAAAGTTTCTGTATGGCACATCGGCATAATGTTCTACTGCATATTTTTGTGAGCTTCTGTCTATAAAGACAATCATATCGGGCAGACACTCTATGCGTATAATCTCCATTATGCCTAACATAGTTACACTTATCTGGATACTCTCGTTCCAACGCATCTTAAGTGTAGCATCGTAACTACCCATACCCACCTTTATCTTTGTATCGGCAGTTATCTCCGGATTTGCCGGAGTATCTAACATCTGTTTTGCCAAAGTAACATAATTATCCTCGGCTTTTGACAATTTTTGTTTTTTGACAGTACCGGTTGTACCACAAGATGCTACAAAAAACAACATCAATAGTAAACCTGAAACCTTATAAAATATTCTCATATTTACTCTATATATTTTTCCTGATTTATTTTCTCCTGCAGTGTAGGCGATGTACTATTCAACCTAACTGCTTTGTGCCAATTTTCCACTGCACCCTCTATATCTCCACACATATAGAGTATATCACCATAATGTTCCATAACTTCTGCCGACTTATCGCCACCCTCATTTATGGCACGAACTATATACTCTTTTGCCTCCTCATAGCGTCCTAAGCGGAACAGAATCCATGCGTATGTATCCAGATATGTTGGATTATCAGGTTCCGATTTTATTGTTTTTTCGCTCATTTTCAAAGCCTTTTCCAAATCTTTGCCTGCAACTGACAGATAATAAGCATAGTTATTCTGAGCCCCTATATCATTAGGATTATACATTAGTGTAGTATCATAATCCCAAAAAGCATCTTCAAGACGTCCCATACTGTAATATAGTTCACTTCGCAATCCATATAACGAAGCCTTATCCAAACTATCTTGTACCTGAGCTATACCATCTGACAATATTGACAATGAACTCTCTTCATCTTGAATCTGGAACATTGATATTGCAGAATAGTAATAAGCCGCCGATAACTTGGGATTATGCTTAAGAGCCGTTTCACAAAGTCTTAAAACAAGATTAACTCCTGCTATGTTATTTACGCTCTGCGATAAGACTTGTACCATATCGCCAAAATTATCTTCTATCTCATAGTATGCAGAATCTACTTCACCCATACGCAAATAACATAGAAAACGTTGCCCTGACAGTTCATCCCAAACATCCTCTATAACGGCATACTTATTTAATGCCTGCAACTCTTTTTCATATTGACGTGTATCATCATATAACTCTGCCAATCTCATAAGAACTTCCGTACGCGTAGGAAACTTGTCCATCATCTGTTCAAAGAGAGATATAGCCTGATATGGTCTGTTTGTTTGGGCATAATAGAGTCCGGCAAGGTTATAATACCAATAGTTATCAGGATCCTGTTTTATAGCCAGTTTCAATAGGGCTGCAGGTTTGTTTCTATCGTTCATCAACATATACATCTCCGCCAAATTATAATTGACTGCAGCCAATGTACTATCAATGCTATTACAATAATTCAATAATTGAAATGCTGCATCAAAATTATCCTGCTGTAACTGGTTTATTGCCTCATAATAGTAATAATCACGACGATAAGAATTGTAATCGACTGAATCCACACTACGCATGGTACCGCATGAACATACGGCCCACAAAACAAATAACAGACAGATACAATTCTTCATAACAATCAAATACCACTATGTCCAAAACCACCCGCTCCACGCTCTGTTTCATCAAGTAGTTCCACCTGATCCCATTCTACTTGTTCGTGACGAGCAATTACCATCTGCGCAATGCGCTCTCCGTCGGTAATAGTAAAATCTTCTTGCGATAAGTTGATAAGAATCACACCTATTTCACCACGATAATCTGCGTCTATTGTTCCGGGGGAATTAAGAACTGTTATACCTTTCTTTATAGCCAAACCGCTACGAGGTCTTACTTGAGCTTCAAAACCGGCAGGCAAAGCTATGTACAGACCTGTAGGAACTATGCAACGCTGCATAGGTTTTAAAACTATAGGAGCTTCAATATTCGCTCTTAAATCCATTCCTGCTGAAAATTCTGTTGCATATTCCGGCAACTGATGATGTGAACGATTTATAATTTGAACCTTCATATTTGTTTACTTAGTTTTTCTTTCAGCGAAAGTACACAATTTCAACAAAAAACCGCATATAAATTGGCTTAAATGAGACAAAACTATTACTTTTGGAGATAAACCAAAGTAAATATCGATGAATTGGGAAAGACTTATCTCCAATAAACGTTTGGGAATGGAGGATATACACATAGTGGAGCGTGATGACCGTTCGGTCTTTCTACGTGATTATGACAGAGTTATTTTCTCTGCTCCTTTTAGAAGATTGCAAAATAAAACACAAGTGTTTCCATTACCGGGAAGTGTTTTTGTACATAACCGATTGACACATAGTTTAGAAGTGTCATGCGTAGGACGTTCCTTAGGTAATAACATAGCAAAACATTTAATAGATAAATCTCCCGCTTTAGGAAATACTTTTGTACCGGAAATAGGTAATATTGTTTCTACAGCCTGCCTGGCACACGATATGGGCAACCCTCCATTCGGGCACTCCGGAGAAAAAGCTATTTCTGCTTTCTTCAAGCAAGGCAAAGGAAGTTATTTGGAAGAAGCGTTCAAAGACAATCCTGTACATTGGACAGATATAATAAACTTTGAAGGAAACGCAAATGCATTCCGATTGCTGGCGCACCAATTTCTTGGACGTAGAAAGGGCGGTTTTGCCATGACCTATTCCACTTTGGCTTCTATTGTCAAATATCCCTACTCTTCCGTTTATGCAGAACAAAAGAATAAGTTTGGTTTTTTTGATAGTGAGGCTCCTATTTTCAAAAAAATTGCCGATGAATTGGGTATAATTCGCCTTTCTGCCGAAGGAGAACACTTAAAATATGTTCGTTATCCGCTGGTTTATTTGGTAGAAGCTGCCGATGACATTTGTTACCTTTTGATGGACTTAGAAGATGCTCACAAATTAAAACTGCTCTCCACTGCCGAAACAAAAGAGTTGATGATGGCATTCATTGCTGAAGATGAAAAACAACACATAGAGAGTATTATTTCAATGGTAAGCGATGTGAACGAACAGGTATCATACTTACGTTCAAAACTTATTGGACTTCTTATTAAAGAGTGTACTCAAGTATTTCTGGATAATGAAAATAGCATTATGAATGGTAAATTCAAGGGTTCACTTATTGATAACATAACACCACAAATGCAAAAAGCATATAAAGAGTGCGCAAAGGTATCATTACAGAGAATATATCGTTCTAAAGATGTACTTGATGTAGAATTGGCAGGTTTCCAAATAATCAGCACACTGCTTGACATCATGGTCAACGCAGTAATGAATCCGGATAACGAATATTCCAAACTGTTGATAGGCAGAGTAAGCAGTCAATACGAAATAGCCGCCACTGATACATATACAAAGATTTTGGCAGTATTGGACTACATAAGCGGAATGACCGATGTGTATGCTCTTGATGTCTATAGAAAGATAAATGGCAATAGTCTGCCTGCCGTATAATACAACTATCTAAACAATGAGAAAGGGTGGCCGAAAAATCGACCACCCTTTCTACCAAATATCAAGTTTTAATCAATCATCTGGGAATATTCAAATCCACAATCGATTCACGACTAGCCTGAACACGTTCGTACTCCTCCTTGCTGCCAACAACTATCTTGTCGAAATCACGCAGACCGGTACCGGCAGGTATTAAGTGACCGCAAATAACGTTCTCCTTCATACCTAACAAGCTATCCGATTTACCATTGATAGCAGCTTCGTTAAGAACCTTGGTTGTCTCCTGGAAAGATGCAGCAGACATAAAGCTCTGAGTAGCCAACGCAGCTCTTGTAATACCTTGAAGTATCTGAGTAGATGTAGCTGGAACTGCATCACGAACCTGAACCAAACGCATATCTTTACGTTTAAGCATTGAGTTCTCATCACGCAATTTACGTGCAGTTACAATCTGACCTTCATGCAAGTTTTCAGAATCACCGGCATTGGTAACAACCTTCTTACCCCAAATTCTGTCATTTTCTTCCATAAATTCAAGTTTGTCAACACTCTGCTGTGGCAAGAAACGAGTATCGCCCGGTTCATCAATTTCAACCTTACGCATCATCTGACGAACTATAATCTCAAAGTGCTTATCATTAATCTTCACACCCTGCAGACGATATACATCCTGAACTTCGTTCACAATATATTCCTGAACAGCGGTAGGACCCTTAATTGCCAAAATATCTGACGGAGTAATAGCACCATCTGACAAAGGAGTTCCGGCACGTACATAGTCACCCTCTTGAACCAAAATCTGTTTTGACAGAGCTACCAAGTACTTCTTTTCATCGCCAGTTCTTGAAATAACTGAGATCTCACGATTACCGCGTTTAATCTTACCCATGTGTACTGTACCATCAATTTCAGCAACAACTGCAGGATTAGATGGGTTACGAGCCTCGAACAATTCAGTTACACGTGGCAGACCACCGGTAATATCACCAGCCTTACCCTGTACACGTGGAATCTTAACGAGTGTATCACCTGCTGCCAGCTTCTGACCATCCTTGATAACTACGTGACCACCTACAGGAAGGTTGTATGAACGGAGAACCTCACCATTTTCATCAACAATAAGAGCTGTTGGAATCTTAACCTTATCTCTGGTCTCAATAATGATAATCTCTTCCAAACCGGTAGATTCGTCTGATTCAACTTTATATGTTACGTTTTCAATAACTGATTCAAGTTTAACAGTACCACTAACCTCTGTAATGATAAGAGCATTAAATGGATCCCATTCGGCAATCATATCACCCTTCTTCACCTTATCGCCCTCCTTAACATACAGAGTAGAACCGTATGGCAAAGTATGTGTTGATAAAGCAATACCGGTATTTTCGTCTATGAATTTTGCTTCACCAAGACGACCTACAACTATCTGTACATCATCACCTGTAGCCTTTTTAGCCTCTACAACACGCAATTCCTCAAATTCTACGCGGCAATCATATTTAGCCACCAAACGGGAATTTGCAGCAATGTTAGAAGCGGTACCACCGGCATGGAAAGTACGAAGTGTAAGCTGAGTACCAGGTTCACCAATAGACTGAGCTGCAATAACACCTACTGCTTCGCCCTTCTCTACCAAACGACCTGTAGCCAAGTTGCGACCATAACACTTTGCACAAACACCATGTTTGCTTTCGCAAGTCAATACTGAACGTATTTCCACGCTCTCTATTGGAGAATCGCTTATCTTCTTTGCTATAGCTTCAGTAATTTCCTGACCACCTGCTACCAACAATTCACCTGTTGTTGGATGTATAACATCGTGTACAGAAACACGACCCAAAATTCTATCATACAGAGATGCAACAACCTCTTCATTCTCTTTCAAAGCTGAACATACCAGACCGCGAAGTGTTCCGCAATCTTCTTCGGTAATGATAACGTCATGTGAAACGTCAACAAGACGACGTGTCAAATAACCGGCATCAGCAGTCTTCAAAGCAGTATCAGCAAGACCCTTACGAGCACCGTGTGTTGAAATAAAGTACTCAAGCACACTCAATCCCTCCTTAAAGTTAGAAAGAATTGGGTTTTCAATAATCTGGGCACCCTCTGCACCGGCCTTCTGAGGCTTAGCCATAAGACCACGCATACCTGAAAGCTGACGAATCTGTTCTTTAGAACCACGGGCACCTGAATCAAGCATCATATATACTGAGTTGAAGCCCTGATCGTCCGAAGAGATAGTCTTCATAAGAACCTTAGAGAGGTCTTCGTTAACGTGAGTCCATACATCAATAACCTTATTGTAACGTTCGTTATCAGTGATAAGACCCATGTTATATTCTGCCAAGATACCTTCAACTTCTTCGTTTCCTTTAGCAACCAGTTGTTCTTTCTCTTCAGGAATAATAATATCACTCAAGTTGAAAGATAGACCACCCTTGAATGCCATCTGGTAACCTAAGTTCTTAATACCATCCAGGAATTCACAAGCACGAGCTACACCCACCTTCTTAATAACTTCGCTAATAAGATCACGCAAAGTCTTTTTGGATATGATATAGTTTATAAATCCAACTTCGTTAGGCACTATATCGTTCACAATTACACGACCTACTGATGTCTCTACCAAATGTCTGATAGCTTCACCCTCTTCGTTAACATCGTCAACCATCACCTTTACGATAGCATGGATATCTACTTTACCTTCGTTGTATGCAATAAGAGCCTCTTCCGGTCCGTAGAATACAAGACCTTCACCTTTTGCACCCCTACGCAGTTTTGTAATGTAGTACAGACCAAGAACCATATCCTGTGAAGGCACTGTAATAGGAGCTCCATTTGCAGGATTTAGTATGTTATGTGACTGAAGCATAAGCATCTGAGCTTCCAATACAGCCTCATTGCTCAATGGCAAGTGAACAGCCATCTGGTCACCGTCAAAGTCGGCGTTGAACGCTGTACATGCTAATGGATGCAACTGAATAGCTTTACCTTCAATCATCTTAGGCTGGAATGCCTGAATACCCAAACGGTGTAGTGTAGGCGCACGGTTCAATAGTACCGGATGACCTTTCATTACATATTCCAAGATATCCCATACTATAGGATCTTTTCTATCTACAATTTTCTTTGCCGACTTAACTGTCTTTACTATACCACGTTCTATCAATTTACGAATGATGAATGGTTTGTAAAGTTCAGCAGCCATAAGTTTTGGAATACCGCATTCACCCATCTTCAGTTCAGGTCCTACAACAATTACTGAACGAGCAGAATAGTCAACACGTTTACCCAACAGATTCTGACGGAAACGTCCCTGCTTACCCTTCAGTGAATCTGAAAGTGACTTCAAAGGACGATTTGCCTCAGATTTCACAGCACTCGATTTACGGCTGTTGTCGAACAAACTATCTACCGCCTCCTGAAGCATACGTTTTTCATTACGTAGGATAACTTCCGGAGCCTTAATCTCTATAAGACGTTTCAGACGATTGTTTCTAATGATTACACGACGATAGAGATCGTTCAGATCGGAAGTAGCAAAACGACCACCATCCAGCGGAACCAAAGGACGCAATTCAGGAGGTGTAACAGGTATCACCTTCAAAATCATCCATTCCGGACGATTCAATTCGCGTGATGCACGGAATGATTCAACAACCTGAAGACGTTTCAAAGCCTCAGTCTTACGTTGCTGTGATGTATCTGTGTTTGCACGATTACGCAGGTCATATGACAATTGGTCAAGATCTAACTGACTCAATAAATCATAAATAGCTTCAGCACCCATCTTAGCAACAAACTTATTAGGATCAGTATCTTCCAAATACTGGTTATCCTTAGGAAGTTTGTCAATGATATCCAGATACTCCTCCTCTGACAGAAGATCCAGACGGTTGCTGCCTAATGCATGTTCATCGGCATAAACACCTGGCTGAATAACAACGTAACGTTCATAATATATAATTGAGTCAAGCTGTTTGGTTGGAATACCAAGCAAATAACCCATCTTATTAGGAAGTGAACGGAAATACCAGATATGAGCTACAGGCACAACCAATTGGATGTGTCCCATACGCTCTCTACGTACCTTCTTCTCGGTAACCTCAACACCGCAACGTTCGCAGACAATACCTTTATAACGGATTCTCTTGTACTTACCGCAATGACATTCATAATCCTTTACAGGACCGAAAATGCGTTCGCAGAACAGACCGTCACGTTCAGGTTTGTATGTACGATAGTTGATGGTCTCGGGTTTCAATACCTCACCGCTTGAACTGGTCAGAATCTCTTCCGGAGAAGCCAAGCTAATGGTTATCTTCGAGAAATTGTTCTTGATTTTTGTATCTTTTTTAAAAGGCATAACTTCTGAATTTTAGTGATTAATCAAGGTTGATACTTAGACCCAAACCTCTCAATTCGTGCAATAGCACATTGAGTGATTCCGGAATACCCGGTGTAGGCATAGGATCGCCTTTCACTATAGCCTCATAAGCCTTTGAACGACCTACTACGTCGTCAGACTTGATGGTAAGAATCTCCTGCAAAATATGTGATGCACCAAATGCCTCCAGTGCCCAAACTTCCATCTCACCAAAACGCTGTCCACCAAACTGAGCTTTACCACCCAATGGTTGCTGTGTAATCAATGAGTACGGACCTATTGAACGGGCATGCATCTTATCTTCTACCATGTGACCAAGTTTAAGCATATAGGTAACACCTACTGTTGCACACTGGTCAAATGGTTCACCTGTACCACCATCATAGAGCTGAGTCTTACCATAACGTGGCAGACCTGCTTTGTCAGTCCATTCATTCAAATCATCCAGATTAGCGCCATCGAAGATTGGAGTTGCAAATTTAACACCTAACTCGCGTCCGGCATGACCCAATACTGTTTCAAAGATCTGACCGATGTTCATACGTGAAGGCACACCAAGTGGGTTAAGAACTATATCAACAGGAGTACCATCAGCCAAGAACGGCATATCTTCCT
This sequence comes from uncultured Bacteroidales bacterium, assembly GCA_937916465.1. Taxonomy (GTDB): domain Bacteria; phylum Bacteroidota; class Bacteroidia; order Bacteroidales; family Bacteroidaceae; genus Colenecus. The sequence goes on from CALFTK010000018.1 coordinate 26,896, forward strand.
GTTTTACAACACGGCTTACAATACCCTTGTTTCCGTGACGTCCGGCCATCTTGTCACCAACACCTATCTTACGTTTCTTTGCAACATAAACTTTAGCCATCTGCATAATACCTGAAGGCAGTTCATCACCTATTGTAAGAGCAAACTTCTTACGCTTGTTCTCTGCATCATACTCTTTATACTTACGCAGATAGTTCACAATAAGTTTTGAAATCAGTTCATTGGTATGCTCATCTTCGGTCCAGTTATCAGACTGCACAGAAGCATAATCCATTGACTCCAAATCACGCTTTGTAAAACGCTGACCTGCAGCAATAATCTCTTCACCTAACAGATTATGTACACCCTGAGAAGGTTTCTTATCAGTCAATGTAAGTAATTTTCCAACAAGAATACCTTTCAATTCTGCAACTTTATCTTCAAATTCCTCATCAATTAGAGGCAATTTTGCTTTGTCTGCAATTGTCGATTTGCGAGTCTTAATAGCACGTGCAAAGAGTTTCTTGTCTATAACAACACCCTTCAAAGAAGGAGAAGCCTTAAGAGAAGCATCTTTTACATCACCTGCTTTATCACCAAAAATAGCACGAAGCAATTTCTCTTCAGGAGATGGATCTGATTCACCCTTTGGAGTAGTCTTACCAATCAGGATATCACCCGGCTGAATATACGCACCAATACGTACAATACCGTTTTCATCGAGATCTTTTGTAGCCTCTTCACTTACATTTGGAATGTCGGCTGTCAACTCTTCCATACCACGTTTGGTTTCGCGAACCTCAAGAATAAACTCTTCTACGTGAACAGAAGTCAATATATCTTCACGAACAACTCGTTCGTTAAGTACTATAGCATCTTCATAGTTGTAACCCTTCCAAGGCATATAGGCAACAAGCAGATTCTTACCAAGGGCCAACTCACCATTTTGAGTTGAATAACCTTCAGTTAGAATGTCACCTAATTTTACCTTCTGACCTGCCTCACAGATAGGACGTAGGTCAATGGTCATATTCTGGTTAGTGCGACGGAACTTAGGAATCTTATATTCCTTTACAGATGGTTCAAAGCTAACAAACTCTTCATCTTCTGTTCTGTCGTACTGGATACGTATAACATTTGCATCAACGTAAATGATAACACCATCACCTTCTGCTGTTATCTGAGTACGTGAATCTTCGGCAAGCTGTTTCTCAATACCTGTACCCACAATAGGAGCTTCGGTACGCATCAAAGGAACTGCCTGACGCATCATGTTTGAACCCATCAATGCACGGTTAGCATCATCGTGTTCCAAGAATGGAATAAGTGCTGCAGCAATAGATGCAATCTGCTGTGGAGATACGTCCATCAATTCAACCTCTTCCGGTGCAACTACCGGGAAGTCTGCATCGCGACGAGCCTTAACTTTTGAGCGAATAAACTTACCTTTTGCATCATACGGAGCATTACCCTGTGCAATGATACGACCCTCTTCTTCTTCGGCTGTCAAATATTCAACCTCGTCATTACTGAGGTTTACCTTACTATCAGCAACCTTACGATATGGTGTAGATATGAAACCAAGATCGTTAATCTTAGCATATATACACAATGAAGAGATAAGACCGATGTTTGGTCCTTCAGGAGTCTCAATAGGACACAAACGACCATAATGAGTATAGTGTACGTCACGAACCTCGAAACCGGCACGATCTCTGGATAGACCACCGGGACCAAGAGCAGACATACGACGTTTATGGGTAATTTCAGCCAATGGGTTGGTCTGATCCATAAACTGGGACAATGCATTAGTTCCAAAGAATGAGTTGATAACAGCGGAAACAGTCTTAGCATTGATAAGATCTGTTGGAGTAAACACTTCGTTATCGCGTACATTCATACGCTCACGAATTGTACGAGCCATACGGGCCAAACCAATAGCAAACTGGTTTGACAACTGTTCACCTACTGTACGAACACGACGATTTGACAAGTGGTCAATATCATCAACTACAGCCTTTGAATTGATAAGTTCAATGAGATATTTAATAATCTCAATGATATCTTCTTTAGTCAATACACCAATACTTGAATCGGTAGTAAGACCTAATTTCTTATTTACACGGTAACGACCAACTTCTCCAAGATCATATCTCTTTTCTGAGAAGAACAAATTATTGATAACTTCTCTTGCGCTAGAATCATCTGCAGGGTCGGCATTACGCAACTGACGATATATGTATAGAACCGCCTCCTTTTCTGAGTTACACGGGTCTTTTTGTAATGTATTGAAAATTATAGAGAAATCTGACTGGTTAACATCTTCATTGTGCAGAAGAATTGTTTCCAATCCTGATTCCAAAATATCTTCAATATTATCTTCTGTCAATTCAGCTTCACGATCAACAACTACCTCGTGACGTTCAATAGATACTACTTCACCTGTATCAGAATCAACAAAATCTTCAATTCTTGTACGAAGCACACGAGCAGCTAGTTTTCTGCCAATAGACTTCTTCAGATTTGTCTTATTAACTTTAACCTCTTCTGCCAAATTGAAGATATCCAATATATCTTTATCGGTCTCAAAACCGATAGCACGTAACAAAGTGGTAACAGGAAGTTTCTTCTTACGATCGATGTATGCATACATCACATTGTTAATGTCTGTTGCAAACTCAATCCATGAGCCCTTAAATGGAATAATACGAGCCGAATATAACGGAGTACCATTTGAATGGATACTCTGTCCGAAGAAAACACCCGGTGAACGGTGCAACTGTGAAACAACCACACGTTCAGCACCATTAATAATAAACGTTCCCTGTTCGGTCATATATGGGATAGGACCCAAGAAAACATCCTGAATTACTGTATCAAAATCTTCATGATCAGGGTCAGTACAGTACAATTTCAGCTTAGCCTTCAATGGAACGCTATATGTCAAGCCGCCTACCAGACACTCCTCTATTGAGTGACGTGGTGGGTCAATGTAATAGTCTAAAAACTCTAAGACAAAGTTATTGCGAGTATCCGCAATAGGAAAATTGTCTGAAAATACTCTAAAAAGTCCCTCGTTTTTACGTTTTTCGGGGGGAGTATCCAATTGTAAGAAGTCCTTAAATGACTTCAATTGCACTTCCAAAAAATCCGGGCAAGGTAATGGATTCTTTACGGAAGCAAAGTTAATTCTCTGATTTTCAGTTGTTGAAGACATAGATAGAAGGTAATAGTGGAACTTCTTTCATTAACGCACAAAAAGGTTAAGCACCCGAGGCGGCCTTATAGGCAACCGTCGGGGTTACTTAACCGTTTTACCTGTCAAGCAGGCTTGTGTTATTTAAGTTCAACTTCTGCGCCAGCCTCTTCCAGAGTCTTCTTCATAGACTCAGCTTCGTTCTTGGCAAGACCTTCCTTAACTACGCTAGGAGCAGCGTCAACAAGATCCTTAGCTTCCTTCAAACCTAAGCCACAAGCTTCCTTAACTGCCTTAACTACAGCAAGTTTATTTGCGCCAAAGCTCTTCAATACGATATCAAATGAAGATTTCTCTTCTGCAGCCTCTGCGGCAGCAGCTGGACCAGCAGCAGCTACAGCTACAGCTGCGGCAGCTGGTTCAATTCCATATTCATCCTTAAGGATGTTTGCAAGTTCGTTGACCTCCTTAACTGTAAGGTTAACCAGTTCTTCTGCTAAAGCTTTCAAATCAGCCATTGTTGTATAATTTTAATTGGTTTATTACTTTTTTCTTTTTTATTAATTCTCTCTTTCTCCCAGAGTTTTGAGTACTCCGTGAATGGTGTTTGCACCAGATTGCAGAGCAGAAATAACGTTCTTTGCCGGTGACTGCAGCAATGCAACGATGTCGGCAATAAGTTCCTTCTTGCTCTTGATATTTACCAAAGCGTCCAATTGGTTTGCACCAATGTAGAAACTTTCTTCAGCATATGCAGCCTTCAAACCAGGAATACCGGTCTTTTTGTCCATAACTTCCTTCAATAGCTTTGCAGGAGCATTTGCGGTGTTAGCCAACATCAACGCTGTAGTACCCTTTAGGCAATCATACATTGGTGAATAGTCAACATCCATCTGCTCAAGAGCTTTCTGAAGAAGAGTGTTCTTAACAACAACCATCTTCACTTCAGATTTGAAGCACTTTCTTCTAAGGTCGCTAGTAGCTACAGAATTAAGACCTGTAACGTCAACCAAATAGAATGCAGCATATTCCTGAATAGTCTGCTTTAGGTTCTCAATAATAAGTGCTTTATCTTCCTTTTTCATCTCTTTTCAAAATTAAATCTCGTCCAACGCTTTAGTATCTACTTTGATACCCAAACTCATTGTACTTGAAAGATAAATACTCTTAATATAAGTTCCCTTAGCTGCTGTAGGTTTCAACTTGATAATTGTATCAATGAATTCCTTAGCATTCTCTCTAATTGCATCTGCGGTGAAAGATACTTTACCTATAGATGCATGAACGATACCGGTTTTGTCAACCTTGAAGTCTATCTTACCTTGTTTAACTTCCTTAACTGCCTTAGCAACGTCCATTGTTACGGTACCACTCTTAGGGTTAGGCATAAGTCCACGAGGACCTAAAACACGACCAAGAGGGCCTAATTTACCCATCAATGCTGGCATTGTGATGATAACATCTACATCGGTCCAACCACCTTTGATTTTTTCGATGTACTCTTCAAAACCAACATAGTCAGCACCAGCTTCTTTTGCTGCTGCTTCCTGATCAGGTGTACATAGAGCAAGAACTCTAACCACCTTACCTGTTCCGTTTGGAAGAGACACGACGCCACGAACCATCTGATTGGCCTTACGAGGATCAACACCAAGACGTACATCGATATCTACCGATGCATCGAACTTAGTGGTTGTAATATCCTTAACCAACTGAGATGCTTCTTTGAGGGTATATGCCTTACCTGCTTCAATCTTTGAAGCAGCTATCTTTTGATTTTTAGTCAGTTTACCCATTACAATTTCTTCTTTTAATCAGGTTTAATCCTTAACCGTAATACCCATACTTCTTGCGGTACCTGCTACCATTGAAATAGCAGATTCCAATGTAAAGCAATTCAGGTCAGGCATCTTGTCCTGAGCAATTGCTGTAACCTGTTCTTTTGTAACAGAAGCAACTTTCTTACGGTTAGGTTCTGCTGAACCTTTCTGTGCTTTAGAAGCTTCTAACAACTGAATAGCTACAGGAGGAGTCTTGATAACAAAGTCAAATGATTTATCAGAATAATAAGTGATAATCACTGGCAATGTCTTACCTGATTTGTCCTGGGTTCTGGCATTGAACTGTTTGCAAAACTCCATTATGTTCAAACCTTTAGAACCAAGTGCAGGTCCTACTGGTGGTGATGGGTTTGCAGCGCCTCCTTTAATCTGTAATTTGATTATTCCAGCAACATCTTTTGCCATTTTCCAAAATAATTTTTTGTGAACACTAAATTAGGCCGAAAAACAAAACTCTATTGAATTATAGTTTTTCAACCTGCATAAAACCAAGATCAATAGGTGTCTTACGACCAAAGATCTTAACCATAACCTTAAGCTTCTTCTTCGCGTTATCAACCTCTTCAATGACACCATTGAAACCTGAGAACGGTCCGAATGTTACCTTTACTGTTTCGCCTTCAGTAAATGGTACCAAAACTTCTTCTGTCTCCTCCATAAGTTCATCAACTGAACCTAAAATCCTGCTGACTTCAGAAGGACGTAGAGGAGTTGGATTAATCATTCCTCCAAGAAAACCCAATACATTTGGACAATTTCTGAGACGTTGCTTTATTTCACCATTCAAGACAGCTTCTACAAGCACATAACCAGGCAAATAACTACGCTCTTTAACCACGCGTTTGCCGTTACGTACCTGTACCACTTTCTCTGTAGGTATAAGCACTTGTGAAATAAAATCCTCAAGCTTGTTATTTCTGGCATCAGCCTCAAGATACTCTTTTACCTTGAGCTCTTTACCACTAACAGCTTTAAGAACATACCATTTCTTTTCCAACTCAGCCATTTCAAATGAATTAAGGATAGATGAATGTCATAATGCCTTGGAAGCATTTATCCATTAGAAATACTACCAACGCAATCAAAAGGGAAGCAACTAAAACAATGATTGCGCTGCTTGTAAGTTCCTTGCTTGTAGGCCATGTAGTTTTATGGACAAGCTCGTTGTAAGATTCCTTACAGTTTGTAAAAAATTTCTTAAACATACTCTTTATCTTTTGCACGGGCGGAAAGGCTCGAACTCTCGACACTCGGTTTTGGAGACCGATGCTCTACCAACTGAGCTACACCCGTAAATTGCCGGTCTCTATATTTCAAGAGACCGACTTATATTGCTTTATTGATTAGTCAACGATTGCAGTAATCTGACCTGAACCAACTGTGCGGCCACCTTCACGGATAGCGAAACGCAAACCTACGTTGATTGCTACAGGGTAAATCAGAGTAACTGTAATCTCAACGTTATCACCAGGCATTACCATTTCAGTTCCCTCTGGCAAAGTGATTTCACCAGTACAGTCCATAGTACGGATGTAGAACTGAGGACGATATTTGTTACGGAATGAAGTGTGACGACCACCTTCCTTCTGTGTCAATACGTAGATAGAAGCCTTGAAAGTTGTGTGAGGTTTGATCTGACCTGGGTGGCAAAGAACCATACCACGCTTGATTTCAGTCTTTTCAATACCACGGAGCAACAGACCTACGTTATCACCAGCCTGACCTTCGTCAAGAAGCTTACGGAACATTTCAACGCCAGTAACAGTTGTCTCTTTTTCTTCACCAAGACCAAGGATTTCAACCTTGTCACCTACCTTAACAACACCAGTCTCAATACGACCAGTTGCTACAGTACCACGACCTGTGATTGAGAATACGTCTTCAACAGGCATCAAGAATGGCTGATCAACAGCACGTGGAGGCAGTGGAATCCATTCGTCAACAGCGTCCATCAATTCCATAACCTTGTCTTCCCATTCAGCAACACCGTTCAATGCACCAAGTGCAGAACCGCGGATGATAGGAGTATTGTCACCGTCAAATTCGTAAGCGTCAAGAAGTTCACGCATTTCCATTTCAACCAAGTCGATCATTTCTGAGTCAACATCTGGAGAATCGCACTTGTTCAAGAAGATAACCAGACGAGGAACGTTTACCTGACGAGCGAGCAGGATGTGCTCACGAGTCTGTGGCATAGGACCATCAGTTGAAGCAACTACTACGATAGCACCGTCCATCTGAGCAGCACCTGTTACCATGTTCTTTACATAGTCAGCGTGACCCGGGCAGTCAACGTGTGCGTAGTGACGATTAGCTGTTTCGTACTCTACGTGTGAAGTGTTGATAGTAATACCACGCTCTTTTTCTTCAGGAGCGTTGTCAATTGAGTCAAATGAACGAAGTTCTGACAAACCTTTCTTTGCAAGAACTGTAGTGATCGCTGCAGTAAGAGTAGTCTTACCGTGGTCAACGTGACCAATAGTACCGATGTTTACATGCGGTTTCGATCTTTCGAATTTTTCTTTTGCCATAATTCTATTTTATTTTGATTGATTAAGACTTGTTTACAACAACAAGAGGTTACTGCAATACACAGTTCCCCTTATCAATTTAATCATTATTTGAGCTGTTATCGAGATTTGAACTCGAGACCTCATCCTTACCAAGGATGCGCTCTACCAGCTGAGCTATAACAGCGACAAAATTAGAGCGGGAAACGGGACTCAAACCCGCGACCCTCAGCTTGGAAGGCTAATGCTCTATCAACTGAGCTACTTCCGCAATACGTTTACATAAAGAATTTGCAAACAAACAAAGATAGTCATCCCTTTACAGCTATGCTATCGAGGCTGGTTTGCATTCTCTTTTTCAACACATTGTGGGCAAAGATGGATTCGAACCACCGAAGTCGAAAGACAGCAGATTTACA
>CALFTK010000019.1 GCA_937916465.1 uncultured Bacteroidales bacterium
AGATGAAACCTGCAGGTATTGGTGTAAAGTAATAAGTTCCAATTGATAGATTTGAGTTCAGCGGAATAGATAGATTCTGCCCGATGTTGTACTCTATACCATAAACGAACAATAAAATTTAAGCAATATGTTGATTACAATTTCACTTCTGATTCTTGTTTATATGATTATGGGCAAGGATATTAAGCCGCTCTTGGAGCGCGTAAAGAACATCGATTGGCGTGGTAAGATTAACGCGCTGATGGATAAGTTGCGCCCATGGGCATTGAAGGCTGGTCGTGTGGCTACTCGCCCTCTGTTGCAGTTCTACTATGTGATGGATGATGAGAATACATCTACGCTTGACCGTGTACTTATCTACGCTGCCATTGTCTATACCATTTTGCCTATGGACTTCATTCCAAGTGTTATTTATAAGTTCTTGGGCATCCTGGATGATGGTGTAGCAATGCTCTTTGTTTACAGGAAGATTAAGGATAAGATCACTCCTGAAATCAACAATAAAGTAGAAACAACACTTAACGAGTGGTTCGGTGTAGAGTATGAATTAGTAGAGGAATAGAATTGAATTCGGCAATTACATAGTGTACATTCATTCATAGTTTTTTATGAGAATTGTGAATTATTTAAAAATTAGTTCTACTTTTGTAGAAAGGTGAAATATAACAGTACAAAATAAATTTCCTATTATGAACAATATGAAACATTATCTATTTATGGTTATTGCAGCTGTGACACTAACTTTTACAGCCTGTGGTTCAAAAGAATCAAAACAAAAACAGCTTATTCTGTACTATTCCCAAACAGGAGCAACAGAAACTGTAGCTAAAGAGCTTCAGAATTTTTTAGGTGCCGATATTGAATCAATAGAATTAGAAGAACCCTATTCTGGAACATATGCTGAAACTATTGATAGAGTAGGTAAGGAGCGTCAAAATGGAGTTTTGCCTAAGTTAAATCCTTTGAAAGCAGACTTGTCAAAATATGATGTGATATTCTTGGGGTATCCTATTTGGTACGGCACTTATGCTATGCCTATATATTCATTGATTAACGAAAATGATTTTGAAGGAAAGACCATAGTAACATTTAGTACATTTGGCAGCGGTGGAATGGAAGTGGCTATTCAAGATATAAAGAAAGCCTTGCCTAAAGCTCAGATAGCTGAAAACGGATTTGGTATTCGTAATGCACGTATTTCATCTACATCAAAGGAACTGAAACGCTTTTTGGCAGAAAACAGCTACATAGATGAAAATGTAGAAGTTTTAGCAGATTATTCTGAACTGCAGCCCGTTACTGATATAGAGACACAGATATTCAATGCAGCATGCAGTGATTATCAGTTTCCATTAGGTACACCGGTATCTTATGGCAAACGCATTACCTCAGATGGAACTGATTATATATTCAAGGTTGATAATAACAGCACCATTTACGTAGTGGTGGGTAACGAACCTAACTCCAAACCGGAATTCACCAAAGTAGTAAGATAAAATGAAAAAGAATCTGTTTACGATAGTGGCTATAGTTTTGGCCATAGTAGCTACAATGTTACTTGGCAACTTAATAGTTATAGGTGATAAAGTAGGAGAACTAACTCATGTATATGTAGAATATGCATTCTATATACTTATACTTATTCTAGCCATTATCTACATAGTCAAACCAATAATTAAATTGCATAGAGCTCCGGAGTTTCCTGTGCTTGCAACAGATGATAATTGGAATACTAAACAACTATACACATTTGCTATGCGATTGGCAAAGAATTGTGGCTATATAACAGATATAGAGATACGAAAAAAGCACCAAACAGAACTAATAGAAACTATTAAACAGAATTTAGAAAATATTGAAGAACTGAAGAGAATCATTACATCAGAAATAACATTACGTATGGATGGTTCAAAAGAGATGTCGGTTTTAGGTGTAAACAAACGCATAAAAGAGTGGGGTAAAACAGTCTTTATGGTTACTGCCATTTCACAAAATAGCAAATTCGATACTATAGCCGTATTGGTAATGAATTACAAATTAGTAGCCGATATTGTAATAGCTACAGGCTTTCGTCCCACCAAACCACAACTATTTAAACTATATGTAAGAGTACTTACCACAGCATTGATAACCTATTGTGCATCACAAGTTTTGACTGATGTCAATGGAGTAGCCCCGTTTGATATTGCAGATGCTCCCGATGCCGAATTTGATGGTTCAGATATTGATGCAACTGATATGGGCACTGATATTGATGAGAACGGATTTGGTTCCGGCATAATAGAAAATATAAGAAAGTCCTCAATAACCAGTGCTATAATGGGCTCTGCTATGGAAGGATGCATAAATGCGCTTCTTACTATGCGTATAGGTTATGTAACACGTGCTTACTTAACTAAAGGCCCCAAAGCATTGTCCGGAGTAAAAAATAAGCGCAAGATAAAACGTCAGGCCATAATGGATTCTTTTAAAGCTATGCCGGCAGTGATAGCAGGCAGTGGAGCTGTAATAGGTAAAAGTACTACCAAATGGCTTACCCGCATCTTCAAAGGCGAAGAAACAGAGTGAATAGCTGTTGTCTGCTATGTGCACTACCTGGAAGTGGGATAGGAGGTCTGTTATATAGAAATATACATAATGAATCTACTTTAGTTTTTATTCAAAAAGCATCAAAGTATTTGTATGTACAAGATTTTGTACATATCTTTGTAATCTAATTAGAAAATAGTATATGACTACAACAACAATTTCTGAATTTAGAGCGAATGCTAAAAAGTATATAGACAGTATAATCAATGACAATGGAACATTGATTATAAATAGAGGGAATACAGCCGCTGTTTTAATTTCTTTAGATGAGTATAATTCCATTAAAGCTACCGAAAATGTTTTAGTGTCTCAAGCTGTTACTGATGATCTAACAAAAAGTATTGAACAGTGGAAAAACGGACAAAGTGTAGAAGTTGATATAGATTCACTATAATTATGAAATTAGAGTTTGCTCCTGATGCATTAAAGTGCTATCAAACAATAAAAAACAGTAATTCTGAGAAGGCTGAAAAGATAAAGGCGCTTCTTAAAGATGTATTACTGCATCCTGAATTCGGCATAGGAGAGCCAACTGCTCTCGATGGTAAGCTAAAAGGAATCTGGCAACGAAAAATTTCGTACAATGAATTTGTATATTATTTGTTCAATTCGTCAGTTGTAACCGTTGTAGCTTTAAAAATAGATTTGCCCATTGATGATGATGCTAACATAGATTCATCATTCAAATTAGAAGAGTTTTCTGAAAACGATTATGCATCTGTAATGGCATTGATGGCTGCAAACAGGGGTAAAGATTCCGAACCAAAAGTTGGACTGTTTTGGTACAATAGAGCTAATAATTCACTATTTGGTGTAGTATCGCATAGATTAAGTGATTATTCACAAGCCAATGCTTCTGATGGTAGAATAACCTGTTCTGAAATGCACGAAGATGTTTGGAAAAAGGAGTTCAGAAAACAAAAGTATCAGAATAACGGTGTTGGCCCATTTGTAGGAGCTTATCAAGACAAACCAAGAGGACGGGTGTTTTACAATATCGATACCGATACCTTTGAAGTAGCTGTAGGAAAATGGCTTAATGATTTTCCACAAGCCTATCAACTTATATTGGAAGAATTTAATCTGCCTCCCGAACAGACAAAACCATTGTATGCTGTTCATTGGGATATAGGAATGTCGTGGAGGTAACTTTTTTATGGAAGTGCTACAATTAACCAATTTTAATATTTTTTTTAAGTAAAAGATAGAATCTAACAACATCATTACTCTTTATTAACAAACAAATTAATAAAGTAATGACGATATGAAAAAGATTAAGAATTTTATTCTGGCACTGATAGGGGCCGGTGTATTATTTACAAAAAAGGTTCTGGAAACCTTCAAGAAATGTTCAAAGGCAGTACGTATAATTATAATTGCATTGCTATGTCTATACGCTGCACATTTAGTTACAAAAAGAGTAAGAAGAGTAATTTACAGAAATTTTGGCAGATACGAATGGCGTGACGAACGAATCTGTGGTAATATATGGATACACGTATTCCACGATGATAAAATAAGGTTATATGATGAGTCAACAGGAAAATATACCACTCCAAAACTGAATTGGATATCAGATATTTCCGATGACGATTCTATTGTAGTATATGCGCTTCCTAAAAAACGTGGATATTTGAATGTTCACACCGGAGAAATAGTTATTGAGGCAAAAGAATACCAAAAAGCCTGGATATTTTCAGAAGGATTAGCAGCTGTTGTAAAAGATGGAATGATAGGATTTATAAACCGAAACAACGAAGTAGTTATTCCATTCAAATTTCCACTACCAAAATATGATAATGATAATAACTACTATGTGTTTCATAATGGCTACTGTGTAATGACCGATATAAATGGTAGAGTAGGGCTTATTGACAAGAAAGGGGAATGGGTAGTAGAACCTGCGTATGAATATATACTATCACCGGTAAATGGATACAGAAAGGTTTATGATGGACTATATGGAGTCTTAGGCCCCGATTTAAAGCCATACAAACCAGCCATATACGAATATGTTCATGTTGATATTGATAAGACTGTCACTTTGGCAAAAGATGGAAGGATGTGGATGGAAGATTTGGACGGAAATGTGATAGTTCCATTTATGTACGATTATTCAGACTACTTGGAATATCCGGAAGATATTTATTGTGCAGAAGAAACTTGTTATGTATTATCTGAATTTTCAGAATACTATATCGGTAACAAAGTAGGAATAATGAACAGAGTAACAGGAATGCCCATAACTGATGCCATCTATGATGAAGTAAAGATGATTTCAAGTTGTGTATTTGAAGTAACATTAAGCAATAGTTTCGACAGAACTGTTTTAGACCTGGAAGGAAATGTAATATTCCCATGATTAACAAGAAACGCAGCCGGAATAATCCCCTCTAATTCGGCTGCGTTCTATTATATGATTACCTGTTATCAATTCTGCAGTTTATTTATTATGCGGTACTCTTCGGGTGTACAGTTGTTAAACCTTTTAAACGCTTTAATGAAGGTAGATACACTTTTAAATCCACATTCATAGGAAATATCTTCCACAGAGAGACTTTTGTCAGATAATAGAGTAAGCGATTTTTCAATCTTTACATATTCAATAAGTTCGGCAGGTGTAGCATCAGTATATCTCTTAAGTTTTTTATACATTGCCGTCCTATCAATGTTTAAATCTTCAGCCAATTTCTTTGCAGAATAGTTCTCTTCGCATGCGTGCATTCTGACAACAGCAAAACACTTCTCCATAAAAATTCCATTTCTGTATTTTATCATACTTGAATTAGGGCAGTCATAACCTACTATACATTTGTCAGAAAGAATATTCTGTTCTTCGTGCAAGTTATAGGGCTTAATTAAATTATCATCGAAATCAGTCTTTTGAGCATTTTCTTGTTCAACCTGTTTTTCCGGTAATTCTGTTTCTTCATCACACTCATTATTGCGTTGTCTGGAACTCTTGTTGTATTTTATACAATAGTTTATCAGTCTGAATGACTCCATTCCAACCAAACAAGAAATCAAAATAAATAGAAAAGGACGATTAAACGATAATGTAACGAAATAAAATGAATTACAGACATAAAAAATTCTTGGCATAGCGTTTATTAGTTAGTTTACAATGTTGTTAGTATAATAGTGTCACAAATATAAAACAATTAGTATCATAAAACAACAAACAAGGTGATTATTTTAGAAAAACTATTGCAAAAACAGTAAAATTAGTATCATTTGAACAGTATTTATCTAAAAAAATCAATAGTTATCACTATTTTTTGAATAACTTTGCAATCTCAATTAAAACAAACCAGGAGAAATGTTTAGAACTAAAACTTGCGGTGAACTAAGAGTATCCGATTGCGGCACTAAAGTAGTGTTGGCAGGATGGGTACAAAAAGTCAGGAAAATGGGTGGAATGGTCTTTGTGGACATTCGTGATCGTTATGGTATTACCCAATTGGTTTTCAACGAGAGTACCAATGCCGAACTGTGTGAACGTGCCAACAAATTGGGACGCGAATATGTGATTCAGGTAGAAGGTGTTGTAAACGAACGTTCCAGTAAGAATTCAAAGATACCAACAGGCGATATAGAGATAATAGTAGAGACATTGAATCTGATAAATGCTGCTGATACACCTCCGTTTACAATTGAAGACGATACAGACGGTGGCGATGATTTGCGCATGAAATATCGATATCTTGATTTACGTCGTAATGCTGTACGCAAAAATCTGGAGCTTCGCCATAAGATGGTAATGGAAATCCGTAAGTTCCTTGATAACCTGAACTTTATGGAAGTTGAAACACCTATCTTGATCAATTCTACACCCGAAGGTGCCCGAGATTTTGTAGTTCCTTCCAGAATGAATCCGGGTCAGTTCTATGCTCTGCCACAAAGCCCTCAGATACTGAAACAGTTGCTTATGGTATCAGGTTTTGACCGCTATTTCCAGATAGCAAAGTGTTTCCGCGATGAAGACCTTCGCGCAGACCGTCAGCCTGAATTTACACAGATTGACTGTGAAATGTCTTTTGTAGAACAGGAAGATATTATTCAGATTTTTGAAGATATGGCAAAACATCTCTTCAAATCTATTCTTGGTATAGAGATGAACGAACCATTCTTGCGTATGAGCTGGCACGATGCCATGAAGTACTATGGTAGCGATAAGCCGGATTTACGCTTTGAAATGAAGTTCGTAGAGCTTATGGATATAATGAAGGGCCACGGATTCCCTGTATTTGACAGTGCAGAATATATAGGTGGTATCTGTGCAAAAGGAGCTGCAACATACACACGTAAGCAAATTGATCAGCTTACAGAATTCGTAAAGCGCCAGCAGATAGGAGCTAAAGGTCTGGTATATGCACGCGTAGAGGCTGATGGCAATGTAAAATCAAGTGTAGATAAATTCTACACACAGGATGTACTGCAACAACTAAAAGCGGCATTCAATGCAGAACCGGGCGACCTTATTCTTATATTGAGTGGAGATGATGCAATGAAAACCCGCAAACAGCTTTGCGAATTGCGTCTTGAAATGGGTAACCAGCTTGGATTACGCAACAAAAATGTATTCTCATGTCTTTGGGTAGTAGATTTTCCAATGTATGAATGGAGCGATGAAGAGGGTAGGTTGATGGCTATGCACCATCCGTTTACCAGCCCCAAACCGGAAGATGTTCCATTGTTGGAAACCGACCCTGCCAGTGTACGTGCGAATGCCTACGATATGGTTATAAATGGAAATGAAGTTGGTGGCGGTTCAATAAGAATACACGACAGCAAACTTCAGGCTACAATATTCAACATACTTGGTTTTACTCCGGAACAGGCACAGGAAAAGTTTGGTTTCCTAATGAATGCCTTTAAGTTCGGTGCACCGCCTCATGGTGGTTTGGCATTCGGCCTGGATCGTTTGGTTAGCATATTTGCAGGACTTGACAACATACGCGACTGCATAGCTTTCCCAAAGAACAATTCGGGTAGGGACGTTATGTTAGATGCCCCTGGTCCTATAGACCAAGTGCAGTTCGATGAATTACATCTTAGAATTGATCTTCAAGAATAAAATAACAGAGGACTATATTTGACTTGTCGGTTAGATATAGTCCTTAATAATTAATAAAGGATGAAAAGATTATTTAATTTACTGATTTTATTGTTTGCAGCAGTTACTGTTGTGTCTGCACAAAACACAACTACAGAACTTTTAGGTAAGGTGATTGATGAAAATGGTGAACCTCTAACAGGAGTTACCATACAAGCCGTTCATACATCGTACGGCAGCAATTATGGAACTTCATCAAATCGTCAAGGAGTATATTCACTTTCGGGATTACGTCCCGGCAACTACAGAATCACTTTTAGTTTTATAGGCTATAAGGATTACAATCAAGAAGTTACACTCTCTTTAGGACAGCAGTATATACTTGATGTTCAGCTTAATGAGAGCGTACAGAATTTATCTACAATAAACATTACTGCTGAAAGAACTCACTTTGCAGAGACCAAAACAGGTCAGACTATGCGTATTGACAATAAGACTATAGAACAACTTCCGTCTATAAACAGAACCTTATTGGACTATACCAGATTATCACAATACAGCGGCAACGATAACTCTATGGCAGGTCGAGACGGTCGTCTTACCACATTAAATATTGATGGTGCCAGCCTAAATAATAGTTTTGGAACAACATCGGCTCTGCCTGCCGCAGGAAATCCAATATCTATTGATGCCATTGACGAAGTTCAGGTGGTAATTGCACCATACGATGTTCGCCAGAGTAACTTTACGGGTGGTGGTGTAAATGCAATAACAAAATCGGGTAGCAATATTCTTACAGGAAGTGCGTATATCTATCACAGAAATCAGGATATGCGTGGTAATAGAGTTGACGGCTATTCATTGGGCAACAGAGAAAAAGAGTCAAAAACCACATACGGATTTACAGTAGGAGGTCCTATTATAAAGAACAAGTTATTCTTCTTTGCAAATTTGGAAATTGAAGATCAGCCTCAACCTATATCAAAATGGAAACTCTCTACCGATGGTGTAGGCGATGCCGATGCAATGATAAGCCGTGTAACTCAAGCCGATATGGATAGATTTGCCACTGCATTGAATAAGTACGGTTACAAAGCAGGAAGTACCAATCTGAATGATGGCAATGTACAAAATCGCAAGATATTAGCCAGATTGGATTGGAATATTTCAGATAAGCACAACCTGATGCTTCGTTATAATCTTACCAACAATACTTCATGGGCTACACCAAATAATAATTCAACAGTTGGAACTTCAGCTCCATCTTATCGTATTTCAGACAAAGGTTATGTATTCCGTAACAGTTGCTATAACATAAATGACGATGCATGGTCTGCTGTAGCAGAACTTAACAGTCGTTTTTCCAATAGTCTGTCAAACAGATTATTGGCAACAATATCAGAAGTAAGTAACTTGCGTGGGTCTGAATCGCCTCTATTCCCGTATATTGATATTTGGGATGGAAATGGTGATATTTTTATGGGTGCGGGTTATGAACCATTTTCTTACAACACAGGCAACGCCACAAATACACTCAATATAAAAGACGAAGTAAGATGGACTATAGGCAACAACATTCTTACTGCCGGTATTAGCATGGAGCACCAGAAGGCAAAAACCGGCTACACAATGTATGGCACAGGTTATTATAAATACGCTTCATTGGAAGATTTTGAACAGGGTAAAGCACCAATAGCATTTGGTTTTACCTATCCATACGATAATGTTTCAGACCCAATGTCAAAAGTATCGTTTGGTCAGTATTCTCTATATTTGCAGAATGAAACCAGACCACTTAAAAATCTTATTCTTACATACGGATTCCGAGCCGATTTACTTGACTATCTGCAACCTATAACAACAAATATTCCTTTTAAATCACTTGATTGGACAGCTCATTACTATGCTGATGGTACTGCTCCTAAAGGATATGTATCGCCTGTTTTCGACACCGGCAGATGGCCAAAGAGCAATGTTCAATGGTCACCACGTTTAGGTTTCAATTGGACCAACAACAGCAATACTATTGTAGTACGTGGTGGTGCCGGACTCTTTACCGGACGTATTCCATTGGTATTCTTTACCAATATCCCCAACTACAGCAATATGTTGCAGAACACAGTTATGATTAAGGACGATTCAAATGGATTGTTATCTGGTTTTGCAAACAATTTCCTGCATACCAACAATGACCTTAAAAAGTATCTGACAGCAAACGGATATCCTGCAGTATATAATCAGAATTCAGCAGTAAAAAGTGCAACTTTATGCGGTGTAAGTGAAGATTTCAAGTTACCACAAGTCCTAAAGACATCACTGGGAATAGATTGGATTCTCCCTCTTGAAATTCCTGCATCTATTTCAGTTGAAGGTATTTACAACAAGGATATAAATGCTGTAATGACAGAGAACCTGAACCTCTATACAGACCATAGTTATGGCAAGTTTACCGGTTCAGACAACAGAATAAACTATAGAGACAACATCAACGGAACCAATATTCACAAAAACGTAACCGGCGGTGCATCCATGCTTACAAATACCAATCGCGGTTATAGTTATAGTTTAAGTATATCTGCCAATATTCAACCTATTGAAAATCTGGATATTAATTTGGCATACATACACAACGAATCAAAGAGCGTATCTGATATGACAGGTTCTTCACTCTATTCAACATGGAAGAATACTTTAAGCGTAAACAGTTCAAATGATGAAGTATTGAAACGAACATCATACGTAATCCCGGATAAGATAAGCGGTTATGTTACCTATACTTTGAAGAATGGCAAGAACAGTTCAACCACATTTGGTTTGTACTATGCCGGAATGAATTCAGGTCTATACAGCTATTCTTATGCCAACGATATGAATGGAGACGGTTCTTCGGCCGACCTAATCTACATACCCGCATCAAAAGACGAAGTACTATTTGTAGATAATGGTAATTATACAGCTGCAGAGCAACAGGATGCTTTCTGGAACTTTGTGTGCAACGATCCATATTTGAGTGAACATAAAGGTGAATATGCCCAAGCCAATATGGCACGTATGCCTTGGTTTAACCGTTTTGATATAAGGGTAGTGGAGAACATAGGTTTCAAGGTAGGTAATGACATTCATAAGATACAACTGTCACTCGACCTTATGAATGCATCAAATCTACTCTCCAACAAATGGGGTGTAAGACAAACAGCATCAGCATGTAATAATGGCAAGATACTAACTTATAAAGGTGTAAATTCAGAAGGAAAACCGCTATATACACTCTATTCAAATAAAGAGGGACTTCTATCAAAACAGTTTGATACACTGAAAAGCAGTGACAATTGTTGGTTCCTTCAGTTAGGACTCAAATATATCTTCTGATTATAAGAAACAAATTGCTATAGCGGCTATAACAAAGCCGACAATCTGGTGGGGTTTCATCTTTTCATGGTAGAAACCCCATCCTGCTATTACACCTATTGCAACTATACCTATATTATGCAATGGAAACAAAAGCTCTGTTTTTATACTCTTCATTGCCACCATCAACAGATATGTGCAGAAGAAATTGCTTGCTCCTAATGCAATACCACCCAGAATATTCTTCCATTTTAGCATCATGGCAAGTTTCGATTTCTTGTTGAATATTATAAACACTCCCCCCATAACTGCAGCACTTATAAATATCACAAACGTAACCATAGATAATTGCTGATTAACAGATGTGTCTGACAATGAACTATTTGAAGATATAGAGTGTTGTACCAGTTTAAGAAAAGAGTTACTTAGACCAAACATAACAAACACAGATAATGGTATTATTATGTCCAAGACAGATTTGTCACCTCTCTCTGAACCGCTGTTCTCTCTTTTCTGCCATACAATAAGCGACATGGCAAACAATATTACTATAATTGCAATCCATTGCGGTTTCTCACTACCCGGAATAAAAAGATAGTTTACCAATATAGGGATAATCATTGAAACTCTGCTTGATACTGTAGATATGGCAACACCAACTCTTATTGTACAAACAGACAATACCATCATACCCAATATAAAAATCAGGCCGGTAAATATTGCAGGGTAAAACCAGTCTGTCTGTACAGGATTGACAAATCCGTTACTGCCATTATATGAAAAAACCAGACTTAAAACTGTGGCTGCCAAATAGTTGTATATAATTGCAGGCATTGTATCTATATTTTTAAGCTTAAATATCTTAAATAGTATAGAAAACAGAGCCGCACATATTGTAGCTAATATTAGTGCAATCATAGATGTATAAATTGTATTATATGTGAAAATTTGATGTAAAATTACTCTTTTATATGCATAATAATTATACAAAAGTAAAGATTTTAGTAAATTTGCAACCTATTTATAAATAATTATGAAGATGAAATTCAAACAAATTTTGATTGCAGTTATGGCTGTAGCAGCCACAACCCTTGTTTCGTGTGTTAATAAAGAACAGAAAACCAACAATGATTCTCAAATGGAACCAAGAAGTATTCTCATTACTGTAGATCTACAGAAAGATTTTATAAATGGTACGCTTCCTGCAAAAGATGCAGAGCAAATTATTCCTGCCATTAACAACGTAAAGCACAATTTCGATTTGCTTTACTTCACTTTGGACTGGCATCCTGCAAACCACTGTTCATTCACCAAAGAGGGCGGAATATGGCCGGTACACTGTGTACACTACACTGAAGGAGCATCTATTCCCGATTGTATATTGGCAGACGTTGATGACTCAAAGCTTCTTTTCTATACAAAAGGTAAAGATGCAACAAAGGAAGAATATGGAGCTTTTACTGATATAGAAGCAGATAATCAGACTATGTTCAATGCGGGCGACAACGTTGTTGTTTGCGGTATAGCATCGGAATATTGCGTTCTGGAAACACTTAAAGAGGTGGTTCGTCTTAGCAAAGCCATAGGCTTTAATGTCAGCGTATTCTTAGATGGTGTAGCATGCATAGAGAACCATGATGTACTGTTGGAATACATGAAAGCCGAAGGAATAAAAGAGTACAAATAATAACCGATATACATGAATAAAGATACTGCTATCATCAGTATGATTGAGAACGATTTATACAAGTTCTCAATGTCATATTACTATCAGAGAACCACTCCTGAAGGAATAGGTACTTTCAGTTTTACAGACAGAAACGGTTTGGAATTCACACCCGAATTTGTAGAACTTCTTAAAGAGGAGTTCAAGAAACTGGAATCGTTGGTACTTACCGACGAAGAGTTCAACTGGTGTATAGCAAATATCTACTTTATACCACGCTGCTATTTTGAATGGTTGCGTGGTTTCAGATTCGATTCATCTATTATTCAAATTTCCTTAGACGAAAAGAATCATCTGCATATAGAGGCAACTGACAATATCTATAAGGTAACACTTTACGAAATACCCATACTTTCCACAGTATCAGAAGTTTATTTCAGATATATGAATTTGGGTGAACCCGATTGGGACTACATCTATTCACAACTGGAACGTAAAGTGGCCATATCAAACGAACATAAGATTAAATTTGCCAACTTTGGTATGCGTCGCAGATATTCTCACATTGTAGAAGACCGTGTAACAGAATATTTAGCAAAGAATGCAGACTACTTTATAGGCTCATCAACAGTCTATTTTGCAATGAAATATCAGTCTGTAAAGAAAGATTTGAAACCCATTGGCACAATGGCTCACGAACTGATGATGGCTACTGCGGCATTTATGGGTCCCAAAGAGGCTAACTACTATGTAATGCGTAAATGGGCAGAGATATACGGAGGTGCTATGGGTACCATGCTTCCCGACTGCTTTACATCAGAAGTCTTCTTCAGGAATTTCAGTCTTGATATGGCAAAGTTATATGATGGTGTACGCCATGACAGCGGTGATCCACTTGAGTTTGGCGATAAGATGATTGCAAAATATGAATCATACCATATAGACCCAAGAACCAAATCGATAGTATTCAGTGATTCGCTCGATTTTGACAAAGCTCTGGAGATACAGAACTACTTTAAGGATAGGATAGGGGTATCGTTTGGTATAGGCACCAATTTAACAAATGATGTAGGTACCTCAAAACCTTTGAACATCGTAATGAAGTTGAAAACATTCCAGGTTAATCCGCGTCAGCACGTTTATAGATGCGTTAAATTGTCGGATGTTCCAGGTAAAGAGATAGGTGACCCGGACGAAGTTCATAGCTACAAGGTAATTCTTGGACTTATCTGATTGATTATTTGAGAATTTATTGTACTTTTGCAGAGAAATCATTAGACAAAGGTGATGACAATAGGGAAAATTATTGATGCCCTTGAAGGATTCGCGCCTCTGCCACTGCAAGATGATTTTGATAATTCAGGCTTGCAGGTAGGGTTGACAGAGACGGAAGCTACAGGGGCTTTATTGTGTTTGGACGTGACCGAAGCAGTGGTTTATGAAGCCATTGCAAATGGTTGCAACCTTATTATATCACATCACCCGCTGTTGTTTTCACCATTAAAACGCATTTCCAACAGCAATTATATAGGACGTTGTGTTATTAAAGCCATAAAACATGATATAACTATATATGCTGCACATACGAACCTGGACAATGCATCATGCGGTGTCAACAAACAAATAGCCAATTTGTTAAAACTAAAAGACACTGCTCCTTTACAGGACAAAGGCAATGGCAATGGCGCAGGAATAATAGGTTATCTGCCTGAATGTTTAACAGAAAAACAGTTGTTGGAAGCATTGCAAACACTGTTTAAGGTACCGGCTATAAAACATAATGGCAACTTAGGTAAACCTATATCAAAAGTGGCTTTATGTGGAGGTTCCGGAGCATTTCTGATTCCTGACGCAATAGCCTGCAAGGCCGATGCTTTTATAACCGGTGAAATTGGTTTTCACAAAATGTTCGGTTATGACGGTACTATTAAGTTGATTGAATTGGGACACTACGAAAGTGAACAGTTCACTGTAGATTTGCTTTACAACAAGCTTAATAAAGAATTCAGCGAACTGAAACTGGTTAAAACAAACGTTAAGACCAACCCCATAAATTATTGTATATAAATGACAAACAAAATATTTTGATTATGGCAAAAGAGAAAAGAGATCCGGCGGATTTTTCAGTAGAAGAGAAACTGAAATCCCTTTACCAGTTACAGACCATGTTGTCTGAAATTGACAAGATTAAAACTCTACGTGGTGAATTACCACTGGAAGTACAGGACCTTGAAGATGAAATAGTAGGTTTAAGCACTCGTATTGAAAAGAACAAAACCGAGATTGCAGAATTGACTAAAGCTGTAAGTGAAAACAAAATCAGCATGGAGGCTTCAAGAGCAACCATAGCAAAATACAAGGAACAGCAGGACAATGTACGTAACAACAGAGAATACGACGCTCTAAACAAAGAGATTGAGTTCAAATCATTGGAGATAGAACTCAACGAAAAACATATACGCGAATACACCAACTCCATAACTGCAAAGAGTGAAGAGATGGAACGCAACCTAGCTCTGATTACTGAAAAGAGACAGGAATTGGAAATAAAAAAGACTGAACTTGACGAAATAATCAGCGAAACTCGTTTGGAAGAGGAAAAACTGCGTGAAAAATCAAAGAATCTTGAAATTACAATAGATCCAAGACTCTTGCTTTCATTCAAACGTATCAGAAAAAATACCCGCAATGGTTTGGGAATTGTATATGTAGAACGTGGTGCTTGCGGTGGTTGCTTTAACAAAATTCCACCTCAGAGACAGCTTGATATACGTCTTCGTAAAAAGATTATTGTATGCGAATATTGTGGTCGTATTATTATTGACCCACAATTGGCAGGTATAGAAGAGACTCCTGTAGCAGCTCCGGCTCCAAAGAAAAGAGCAAGCAAAAAGAGCAGTGCAGAAAAAGAGTAAAATAACAATAGAATAGGGGTGACACTTCAAAAGTGACACCCCATTTTATTTATATAGAATTATAATCGGGAATATCATTAAGAAAAACATAACCTCCTGTTTCGTAATCCACCTTTACGCAATAATGATTCATTCCATTACTAACAATTAAATAATCTACCTTAAGAGCTACATTATATCTGGAAATCTGAGCAAAAACATCGCCAGTAATCTTAACAGTAGGAGCCTTATACTCCACTATCAGCTTTGGACAACCATTAGTGTCATATATAACAGTATCGCATCTCTTCTTTACTTTTCCAATCGTAATAGAACTTTCATTTGCAATATGAGACATAGGATACAGTTTATACTTAACCAGATAATTCACAAAGTGTTGGCGCACCCACTCTTCGGGGGTGTTTTTAACCCATTTTTTGCGAATAGGATCAAATATAAATATCAAACCATTCTGTTCGCGCATTTTTGGTTCAAAAGCGGGTAAATTTAAGTTATCCATATTAACTCTTCAATTATTGGACGCGCAACGTATCTTTTTTATAACTTTGTAAGTAATTACTGCAAATTTACTTATTTCAAATTAGAATGGCAACATCAGGTGTAGCATATAGAACCATAATGGGTGACTTAAAACAGGGTATTTACAGCCCAATCTATTATTTAATGGGCGAAGAATCCTTCTTTATTGATTCCATTTCAGATTATATAAGAGAGAATGCATTGAGCGAAGAAGAGAGAGATTTTAACCAGATAGTTGTCTATGGCGCCGATACCACAATGAGCGAAGTGGTTCAGAGAGCAAAAGCCTACCCAATGGGTGCCAATAGACAGGTTATAATTGTAAAAGAGGCTCAAACTCTCATTAAAGAACATAGTGGTGGTGTAGATCCGTTGGAAATTTTAGGTTCATATCTTCAAAATATTCAACCTACAACCATACTTGTATTCTGTCACAAAAATGGAAAGTTAGATAGCAGAAAAAAGATAGCAGGAACCATTAAACAGGTTGGAATACTATTTGAATCGGCAAAAATCAAAGAGAATGAAATGCCGTTGTATATAAATGAGTATGTACGCGAAAAACAGATGACCATTTCAGAGAGGGCCACATCTATGATTATTGAGGCAGTTGGCACTGATATATCCCGATTAATAACAGAACTTGACAAACTTTATGTTGCATCAGGAGGAAACGGAAAAGAGATAACCCCCGATTTGGTAGAACAGAATGTAGGTATAAGCAAAGAGTATAATGTCTTTGAATTCCAACGCGCTTTAATCAGCAAGGACATACTAAAAGCAAACAAAATAGCTTCATACTATGAAAACAATTCCAAAAACTACCCAATCCAGATGATTACAGCAACAATTTTTGGATATTACTCAAATTTGATGTTAGCATTTTATTCACCAAACAAAACCGAACAAGGTGTTGCCGAATTTTTAGGTCTGAAGAATAGTTGGGGAGTAAAAGACTATATGACAGGCATGAAGAATTATACAGCCAGACAAGTGCTGGAGATAATAGGGTATATTAGAGAATATGATGCAAAATCTAAGGGTATAGATAATTCCGGCAATACAACAGACGGATTATTACGCGAGCTGTTATTTAAAATTTTGCACTGATATACGGATTTACATTCAAATATTGAAATCTCAGTAAACAGAACATATTAAAGAGTGGTCACTTTATAGTAGCCACTCTTTTAATTATCTACTATACTATTATCAAAATGTTTCATTAATATTATTTAACACAAATACACGATTACATTTGTAACAAAATTAGATACAACAATACTCACAACTGCTTTAAAAACAAATGTATCATATATATTAGTAACAAAAATCTTCCATTACTTTTTTCATAGATACAAATATATGCAAAACCATATACAAAACAAATATCTATTCATATACAACTGATTTTCAGTATATTTATAAACAAAACAAGAACTAAATTAGAAGAATTACAGCACTCTATATGCAAAAAAGGAAAATATCACTCAAAAAGGAGTTTACACAGACTTTATATAACTATATATCAGTAAATTAAATCAATTTGATAAAGTATTTTACAACATAATAAATTACGTTGTTTTCCGCTAGAATTAGATCCAGCTTACATACTGTTTTACTTTTGTTTTATTTTACATTTGTGTAATTACAAATGTTTATTTACGATATTTTTGTATGTCAATAATTTTGTTTACTTTTGTAACAATAAGCCTAAAATGTAACAAAATGAACATAAGAGAACGTCTAATTGAGTTAATAAACCTATTAAATATGTCACCTACACAGTTTGCTTCCGCTATAGGTGCCAGCAGAACTACTATACAACATATTATAAGCGGTAGAAATGAACCAAGCCTGAAAATTATAACCTCTGTATATGATACATTCCCAAGTGTAGATATCAAATGGTTATTAAAAGGTGAAGGATCTGCATTTACCAATCATTCACAAATATCAGACTATCCTCTATTTGAAAATGACGAGAATAATTTTTTTCAGACCGAAGTACGTAATGAAACCAAAAATTCAATTCTCGAGAAGCAAAATATAGGCAAAAATTCGAAACAAAAAACTGATAATAAACAAAATACGCATATTAATACCACCCATTTAAATGAAAAAAAAATTAAAGAAATTGTTGCTTTCTTTGAAGATGGCACATTTGAAAAATTTTCTCAAAACATAAAATAAATTGTCAACAACTATTGTTTGTTCTAAAAAAACCTTATATTTGTTGTGTATCATTGACAGTTTAAAAAAAAAGCATAATAAATATTAACTTTTTAACGGTCTTGATATATAACATTAATAGAAACAATTTTAAAGTGATATGTTTATGAAAAAGTCCATTTTGTTATTAGTATCGGTTTTGTTTATTCTTACCGGTTGCAAAACCACAAAAGTTACAAAGGCTAATCCTGGCGAAGTATGGCAGACTATGATGGTTAAACAGGTTTCATCCGAAATTAACGAAGGAATCATCACTGCCAAATATAGCAATGGTACAACCCTGTATTATAGGATTCTTGATAATTTTGGCAATGTTTCACTTACATGGGACAGAAGCAATGGCAGAACCAGTTACGAAACCCCAAGTAACTACAAGGGCGATATAGAAATTCCATCATTCGTTACCGTAGGTGAAAATGACGAATTTGTATTTCGTGTAATGGAAATTGACCAACACGCTTTCTGTCATAGCACCAATCTAAAGAGTATCTCTATTCCTTATTCAGTATTGAGAATCAATATTGATGCCTTCAGTGAATGTGTTGAATTGGAACGTATTACAGTAAATCCTAACAACCCTACATATAAAGATATGGATGGTGTATTGTATAGTAAGGATTCCAGAATGATTATCAACTATCCTGCAAAAAAGAAAGACAAAGAGTATTTCTTGCCGGAAGATGTTGCATTTATCTGTCCTGAGGCATTCAAAGACAACCACAATCTAGAAGTTGTAAAGATAGGCGATAACGTTACAGCACTTAGTGACTACGCTTTCAAAAATTGTACCAATTTAAAGACATTAGCATTGGGTAGCAGTGTTAGAATTATTGGTAAGGAGGCATTTGCAAATTGTCCAAATTTGAAAGAAATTTTTTCAGCAAACATTTTCCCTCCTCATAACTGCCCTATTGTATATGATTCATCTATATATGAAAAATGTACTGTTTATGTACCAACAGGCAGTTCATTCCATTATCGCAGAACATTGGAATGGAAAGACTTCAAGAATATGGAAGAACGCGAACACAGATTATTTAAAGTTATGTTTGGTGAATAATAATTGAGTATTATATATATAAATAGGTCAACTTGAATGTTGGCCTATTTTTTTACACAATAAATTGTTGTATCTTTATGCCATAAATAAAGAATAAGATGAAGAAATATCAATTAGATTTGACGGTAGTGGATAATACAATGGTTGGAAAAAGCGCCACACTGCTTGTACTTACTTACAGCAAACCATTACCTGATATGAGTGCAGGACAATTTGCAGAACTATTGGTAGATAAGGCTAAAGTACTGTTACGCCGTCCTATATCCATTCACAATGTTAACAGAGACAATAATACTGTAGAATTCCTTATTCAGATAGTTGGTACGGGCACAAAAGAACTTGCAAACCTGAAAAAAGATGATTCTGTAAATGTTTTATTTCCATTAGGCAATGGCTTTGACTATTCATCTACATCCAATCCACTACTTATAGGTGGTGGCGTAGGAGTTGCTCCATTATTATACTTGGGACAAGAACTTCGCTCAAAAGGTATTATTCCAACATTCCTGTTTGGAGGTCGTTCTAAAGAACATCTGTTAAGACTTGATAGTTTTGAAGCTATTGGTAAAGTATTTGTAACCACCGAAGATGGTTCTTTGGGCGAAAAAGGTTTTGTAACAAACCATTCGCTTTTAATTGATGGCGACAAATATGACAAGATATTTGCTTGTGGACCTACACCCATGTTAAAAGCTGTTGCGGCTTGGGCACAGGAACATGAAACCGCTTGCGAAGTATCATTGGAACACAAAATGGCCTGTGGTATAGGAGCTTGCCTTTGTTGCGTTGAAAACACCAACGAAGGTAATGTGTGTGTATGTAAAGAGGGTCCGGTATTTTCAATAGACAAATTATTATGGAACAGTTAAAAACCAATATAGGTGCTCTACAACTTAAAAATCCGGTAATGACAGCTTCCGGTACATTCGGGTATGGTACAGAGTATGCCGATTTCTTTGATATAGCAAAATTAGGAGGAATACTTGTAAAAGGTACAACACTGCATCGTAGAGAAGGAAATCCATACCCACGTATGGCAGAGACACCTTCCGGTATGTTAAATGCAGTAGGTTTACAGAATAAAGGTGTTGATTATTTTGTTGAAAATATATATCCTAATATCAAGGACATTGATACAAACATTATTGTAAATGTATCGGGGTCCTGTATTGATGATTATGTTCAAACTGCAGAAATAATAAATCATCTTGATAATATACCCGCAATAGAACTAAATATTTCCTGCCCAAATGTAAAGCAAGGAGGTATGGCATTTGGTGTTACCACTCAAGGAGCATCAGAAGTAGTAAAGGCTGTAAGAAGAGTATATGACAAAACATTGATAGTCAAGTTGTCACCCAATGTTACTGATATTACTGAGATTGCTAAAGCTGTAGAAGCTCAGGGAGCAGATAGCGTATCATTAATTAATACATTGCTTGGAATGGCTATTGACAGCGAAAGACGCAAACCTATTCTCTCTACCATTACAGGTGGTCTGAGCGGACCTGCAGTAAAACCTATTGCATTACGAATGGTATGGCAGACGTATAAAGCAGTAAAAATTCCCATTGTAGGTATAGGCGGTATAATGACAGCAGCCGATGCAATAGAATTTATTCTAGCGGGTGCAACAGCCATAGAAGTAGGAACAGCCAATTTTATTGACCCTGCTATATGTAGTAAAATAGTAGATGGTATAGATGATTATTTAAATCGTCATAACATATCATCTGTAAAAAATCTTATTGGCGCATTAGAAGTATAACCAATTAATTAACAGCAATATAGCTTATGACAATTAAAGACTTACAACCATCAAATGTATGGGAAAACTTTTATCAGTTAACCAGAGTTCCTCGTCCTTCCAAACACGAAGAAAAGGTTAGAGAATTTCTATTGAATTGGGCAAAAGAACGTAATATAGAAGCATTTACCGACAAAACCGGCAATGTAATAATGCGTGTACCTGCCACTCCTGGATATGAAAATAAAAAGGGTATTGTATTGCAAGGCCACATGGATATGGTTCCACAAAAGAATGCCGATACAGTTCACGATTTTGAAAACGATCCTATTGAAACATACATTGACGGAGATTGGCTGAAAGCAAAAGGAACAACTCTTGGTGCCGATAACGGATTGGGTTTGGCATTGGGAATGGCTATGTTAGAATCGAAGGATATTCAGCATGGTCCTTTGGAACTGCTTGCCACATACGACGAAGAGACCGGTATGACTGGAGCAATGGCATTAGAACCAGGCATTTTAAAAGGTGAAATTCTTATCAACCTCGATTCAGAAGAGGAAGGAGAACTGTGTATAGGATGTGCAGGAGGTCTTGACGCCACAGCTCATCATAAATATGAACGTAAGCCAATGCCCGATAATCATCTTTGCTATTCATTTGCAGTAAAAGGCTTCTCAGGCGGACATTCCGGAATAGAGATAAACAAATGTAGAGCAAATGCAAATAAAGTTGCTGCAAGAATTATCTATGCACTTCTTACCGAGGCCGATGTCAAGCTATTGGATATGGAGGGCGGAACATTGCGCAATGCTATACCAAGAGAGTGCTTTACTACTCTTTATGTTCCGGCCAACAGAGTAGAGCAAGCCAAAGCAATAATCGACACCATATTTGCTCAGGTTAAGAACGAATATTTAGTAACCGATCCAAATTGTCATTATCTGTTTGAACCATATACTTGCAGCGAGAATGAGACTTGCGACCCTGACGAATGTCTCTATGTAGAAGAGTCAACAGCCATTCGTTATATGCAGACAATAATAGCTTGTCCAGACGGAGTAGAGAGAATGAGTGATCAGATGCCCGGTTTGGTGGAAACTTCCAATAACATGGCTATTGTAACTATCTACAAAGGCGATTTTTATGTTAAATGTCTGATGCGCAGCTCTGTAGATAGTGCGAAAGACCTACTTGCTTTGAAAATAAGAAGCCTATTCGCATTAGCAAACATTGATGTAGAGTTTGATGGAGGTTACTCCGGATGGGCACCAAATGCCGATTCTGAAATATTACGAATCATGAAACAGACATACACCGATATGTTTGGAAAAGAGCCTCATGTTATGGCCGTTCATGCAGGTTTGGAGTGTGGCATTTTAAGTGGTGCTTATCCAAATTGGGATATGATTTCCTGTGGTCCAACATTAGTAAGCCCACATTCACCGGATGAACGTTGCTATATTCCTTCTGTTCAAAAAGTGTGGAACTATCTTATTGAAGTTGTAAAAAACGTATAAATGAAAAATATACTGGCCAAATTATTTGTATTTGAAGGGTATGCATATCTGTATATCCTTACAATAATACTCTGTATAATCGGAATGATGAACGGTTATTTCTTGGGTACTATAGCAGGTACTGAACAGCCTGTAGCCAGTTATTTCAAAATGGGAGAAATAGGAAGCAACTACATGGAGACTATACACTCTTTGGTAGTTGCTGCACCTATTTTGGGCTGTTGTTTAGGTGCCTACTTTAGCACATATATCAGACGTTGGTTGGGCGGAAAAAAATATGCCCTCATATTAACGGCCGTTCTGTTTATTATTTCAGCAATAGGAAGTTATCATCCGGAGATTCTTTTAGGGAAAATACACAGATTATCACCTGAAGAATCCGGATGGGGAGTATTTATCTCACTAATGTTGTTTAGAATAATAGGTGGTATAGCAACCGGAATATCGTCTGTATTGGGTCCTATGTATATGACAGAACTGGTACCAGCCGAAAAACGCGGTAAATTGGTATCTGCTTTTTACCTGTTTAATACATTAGGGCTGATGTTTGCCTTTTTGGTTAATTCATTGTTATACAGATATCACAGCATCATTTACCAGCTTCAGGACTTTACCACATTGTATGATACAGGATGGCGTCACATGTTCGTTGCAATTGCTTTTCCGGCAATTCTTATGCTTGCAGTAGTATTTGTTCTGCCTCATTCGCCAAGAGAATTGATACTGGATGGAAAAATAAAAGAGGCAAAAAATACCTTCTTGCTGCTGTACGGATATGAACGCTCCCAGAAAATAATGGGTGAATTACAACAATCATTCAATGTAAAACGAGTTAATCTGTTTTCTTACGGACGCAGAGTAGTTCTGTTATGTGTAGGAATGGCATTTTGTCAACAATTTATAGGATATAATGTTATAATATGTTTTTTGCCAAGATTAATGTCAGATTTAACAATATGTGAAACAGCGACAGCAGTCCAATTTTCTGTTATTTTGATTTTGATGGCTACGTTATCAATGATAGTAACATTTATCTTTATTGATAAATTAGGCAGAAAACCACTCATTGTTTCAAGTACTATACTGATTTTAATCAGCCTGATTCTTCTTTTTGTATTTAAAACGATTGATGGCATTAATCCTAAGTTGTGCTATATTCCTATGGTTTTATACTTTATAGGATATCCAATATCGGGTGGTTCTACATGTATGGTTTACATATACGAAGTTCTACCTAATGAAATACGCAGACAGGGCAGTTCTTTAGTTCAGACTCTGTCATGGATATTCAACTTAGTATTGATTCTTTTCATACCACATCTGTACGCAAATAATGGATGGATTATATATACTATCCTTATTTTAACCACCATAATGGCAATAGCGATGGTTATTATTCTGCTACCGGAAACTAAAGGAATGACATTGGAACAGATTGGAGAATATTGGTCAATAAGAGAGAATAAAAAAGCGACTGTCGGTCATTAACTATACCGACAGTCACTATTTTATACCTATATAAACTTAATCAATAGTGGAATTCACCAAATTCACTCTTGATAATCAGTTCTGTTTTATCAGACTCTTCCACGCGACCAACTATCTGAGCATCAATACCAAAACTCTTGCTGATACTTATAATCTCATCAGCATATTCAGCCGGTAGATAAATCTCAAATCTGTGTCCGCAATTGAATACTTTATACATTTCAGACCAATCAGTATGGCTCTGTTCCTGAATGGTTCTAAACAGAGGTGGAATAGGGAAGAGGTTATCCTTAACCACACGAACACCATCAACAAAGTGCAACACCTTTGTCTGTGCGCCACCCGAACAGTGAATCATGCCATGAATCTTGCTACGCAATGAATCCAATATCTTTTTAATAACCGGAGCGTATGTTCTTGTTGGAGAAAGAACCAATTCACCGGCATTAAGCGGAGAACCATCAACAGAATCGGTCAAACTCAAACCACCGGAATATACTAAATCTTCAGGTACAGAATGGTCGTATGTTTCCGGATATTTTTCTGCAATACTCTTGTTAAATACATCGTGACGAGCACTTGTAAGTCCATTACTGCCCATACCTCCGTTGTACTTATCTTCATAAGTTGCTTTACCAGAAGAAGATAGACCGACTATAACATCGCCCGGACGAATATTTGCATTATCAATAACATCACTACGCTTCATTCTGCAAGTAACAGTGCTGTCAACAATTATTGTGCGAACCAGATCCCCTACATCGGCAGTTTCGCCTCCTGTTGCATAGACACCAACACCCATAGAACGTAATTCAGCAAGCAATTCATCAGTACCGTTAATAATTGCACTAATTACACTGCCGGGAACCAGATTCTTGTTTCTGCCTATAGTTGAACTTACCAGGATGTTATCTACAGCACCCACACATAGCAGATCATCAATATTCATTATCAATGCATCCTGTGCAATACCTTTCCATACAGAAAGATCGCCGGTTTCGCGCCAATATGCGTACGCCAATGACGATTTGGTACCCGCACCATCAGCATGCATTATGTTACAATAATCCGGATCACCACCCAAAATATCGGGAATTATCTTACAGAATGCTTTAGGATATAGACCTTTATCTATATTCTTAATAGCATTATGTACATCTTCTTTTGTGGCAGAAACGCCACGCATCATATATCTGTTATTATTCATATCAATATTTTATTCGTTCCATATACGCCAGGTAGCTTCAGCTTGCCTTTGCCACATTTCGTATCCGTTTTTAACCACTGCGCCATTCTGTGCCCCTTTCTTCATGAAAAGAGTCTCTTCAGGTTTATATATGACATCATAAAGCAGATGTTCATTTGATATATATGCATAAGGTATATCCGGACATTTTTCCACATCCGGCCACATACCTACAGGTGTGCAATTAACTACAATCTTATAATCTTCCATTACAGAAGGTGATAGTTCATAATATCCAAATATATCAAAGTTAGAATTACGGGATACAAATTTACACTCTACGCCCTGTTTTTCCAATGCATATTTAATAGCTTTCGATGCACCGCCTGTACCCAGAATAAGAGCTTTCTTTCTATCTTCAATAAGTGGAGCAATAGATTCGCCAAAACCAATTGCATCTGTATTGTAACCAACAAGTTCTACTTTATTATTACTGCGAATTACTTTAATAACATTAACTGCACCAACCTGAGCTGCACTTTCATCCAGTCTATCCATCATAGGAATAACGTCCTGTTTATAAGGTATTGTAACATTAAGACCGCACAAATTCGGATTGGCAGCAAGAATATTCTTAAGTTCTTCTGCACTCTCTATTTCAAAATTCTTGTAATCGGCATCAATATGTTCAGCACGAAACTTCTTCTTGAAATAGGTTATAGATATAGAATGACCTAATGGTTTGCCTATAATACCAAACAATCTTGCAACCTTTTTTTCAGGAGTTTTAGTAAAATCCACTACTGATGGCTCAGGAGCATTTATGACAGGTTTTTCAACCTCTTCTACATCTTCTACATCATCATCCGGTTCACTTATTTCATCATATTCGTCCTTTTCATCGTCATCTCCATCTGTGCTGATTACAGGCTTAAACGGAGGAATATCTGAATCAGAATAATCCACCTTCCTATTGACATACTTAAATACAAGTAAAGCAACCAGAATTAATATAAAAATTGTATTCACAGTCATAAAGGTTTATTGATTTGCAAGCCAGTTTTCTACATTTTTGCGGATACGTTCCTCAATATTTTCCGATTCGGCTTTCACAAATGATTCGCCTGTAATATGTTCGTAAAGTTCTATATATCTTTCAGATACACTCTCTACATATTCATCAGTCATTTCCGGAACTGTCTGTCCCTCTTTGCCCATAAAATCGTGTTCTATAAGCCACTGACGAACAAACTCCTTTGAAAGTTGCTTCTGTGGTTCACCCTTTTCAAATTTTTCCTGATAGCCATCTGCATAGAAGTAACGCGATGAATCCGGTGTATGTATTTCATCTATCAGATAAATCTTACCGTCACGTTTTCCAAATTCATACTTGGTATCTACAAGAATAAGACCTTTTGATGCTGCAATCTCAGAACCTCTTTTAAATAGGGCACGTGTATATTGCTCCATCAGTTCATAATCTTCTTTGCTAACCAAACCCTGAGCAATTATCTCTTCTTTTGATATATTTTCATCGTGACCTTCGTCAGCTTTTGTTGTAGGAGTTACCAATGGCTCCGGGAAACGTTCGTTCTCATGCATTCCTTCTGGTAGAATATTACCACAAAGGTTGCGACAACCTGACTTATAGTCACGCCAAGCAGAACCTGTCAGATAACCGCGAATAATCATCTCTACGCGGAATCCTTCACACTTCAGTCCAACAGTAACCATTGGGTCAGGAGTAGCCAGTTTCCAGTTTGGAACAATATCTGCTGTAGCATCCAAAAAACTTGCAGCTATCTGATTCAAAACCTGTCCCTTAAAAGGGATACCTTTGGGTAAAATGACATCAAAAGCCGATATACGGTCTGTAGCAACCATAACCAACTTATCATCAACATCATACACGTCACGTACCTTACCGTGATATACACTCTTTTGTCCTTTGAACTGATAGTCAGTTCTTGTCAATGCTTTGCTCATCTTGTTTACTATTTTCTTTTAATTTTTTATTCTTCTGTTCAAACTGTTCGTAGGCTTCTACCACTCTGGTCACAAGCTTATGACGAACTATATCTCGTTTATTCATTCTTATAATGCTCAGGCCATCAATATTTTTAAGTACATCCAATGCCTGTATCAGACCTGATGTTTGTGATGGTGGCAAATCTATCTGGGTTAAATCGCCGGTAACTATCATTTTAGTATTCCAGCCCATACGGGTTAGAAACATCTTAATCTGCTGCGGAGTGGTATTCTGAGCCTCATCCAAAATTACAACGGCGTCATTCAGAGTTCTACCACGCATAAATGCCAATGGAGCTATCTGAATGATATTCAAATCCATATATTCTTTAAGTTTTCCCGTAGGAATCATATCTTGCAACGCATCATACAAAGGTTGCAGAAACGGATCTATCTTTTCCCGCATATCACCCGGCAGGAAACCCAATTTTTCTCCGGCTTCCACTGCAGGCCTACATAACACAATACGTTTTACCTCTTTATTCTTCAAAGCCCTGACTGCAAGTGCAATGGCTGTATAGGTTTTACCGGAACCGGCCGGACCAATGGCAAAAATCATATCGTGTGTAGTATAATCATCAACTATCTTTTTCTGATTATCGCTACGGGGAATGATAGGACGACCTGTCACGCCAAAAAGTATTACATTGGAACTCTTTTCGCCATTAGGTTCCTGACCATTCACTATATCAACAATATTCTCCTCTTTAAGTGAATTATACTTATTGCAGTATTGTTCCAGTTTTACAAGTACATCTTCAAATCTGGAAAGTTCGGCATTATCACCCATAACACGCAATACACTATCACGTGCCACAATTCTTAATTTAGGAAACAATGCCTTTAAAAGCTGCATATTAGAGTTGCCTGCTCCGTAAAACAGAACGGGCTCCACATCTTCCAAAACAAAGTGCTTTTCTATCATACTGCAAAGTTACTCAATAACTCCGTTTATACTACACTGAGAATGAATCAAGTTATCAACAACCACCATTTTAGCCTATAAGATGACCTATATTTCCGGTAAACAGTTTCACAGCTATTGCCAACAGAATAATTCCAAAGAACTTTCTGAAGATGTAAATCAAACCTTTACCCATCTTCTTCTCCAGCCAATCAATAGATCTTAACACTATGAAAATAAACAGGATGTTAAGAGCTAATGCTATCATAATGTTAATTGTGGCATATTCAGCTTTAAGTGAAAGCAGAGTAGTGAAAGAACCTGCACCTACTATCAGTGGGAACACCAAAGGAACAATTGAGGATACACCCTGCGGACTATCATCATATTTAAAAATGTGAATATCGAAGATCATTTCGAATCCTATTGCTAAAATAACCATTGAACCGGCTACAGCAAAAGACTGAATATCTACACCAAACAGAGATAGTACACCATCGCCCATAAAGTAGAACAACACCAACAAGAACCAGGAAATAAGGGATATTTTACTGGATTCTATAGGTCCGGTCTTTCTCTTCAAATCTATTATCACAGGTATGGAACCTACAATATCCAAAATGGCGAACAATACAACGAATGCTCCTGCAATCTCCTTAAAATCTATACCAAACATAGCGTCATTTATAAGTAAATAAATTGTACTCCAAAGGTAGTGCAAAGCATTCAAACAAAAAACAAACTACACTGAAATTTTCAATAAATACTCTAAAACCGAATACAACCATAATTTCTCAAATTCTTTATCACTAAAAAATGTTTCCGGTCAAATATGTTGTTAAGTACTCGTCTGGTAACTATATTTGCAAAAAAAAGAGACATAACATGAAAGTAGGTATATTAGGAACAGGGTGGATAGCCGACAAAATGGCAGTAACATTAACCGGTTTAGATAAAAAAGAGGGTATAGAATTGTATGCAGTAGCATCACGTAGTAAGGAGAAAGCAGAAAAATTCGCTGCAGACTGGAAAATGCCAAAAGCATACGGATCATATCAGGCATTAGTGGAAGACCCAGCTGTAGATTTGGTATATATTGCAACTCCTCATTCACATCACTATGACAATTCAGTTATGGCTATAGAGGCCGGCAAAGCCGTTCTTTGTGAAAAAGCATTTACAGCCAATGCCGCAGAGGCAAAAAAACTTATAGAACTGGCACATCAGCGCAAAGTTCTTATTACAGAGGCTATCTGGACCAGATACATGCCATTATCATTAAAAGTAAATGAACTGTTAAAACAGGGAGTAATAGGCGAACCACAACAACTGAGTGCCAGCCTTAGCTATCCAATGGCACAAAAAGAGAGAATATTGCGTCCTGAACTATGTGGCGGCACACTTCTGGATATAGGTGTATATTGCATCAACTTTGCCAGAATGTATTTTGGAACCGATATAGAAAAGGTAACGTCCGAATTTGTAATCGGCGAAACAGGAATGGACATGCAAAATAGTATTGCATTCCATTACAGAGATGGCAAGATGGCCAATCTTCAATCAAGTGTAATGTGCCGTTGTGACAGAAAAGGATTAATATGTGGAAGTGAAAATTATCTTACAGTAGATAACATAAACTGTCCGGAAAAAGTAACAGTTTGGGACGATTACAAACCTATTGCCGAATTCTATCCACCTTCAAATCAGGTAACAGGGTATGAATATCAGGTTATGGCTTGCCGAGATGCGTTACGCGACGGATTAATAGAATCACCATATATGCCTCATAATGAAACAATTGCCATAATGCAACAGATGGACGAACTGCGTGCAGAGTGGGGTGTAAAGTACCCGAATGACCTTCGTGTTTTATGATAAACAGAAACAGATTTTTATAAATTCTGTATAATTAAAACATTTTGGATGGGTATTATTTGTTTCTGATTTCAAGATAAACTACTTTTGCGCCATTATGGATAGAATAACTTACGATTTCGAAAATATTCCCTGCCGTTTTGGAACCAATTCATTGAAATGGGATGCTTTAGAGAGCAGATATGGTCATAAAGACCTGCTTTCCATGTGGATAGCAGATATGGATTTTTGCACACCGCAATTCATTATTGATGCCCTGCAAGAGCGTCTGCACCATGCAGTATTGGGTTACACAATGCCGGGTGATGAGTGGAGCAAAGCCATAATAGAGTGGCTGAATAGTCGTCATAATTGGAGAATTGACAACAATTGGTTAGGGTTTATTCCGGGAATTGTAAGAGGTATTGCATTTGTAATCAAGGCATTTACTAACCCTGATGACAAAGTGATGGTAATGTCGCCGGTGTATCATCCGTTTTTTCACGTTGCTGAAGACAACGGCCGCTGTCCCGAATATTGCCCTCTGACAATAAAAGATGAACA
Source organism: uncultured Bacteroidales bacterium (assembly GCA_937916465.1). Taxonomy (GTDB): domain Bacteria; phylum Bacteroidota; class Bacteroidia; order Bacteroidales; family Bacteroidaceae; genus Colenecus. Next base: position 30,677 of record CALFTK010000019.1, read on the forward strand.
ATACTACATCGACTTCAACTTGTTTGAAGAGAGAGTAAAGAATTGCAAGATATTCATTTTAAGCAATCCGCATAACCCCGGAGGTCGTGTATGGACCAAAGAAGAACTTCAACAAATGGCATCTATCTGCCACAAACACAATGTTATAGTAATATCTGATGAGATTCATGCAGACCTCACCTTGAAGCCCTACAAACACTATCCTTTTGCTACAGTCAGTAAAGAGGCAGAAGAGTGTAGTATAACCTTTATGTCGCCAAGCAAGGCTTTCAACACGCCCGGTATCATATCATCATACAGCATAGTACCCAATGAAGCAATTCGCGAACCGTTCTATAACTATATGACAGCCAGCGAATTGAATCAGGGTAACCTCTTTGCTTATATAGTTCCTGCTACTGCATATTCAGAACGTGGTACAGACTGGTTGGACCAAGTGTGCGAATACATATCAGACAATATTGCTTTTGTGGAAAATTATCTTACAAATGAACTACCTGTACTGAATATGATAAGACCACAGGCATCATTCCTGATATTCCTTGATTGTCGCAAATTGGAATTATCACAACCGGAACTTGAAAACCTGTTTATTGAAAAGGCAGGGTTAGCACTCAATACAGGCACTATGTTCGGACCGGAAGGGAAAGGCTTTATGCGTATGAACATAGCCACTTCGAGAAGCACCATTCTGGAGGCCTTGGAGAGAATCAAAAAGGCTATAGGATAGGGGATTACAACTACTCTTCCAACAGGTCAGGGCGTAGTCTTTTGGTACGCTCCAATGATTGTTGCAATTCCCATTCGCTTATCTTGGCCTGATTACCGGACAACAGTATCTCCGGTACCTTCCAACCATTATAATCGGCAGGTCTTGTATATACAGGTGGAGCCAGAAGATTATCCTGAAAGCTATCAGACAGAGCAGATTGTTCATCGCTGAGCACACCTGGTATAAGCCTTACAACACTGTCAGCAATAACAGCTGCAGCCAGTTCTCCACCGGTCAGCACATAATCACCTATACTAATTTCTCGGGTAATCAGGTGTTCTCTTATTCTATAATCAATCCCCTTATAATGACCGCATAAAATAATGATATTCTGCATCATAGACATCTCATTCGAAATCTTTTGATTAAGTGTCTGACCATCGGGCGATGTGTATATAACCTCATCATAATGACGTTCAGATTTAAGCGATGAAATAAGTCTGTCAATAGGCTCAATCTTCATTACCAGGCCTGCACATCCACCAAAAGGATAATCGTCAGTCTTGCGGTGTTTGTCGGTAGTATAGTCTCTAATATCGTGCAGATGAATATCAGCCAAACCGGCCTTCTGTGCCCTGGCCATCATAGAACAATTAAAGAAACCCTCCAGCATATCTGGAAAAACCGTAAGTATATCTATGCGCATAATAATCCAATTATCGTTTCAAGGCGCGAATTTAGTGCAATTTAAAAGAATAAAGAAACATACTCATTACATTTTGACTTTATAGTCTTAAAAACCTATGCAGTTTTACAAAAAAACAGTACTTTTGTAAGTCAATAAAGAAAGCGGACGAACAAAGCTAATGGACCCAAAAGAGAGAATATTAGAGTTAAGAGAGACTTTACATAGGCATAATTACCTTTACTATGTAAAGAATTCGCCCGTTATTTCCGATTTTGAATTTGACACCCTGATGCACGAACTGCAAGATTTGGAACTTTTTCATCCAGAACTTTTTGATCCAAATTCACCTACACAGAGAGTAGGCAGCGATATTAATACCCAAAAAGGGGGCTTCAAGCAGGCTGAACACAAATATCCCATGCTATCTCTGGATAACACCTATTCGGAACAGGAGGTAGCCGATTTTTTTAATCGTGTATCAGAACTGCTGAACGAACCATTTGAAATATGTTGCGAACTAAAGTATGACGGTCTCTCTATATCATTATCATATCAGAATGGCAAACTAATTCAAGCCACTACTCGCGGAGATGGAGTAAAGGGCGATATAGTAACAGATAATGTAAAGACTATCAGAACAATACCATTAATATTAACAGGTTCTGATTATCCCTCAGAATTTGAGGTCCGCGGAGAGATACTTATGCCATGGACATCGTTTGAAAAACTAAACGAAGAACGTGCAAAAAATGATGAACCACTCTTTGCAAACCCAAGAAATGCTGCATCGGGTACGCTAAAACTGCTCAATTCAGCCGAAGTAGGCAGAAGAAAGTTGGACGCATATCTCTACTATTTATTGGGGGAAGATCTGCCTTATGACGGACATTACGAAAACATGATGTACCTGTCCGGATTGGGTTTTAAAGTGACAGACCATATAAGAAAGTGCTCCACCATTGACGAAGTTATGGAATACATAACCTACTGGGATACAGAGAGAAAGAATCTTCCTATTGCAACAGACGGAGTAGTCCTTAAAGTCAATTCATTGCGTCAGCAACGTAATTTAGGATATAAGGCCAAATCGCCCAGATGGGCCATTGCATACAAATTTCAGGCAGAAAAAGCCTTGACAAGATTAAACAGTGTTTCGTATCAGGTTGGCAGAACCGGCGCAATAACTCCTGTGGCAAATCTTGACCCTGTACAGTTGTCTGGAACTACTGTAAAACGTGCATCACTGCACAATGCAGACATAATTGAGGGTATGGACCTACACATAGGCGATATGGTTTATGTAGAGAAAGGAGGCGAGATAATACCAAAAATTACAGGAGTTGATATGGATTCACGTTCATTCATGATGGGCGACAAGGTAGAATTCATAAAATACTGCCCGGAATGTGACAGCAAACTTATTCGATACGAAGGAGAAGCTGCTCATTACTGTCCAAACATAAACGGATGCGCTCCGCAGATAAAAGGCAGAATAGAACATTTTGCAAGCAGAAAAGCTATGAACATTGATGGAATGGGTCCGGAAACAATAGACAATTTCTTCAATGTAGGGCTTATAAATGATATTTCAGACCTTTACAACCTTAAAGTAAAGGATTTGTATCGTTTAGAACGCATGGGTATCAAATCGGCTGAAAATCTGATAAATAGCATTGAGAATAGCAAGGCAATACCTTTTGAAAGAGTACTATTCGCACTTGGAATACGCTTTGTAGGCGAAGTAGCAGCAAAAAAATTGGCTAAAGCCTTCAAGAACATAGAAAAATTGATGTCAGCAACAGCCGAAGAACTGATAGCTGTAAACGAGATAGGAGAAAAAATTGCACAAAGTGTAATAGATTTCTTTGCAGAAGACAAGAACAGAATTCTGGTTGAAAAATTAAGCAATGCAGGATTGCAGTTCTCAATAGAAGAGACAGAAAACAACTCCTTTAACAGTAAGTTAGAGGGCAAAACCATAGTGATAAGCGGAGTTTTTGAGAAACATTCACGAGATGAATACAAAGCAATTATTGAAAATTGTGGAGGTAAAAATTCCGGCAGCATATCTTCAAAGACCAGCTTTATACTGGCCGGTGACAATATGGGTCCATCAAAGAGGGAAAAGGCTGAACAGCTTGGAATTCCTCTTATAAATGAAACCGATTTTTTGAAAATGATTGAATAACCTGAAATAATATAATAAGACGATGAACAAAGAGAACCCTTTTATGGGATTAGGCGTTGCATTAGTAACTCCATTTAATGAAGATGGCAGCATAGATTGGAACATGTTTGCAGAACTTATTGAGTTCCAGATTGCCAATGGTACCGATTACCTTTGCATATTAGGTACAACAGCAGAAACTCCAACATTGACAGAAGAGGAAAAACACGAAATAGTAAACAAAGCCATCAAACAGATAGACGGCAGAATTCCAATAATGGTAGGTTGCAGTTCAAACTGTACAGCAACCGTATTACAACAGATAAAACAGTATGAAATAGATGGAGTAGATGGAATACTGACAGCAGTTCCATACTACAACAAACCATCACAAGAGGGTATTTATCAACACTTTAAGGCTATTGCTGAGAATTGTAGCAAACCTATCGTATTGTATAATGTTCCTGGCAGAACAGGCGTAAACATGACAGCAGCCACCACGCTGCGCATAGCAAACGAATTCAGCAATGTAATTGCCGTAAAAGAGGCATCAGGCAATTTGGAACAGTTCAAAGAGATAGTAGCCGGTAGCCCTGCCCATTTCAAAGTAATATCGGGTGATGACGGACTTGCTTTCGATGCAATGCAACATGGTGTTATTGGTGTAATATCTGTCATGGGAAATGCTATACCCAAGACATTCAGCACAATGATACATCATCTGCAAAACAGTGAAATAGAAGCTGCGGCAGCCATACATGAACAGTTGAAGCCATTGTATTCACTTCTCTTTACCGAGGGTAATCCTCCGGGAATAAAGGCTCTAATGGCATCACGCGGCATGATAAAGAATGTATTACGTTTGCCACTTGTTCCTGTAAGCAAAGCAACACACGAACAGACAATACAAGCATTTGCAAACATCAAATTATGAAGTATAATAGGCTGATTATTATTTTATTAGCATTATTCTGTTTAACCATTACATCGTGTTTCAACAAACAGAGTGGCACTACCGGTGAACCTACTGATACACTACAGGTAGAACTTCCTACCATTAAATGGGGTATCAATATAGATGAATACCGGATTGTTGACAGTGTAATAGGGCGCAACGAACTGCTATCTACCATTTTGTACAGATATGGAGTTAGCGGTGCTACGATTAATGAAATAGAATTAAAATCATTCAATACATACAGCGTAAGAAAATTGCGTGCAGGCAAGCCGTACCATATTCTGCTATCTAAAGATTCAACTGCCACAGCCGAATATTTTGTGTATGACATAAATGCCATTGAATATGCTGTTTATAAACTAACAGATAGCATAACCACCTACTTGGGAGAGATACCTACCGACACTATTACAAACAGCATAACAGGCAGCATTGAATCATCGTTATGGAATGCAATGATTGCAAGCGGAGCCGATCCTGAACTTGCAGGCACATTGTCGGATGTATATTCCTGGACTATCGACTTCTTTGGAATTCAACCAAAAGATTCATTTGCAGTCTATTATGAAGAGATTTTTGCCGACAGTGTAAGAGTAGGGACCGGTAATGTTCTGGCTGCCAATTTTATAACCGGAAACAAGAACCATTTTGCCTTCTACTACACATACAGGGAAGATCGTGGGGAATATTTTGATGAAAACGGACAGAGTCTGCGCCGAGCATTTCTTAAGGCACCACTTAAATACAGCAGAATAAGTTCCCACTTTTCCAATGCAAGAAGGCACCCTATAACAAAAGTTGTCCGCCCACACCACGGAGTAGATTATGCAGCCCCATCAGGTACACCGGTACATTCTGTAGGCGATGGAACAGTAATAGGCAAGGGATGGGATTCAAAAGGTGGTGGAAACTTTGTACGCATTAAGCATAACGGTACATACACCACACTATATATGCATCTTAAAGGCTTTGCCGATGGTATTTATCAGGGTGCCAGAGTAACTCAAGGACAGACTATAGGATACGTAGGTTCAACAGGTATGTCAACCGGACCTCATCTGGATTACAGAGTGTATAAGAACGGTACTGCTATCAATCCACTCAGCATGGATTTACCTGCAGTAGATCCTATTGCAGAGGAAGATATGGAGACATATTTAAAGAGTGTAAAACCATATATGAAACAGGTTGGACTGGAATTTATAGACACACTTTCCATGAATCCATAATTTTTATAGAAAAACTGCAAAAAAAGCCGTCAGAGATTTGTTATTACAAAAAAAAGAGCTACCTTTGCATCGCTTTTACGGGGTTCCGTAGCTCAACTGAATAGAGCATCTGACTACGGATCAGAAGGTTGTGGGTTTGAATCCCGCCGGAATCACAAAGTATAGTAAAGCGCCTAACAAAAAGTTAGGCGTTTTTTTATTGTGTATAATCGATATCAATCAAAGAAACGTTCATTCAACATAAGTACACCAAGCGTTACGCCAAATATACTGGAATGGTTGTCCGAAGAACAGAAGTTGAAAAAGACATTACAATTAATCTTGCCATACTGAGCCACCAGCGACAATTCGCCCATAAACTGAGGACGAGAAAACATCTTTCCCAAATATGCACTACCATTGTCATTGAGAATAGGATATATAGGCATATATGCATACACTTCACTTCTTAAATGAAAAATGTTATTAATCAGATATATAGGCTTTATTCCGGCAGCCAGGTAGGCATTTGAACGGAATGAAGGATCGAACACGAACTTACTGTTCACTGTTGGCTCAAAATGTCCTGCCTGCATTATACTTGCCATATAATTGGTTGACAGGTTCTTAGTGGAATAGTAGGCACTGAAATAGTGTCCCAATACCACATTACTTGACAACTTGTTATAACCATCTATCACACCCGACAGCTGCAACCACGATTGTGGTATTGGCTCCCATTCGCTACTCAACTCATTTTTAGGTTTATATAGTTCGTTTGCAGTAAACATCTGAGCTACTAAAGTTTCAGAATGGCCAGATGTAGGATACTGCAACGTATTGAATGTATTACCTGTAAACTTTAGCGATGCTCCCAATATATTATGCCGTGTAACATCATACCTAAAATTGCTCAAATTTATATTCTTATTCTGTGTATAGTAATCCCTGTGATGTGCTGCACCAATAGAAAGAACCATTTTATGACTGTTTCTAAACGGTCTGGACATTTTTAATTTGGTAAAGAATTCTATCTCTTTATTCAAGGCAGGGTTTAAATCACCTTTGAATATGTAGTTTGAACGGAAATAGTTGATATTATTATATGCCATTTGTACCTGAAATGAAATAGGCACCTTAATAGGCAATTCAATCTGAGTAGTTAATTGAGCGTTATTGTATGCCTTGCCTATCTGACCTTCCAACCTATACTTAATAGATTGCAAATCAAGCATCTTATATGATATAGCACCATATAACTGACTGGTAAAGCTGGTTGACAAAGCTCCACCAATATCTATCATTGGACTATCGTTAATATTTACATCCAAATTCAAAGTATAAGTTGAATCGCTACTGTTAAATTCAGTTTTCGGAATAATCTCCTTTATTATATCATCAGACAAAAGATAGAAGTATCCACGCTTTAACTGTTCATAGTCAAATTCTTCATCTTTATCCAATTTGAAACCACTCTTAATATATTCGCTCTGTTCACTGTTTCTGGTACCTGTTACATTTATCTTTTTAAACCTGGCTTTAGGCATACGTTTCTTAAATTCAGCACGTTCCGCCTGCAATACTAAAGTATCTTTTCTGGCCGAAACACGACCTTTTATAGAATCTATCATATCAATTGCAGTATTGTAGCCAAGAGAATAAATCTCATCATACTTATGAAAATCCAGTAATGCAATATGATTTAAATCCAGTTCTATCTTCACACCCGCACTATCCGGCATATTATAATCACTCTTCTGCATTATCATACTGCGTAGCTGGCCTACCAGATCGTAATCAGAAGGTATGGGTTCATTACCAGAGACATTACATCCTATTACAAAATCCGGATTAAAATCGTTTACCATTACATCGTAAGGGAAGTTATCATATATACCTCCATCAAAAGCCAAAAGAGAATCAATTTTAATAGGCTTGAAAACCAACGGAAAAGACATGGAGGCTCTGACAGCATCGCCTAAATCGCCTTCATCAAGAACAATGGTCTTTTTATTGTAAACATCTGCAGCCACAGCCCTAAATGGAACAAACAGACTATCAAAATCATTGTTACATGCTGCTGTACCTGCAGCATATATATCTACAAATGCCAGATTCATCTGTGTGGGATTCACCAAACTGTTTGCTGTTGTTCTTACCACCACCATTGAATCTAACGTTGCCAGCTCAATCTGAGCTAAAGTGGGATTTGGTTCAGGCTGTTTATAGTAGAACTGATACCCTGCTTCCAATTTACCTGTGTACCAACGATTAAAGGCATCAGACTGAATAAGTTCCTCCATCTCTTCCGGAGAATAGCCCATTGCATAAAGCGAACCAATAATAGCACCAATTGATGTGCCTGTTATATAATCAATAGGAATATTATTCTCTTCCAGTGCTTTAATGACACCTATATGCGCTATTCCTTTGGCTCCGCCACCACTTAGCACCAAGCCAACTGTTTCGCCAAAACAGAGGTGAATTGACAAAAACACCACGCACAAATATGCCACAAACCTTTTCATGTCTATAAAAGTAGTGCAAAAAAAAGCACCATACAAACTATATGGCGCTTTTTTCAACATTTTTATTTTGAATTATATCAAATCAACACTTCTCTTGATAAATGAATTCAGTGCTTCACCTTTAAGCATGCCATTCTGAAGAAGGGCCAGATCAATCAATTCATGCACCACTTTATTACCGGCAGCATACTCTGAATAGATCTTTTTAATAGAATCTTCCTTATCTGAAATCTGTTTTTCAACATCTGCCAATTCATTTTTGACATTTTCCGGAACATCCTCTTCTTTTTTACCTTCTTTAGACTTCTTCAGTTCATCAGCCTTAGCCTGAAGTTGCTCCAGTTCATTTGAAATAGGTGTAACCTGACTGTTGCATGCAGCACCGGCTTCATCCATTACACGCTTTACAAGTTTATGGTCTTGGTTTATGATAACTGACATCATATCAGGCAATTCTCCGTAGAAACCCATACCGGATTGTATAGTAGCCATCTCCTTCATTCTACGCATATACTCACTGCGAGCTATCATTATAGGCAATGCATTTTCGCCCATAGACTGAACATTCACATTGAAATCTACCTTATCCAGTTTTGGCATCTGACTATTGAATAGAGTAGTTACCATATTCTCTAAAGAATACTCTAATGCTACTGTTGCATTATCCTCTTTTACAATAAGTTTATCTATAGAATCGCTGTCAACACGCTGGAAACGGATATTATTACCAAGTTTCTGTTCCAACATACCAACCACTGCAACATCCAGATTATTATCCATTAAAAGAACATTATAACCCTTTGAAACAGCACTCTCTATATAACCATACTGTTCATCCTTATCGTTAGCATACAGATAGATAATATTGCCGTTCTTATCGGTCTGGTTCGACTCTATAAGTTTCTTATATTCATCAAATGTAAAGTACTTACCATCAGTATCTTTAAACAGAGCAATCTTTTCCATTTTACCATAGAAATCTTCCTCTGTAAGCATTCCATAGTTTATAAAGAGCTTAACATCATCCCATTTTTCTTCAAAATCAGAACGATTGTTCTTAAATATAGCAGTCAGTCTATCTGCAACCTTTTTAGTGATATATCCTGAAATCTTCTTCACATTTGCATCACTCTGCAAATAAGAACGTGACACATTCAGAGGAATATCAGGAGAATCAATAACACCATGAAGCAGAGTCATAAAATCGGGAACAATTCCTTCTACAGAATCGGTAACATAAACCTGATTACAATACAACTGTATCTTGTTTTTCTGCAAATCCAGATTGCTCTTTACCTTTGGGAAATAAAGAATACCTGTCAAATTGAAAGGATAATCCACATTCAAATGTATCCAGAACAGAGGCTCATCCGACATAGGATATAGTTCCTTATAGAAATACTTGTAATCTTCATCTTTAAGTTCTGAAGGGGTCTTTGTCCAAAGCGGTTCAATATTGTTAATAATGTTATCCTGATCAGTCTCAACATTTTTACCATCTTTCCACTCTTTCTTCTTTCCGCAAGCTATAGGAACTGGCAAGAAACGACAATACTTCTTCAGTAATCCCTCTATCTTGTTTTCGTCAAGAAACTCCTTACAATCATCGTCTATGTACATTATAATATCTGTACCACGCTGATCTTTATCAACCTCTTTTATAGTAAATTCAGGTGAACCATCACAACTCCATTTAATAGCCTGAGAACCCTCTTTATAAGATTTTGTAACAATCTCCACTTTACTTGAAACCATAAATGCAGAGTAGAATCCCAAACCAAAATGACCAATTATGGTGTTTGCATCATCCTTATACTTTTCCAAGAAATCGTTTGCACCTGAGAAAGCTATCTGATTAATATACTTATCAATCTCTTCGGCAGTCATACCTATACCGTTGTCACTTACAGTAATGCTCTTCTTGCCAACAGTAATACGTACAGTGGTATCACCCAATTCGCCTTTGAATTCACCTTTCGAAGCCAAAGTTTTCAGTTTCTGGGTTGCATCAACCGCATTAGACACTATTTCACGAAGAAAAATTTCGTGATCGCTGTATAGAAACTTCTTAATTACCGGAAAAATATTTTCCGTTGTTACTCCAATTGTACCCTTCTGTTTCATATCTCTTTGTTTATCTAATTATAATCTATTTTCTACCTTTATCTCCAGCTCTTTATCACCATCTTTATATGTAACTGCAATGGTATCGCCCAGTTTGCACTCATCTTCAATTAACATTTCTGACAATTTGTCTTCCAAATATGTCTGTATGGCACGTTTCAACGGACGAGCGCCATACTCTGTGCTATAGCCTTTATCGGCAAGGAACGAATATGCTTCCGGTTGTAATTGTAATACATAACCAAGTTCGGCCACTCTATATTTAAGTTTATCAACTTCTAAAGTAACAATCTCATTTATAGATTCTTTAGTCAACTGATGGAAAGTAATGATTTCATCAATTCTATTGATAAATTCAGGAGCAAACGATTTATTCAAGGCCTTTCTTATAAGCTCTTGAGCCAACTCTTCCTTACCGGCATCGGTTGTATTAAAACCAACACCTCTTCCAAAATCCTTAACCTGACGCGATCCAATATTTGATGTCATTATAATGATGGTATTTCTAAAATCTACAGTTCTGCCATCACTATCGGTCAAACGACCTTCATCCATTACTTGCAACAATATATTGAATACATCCTGATGTGCCTTCTCTATTTCATCCAAAAGCACAATAGAGTAGGGCTTTCTACGAACCTTTTCGGTTAATTGACCACCATTTTCATAGCCAACATATCCCGGAGGCGCACCAACCAGACGTGACACAGTGAACTTTTCCATAAATTCACTCATATCTATACGAATCAATGCATCTGCACTTCCAAACAGTTGTTCTGCAAGTTCTTTTGCCAACAGCGTTTTACCTACACCTGTAGGTCCCAAAAAGAGGAATGTACCAATAGGTTTGTTAGGATTTTTCAAACCAACTCTACTTCTGCGAATAGCTTTGGCAACCATATCTACAGCCTGCTGCTGATCTATAACTTTCTTATTCAGTATGGTGGCTAAGCCTTTTATTCGCATACCCTCTTCCTGAGCTATCTTCTGTACCGGCACGCCACTTATCATAGATACCACATTAGCAATATTTTCTGCAGTAACTACTTCACGTTGCTCTTTAAGAGACTCTTCCCAACCTTTTTTTAGTTGTTCCAACTGTACACCAAGATTTTTCTCTGAATCTCTGTATTTTGCAGCCAATTCAAAGTCCTGTCTAAGAACAGCATCATTCTTTCCCTTACGAGCCTCGTCAATAAGTTTTTCCTGTTCTTCAATCTCTTTAGGAACCGACATATTAAACAGATGAGTACGGGCTCCTGCTTCATCCAGAACATCTATAGCCTTATCGGGAAAACTTCTGTCCGAAATGTATCTTTCAGTTAGTTTTACACAAGCAACTATTGCATCATCCGAATATGTAACATTATGATGATCTTCATAATAACTCTTGATATTCTGAAGTATGGCTATGGTCTCTTCCGGTGATGTAGGTTCTACCAGCACTTTCTGGAATCGGCGTTCCAAAGCGCCATCCTTTTCTATAGTCTTACGATATTCATCTATTGTTGTTGCACCTATACATTGAAACTCTCCACGCGACAGGGCAGGTTTCAACATATTTGCAGCATCCATAGAACCGGGTGCAGAACCTGCTCCAATTATGGTATGAACTTCGTCTATAAAAATAATAATGTCAGGATTTTTCTTTAGCTCTTGCATAATAGAGCGAAGCCTCTCTTCAAACTGACCTCTATACTTTGTACCTGCCACTACTGCAGCCATATCCAAAGAAAGCAGACGTTTACCAAACAGTATTCTCGAAACCTTTCTTTCAACAATACGTTGTGCAAGTCCCTCTACGATAGCCGATTTACCCACACCGGGTTCACCTATCAGGATAGGGTTATTCTTTTTTCTGCGACTCAATATCTGAGCCAAACGTTCTATCTCTTTCTCTCTGCCAATTACAGGGTCCAGTTTACCTTCTTGGGCAGCCAAAGTAAGATCGGTTGTAAACGAATCCAAAACCGGAGTATTTGTACCGGAACCACTCTTAACCTTTTTGGTCTTTTGAGACTCTTGTTGCTGATTCATTCCTCCCGATACAGACATCAATCCATCGTCATCATCATCGTTTTCATCGTCTATATCTTCATTTGAATCGGCTCCCATATTCGCTATATTGCCAAGAGACAGTTCGCCCACAATTCGCTTATAATTAACATCATACTGCTGCAACAATGAAGCAACACTATTAGAATTTTCTCTTACAATAGCCAACAAAAGATGCTCCGGGTCAACCTCTTCCTGTTTGTGTAGTCTGGCCTCTAACATACTTATTCTGATAATCCTGTTCACCACCGATGAAAGAGTCATATCATCTATATTGACATTCGAATTCTCTACGTTCAATGATTCTAATTGCTGTTTCAACATGCTTAAATCAATCTGCATTGATGCAAGCAGTTCTACAGCCTTGTTGTTTCCATCACGAAGGATTGCAAGCATAAGGTCTTCCGGCATCACCATAGAGTGGTGCAAACGCTCCGCTTCCTCCTTACAGAGTATCAGAATAGTATTTACTCGTTCCGATAATTTTCTATCCATATCTATTACTTTATATAAATCACTATGAATATCAGCAAAAGTTGTGCCATAAAATGTGGGTGACATAAAGTCGCACTATAAAAAAGAATGAATATACCCCATACCTTATTAAAAATACGCGCGCGCGAGTTGTTTATTTAAATAAAAACAAGTACCTTTGTAATGCTGTATGCCAATATAAGGCAGTAACGGCAGTATTAAACATAATTTTTATAAGAAATTGGAACAGGATAGAATTATTAAGGTGAACATTGAAGAGGAGATGAAATCCTCGTATATAGATTATTCAATGTCAGTTATAGTAGCTCGTGCCTTACCTGATGCAAGAGACGGACTAAAACCGGTACATAGAAGAATTCTGTATAGTATGATGCGCGACGGTAACACTTCAGACAAAGCATATCGCAAGTCGGCACGTACGGTAGGTGATGTATTGGGACATTTCCATCCTCATGGTGATTCATCTGTATATGGTGCGTTGGTACGTCTTGCACAAGATTGGGTAATGCGTTATCCACTGGTAGATGGACAGGGTAACTTTGGTTCAATAGATGGTGACAGCCCTGCCGCTATGCGTTATACTGAAGTCAGACTGAGAAAGATTGGCGAAGATATGATGCAGGATATCTACAAGCATACAGTAGATTTCGTACCAAACTATGATAACAAAGAAGAAGAACCAACCATTCTGCCAACCTGCCTTCCGAACCTACTCATTAACGGTTCATCAGGTATTGCAGTAGGTATGGCAACCAATATGCCTCCACACAATATTTCGGAAGTTCTTGACGGATGTATGGCCATGGTTGACAACCCGGACATATCAGTGGAGGAACTTATGCAGTTTGTGAAAGCTCCCGATTTCCCAACCGGAGGTTTCATATATGGTATGAGTGGAGTACGCGAAGCATACGAAACGGGTAGGGGACGTGTAATAATGCGTGCCCGCACAGAAATTGAAGCCGGTCCACAACACGATAAGATTATAGTTACAGAGATTCCGTATAATGTAAACAAAGCAGAGCTTATTAAGTTTATTGCAGATCTGGTTGCAGACAAACGTATAGAAGGAATTAGCAATGTAAATGACGAATCGGACCGCGAAGGTATGCGTATAGTCATTGATGTAAAGAAGGATGCCAATGCAAATGTTGTATTGAACAAACTCTTTAAGATGACCCAATTGCAGTCTTCATTCGGTGTAAACAACATCGCATTGGTAAAAGGACGTCCTAAGTGCTTGAACCTGCGCGAATTGATTAAGTGTTTTGTAGATCACCGTCACGAAGTTGTAATTCGCAGAACCAAGCACGATTTGGAAGAGGCAAAAAAACGCGCTCACATACTGGAAGGACTTATTATTGCTTCAGACAATATTGACGAAGTAATTAGAATAATAAAGACAGCTAAATCTCCGGCAGATGCTATTCAGGGACTTATGGACAGATTCTCTTTAGACGAAGTTCAAGCCAAGGCAATAGTAGAGATGAGATTACGTCAGCTCACAGCGCTTATGCAAGATCAGTTGCATAACGAATATAACGAACTGATGGCAAAGATTGAATATCTGCAGAGCATTCTGGATGATCCCGAAAAGTGTAAAGAGGTAATCAAGAGCGAAATGCAGACAGTAAAAGACAAGTACGGTGACGAAAGAAAAACAGAGATAGTACTTGCATCAGAAGAATTCAATCCGGAAGACTTCTATGCAGACGAACCTATGATTATAACCATATCACACCTTGGTTATATAAAGCGTACTCCTCTAACAGAATACAGATTGCAGAGTAGGGGTGGAGTAGGTTCTAAGGGTAGTAGCAAACGTGAAGAGGACTTTATTGAACATATCTTCACAGCTTCCATGCATAACTACATACTCTTCTTTACAGAAAAGGGACGTTGTTATTGGTTGAAGGTATATGACATACCTGAAGGAGCAAAGAGTTCAAAGGGACGTGCTATCCAGAACATACTCAATTTGGATATAGAGAACAGAATTACTGCATCTATAACCATCAAGTCACTTAACGACAAAGAGTTTACATCAACTCATAGCTTGATTTTCTGTACTCAGAATGGTACTATCAAGAAGACATCGTTAGAAGACTATTCAAGACCACGCCAGAATGGTATCAATGCCATTAACCTGGTAGAAGGTGATAAGGTAGTAGCAGTTCGTCTTACAAATGGTGAAAACGACATTCTTGTAGCCAACAGCAATGGTCGTGCAGTAAGATTTAACGAAAGTACAGTCCGCAATATGGGTAGAAATGCTACCGGTGTTCGTGCTATCACACTTGACAATGATGGTCAAGACCACGTTGTAGGAATGATTGCAATAGAAAATCCGGAAGAAGAGACTGTAATGATAGTATCGGAATATGGATATGGTAAACGTTCTGAAATAGAAGATTACAGAAAAACAAACCGTGGTGGTAAAGGTGTCAAGACCATCAATATTACCGAAAAGACAGGTAAACTTATATCTATCCAATCTGTTACAGACGATAACGATTTGATGATTATCAACAAGAGCGGTATAACGCTGCGTCTTGATGTATCTACCATACGTGTTATGGGACGTGCCACACAGGGTGTAAGACTTATCAATTTGGAGAAACGTGGAGACCAGATTGCTTCTATCTGTAAAGTAAACAGCGAACCGGAAGTTACCGAAGAAACAGAAGCTACCAATGGTGAAAACGTTGACACTGTAGAAAATGGAAATAATTAATTAACAGCTAAATAACAAATAAAAATGAAAAAGATTTTATTTATGTTTATTGCAGCATTAGGTATGATGGTATCTACCAATGCTCAGACATTATCTCCAAAAGAGATAAAGAAGGCAACAAAAGCAGCTCAGAAAGAGGTTAGAGCAGCAAAAGATCAACTTGCTGACAATGGCAATCTTAACACAGCTCGCAGCATCATTGACAAAAGCATGAAGAATGAATATGTTAAGGATTGGGCAGAGACCTGGAGTGTTGCAGCAGATGTTTATTTTGAGCTTTACACAAACGAAAACATTAAGTCAAATCAGCTTACCAAGTATGATACAGTTGCAATGTATGACTACTTAACAAAATGGTATGACTACGTGTTGATTTGTGATTCACTGCAGCAGATTCCTAATGAAAAAGGTAAGACCAGCACAGCATGTCGCGAAACTCACGGCTACGAAATGTACAGAAGCCATAGTAACTTTATAAATGGTGGTATCTTCTATTTTAACCACCGCAAGGATTATGTAAAGGCATACGATATGTTTGACAAATATTATCAGTTGTCAGAAACTGAAATATTGAAACAGTATCTTGAAAACGATACCAACTTTGCAAAATACGCTGTTGAATTTGCATACTTCCCAACATTGGCTGCAAACAACATGAAGGACTATAATAAGGTATTGAAGTATGTTGACAAAGCAATTGAAGATCCTGAATATGGTCCATCATGTCAGAGAATCAAGGCTGAAGCATACGAAAATATGAAAGATACAGCCAATTGGATTTCAAACCTTATGACAGGTATTGTAAAATATCCAAGTGACGAATATTTCTACACCAAGATAATAATGTACTACAACGATACTGAAAAGTGGGAAGAACTTGAACAGTTTGTTACTGACATGATTGCTCAGGATCCTAACAAAGCTTATAACTATTTTGTAGTAGGTGTATTGAAACAGCAGCAGAAAGACTACGAAACAGCAGCAAAGAATTATGAAATTGCAGTTGAAAAAGATCCTGAACTTGCTGATGCTTATATAAACTTAGGTCTTTGCTATATGTTCCTTGCAAATGAATATGTAGATGCAAATTCAAACATCAACTACAGATCTGCTGCATACAAGAAGGTTCTTGAAGTTGAAAAGGAATATTATCAAAAAGCATTACCAATTTACGAGAAGGTTGAAAAGCTTCTTCCTAACGACGTTGACAAATGGGGACAACAGCTTTATCAGATTTACTACAAGCTAAAAATGAGTAAAGAGGTAAACAGAATGGAAACTATTCTTAAGGCTGAAGGTTTACTTTAATAATAGAATAGATTAAACTTCAAATTAAGTCAGCTCGGTTCAATACCGGGCTGATTTATTTATATTCTTATCCATACTAATAGAATGATTCAAATATTCAATTCTCAGAAACATTATAAGAGAATATATAAATAAGGAGAGGACCCTTTTTTAGAGTCCTCTATATCCTATTTAACATAATAGTTATTATGTGAAAAATTGGTCTTATTTGTTTTTCTGCTCCTCAAGTATCTCTAAAGCTCTATCTAACACAGTTGTATCGTCTAAAACTACAGCACCACCATTTGGACCTGCTTCAATATGAAAACCTACCGATGAACCACTATTGTAATCTGTACCACCAAAGAAATTTCTTACAGTTTCTACATCCAGACCAAGTTCATCTGCTATTCTGTGCATACTGCCTTCAGGTAAAGAAGCCTTAATCTGGCGAAGTTCATTAAAGGTTATTAATCTGCTCATAATTGTATAATTTTTAAATGTTAGTAATATTTTATCAAAAAATCAATTCTCAAAACTCATTATTACATTGGCATTACACCTTGCATTATCAATGCTATAAATAAAATCAGCAAATAAGTACTGTATAATACCACTAAAAACACAGCTATATCCTTTCTCAGATAACCGGAACTGGTGTATAGTTCCGATTCTCTATGACTATACTTGTAACTGTTTTTTGTTAGCGTTTTGTATAGCCAGAAAACCAACAATGCAACTACTATTCCGGCTACGGTACCAACCAGAATATCACCTACATAATGAACACCTAAATATGTTCTGGTCAATACATTAAGTATAGCCCATATAATAATGGATATAGTAAGATGTTTATTCTTTATTAACAATGCAATAAAAGTTGCTATACCAAATGAATTTGCTGCGTGGCCCGAAAAAAATCCGTATTTGCCTCCACGATAACCATTTACGGTATCCATCAAATGCATAACATCATAATCTCTTGTTGGCCTGTAGCGTTCAAACAAAGGTTTAAAAACCGACGACGACAACTGGTCGCATAACAGAATGGTCAGCCCTATCATACATAGAACCAACAACAGCTGTTCGTGCCTTGTATTTCTGATTATAAGAAAAAGAAGTGCTATTGCTGCAGGTATCCAGATATAAATTGTAGTATATAGATGAACTGCTCCATCCCAAAACAGAGAGTCACTGCCGTTTAACGACAGTGTTGCCAAGAGGTCTGTCTCGTTTAGAGCTGAATTTATATCCATTACATAATACCCATTAAATAATTTCCATCACATCTACATGTACCCAACCTTTATTACCATCTTCCAGTTCTATTTCCACCCACTCTTTCATAGAGTTATCAAGAACTTTCACCTTTCTTCCTTCATGAATAATAAAAAGATCGGTACCACTATCGCTTGGAGTACTTTTAACCGTCACACTTGGCGTCATTATTATAGCACTATCACGGTTTTCCAGCTTTCTCTTCTGCGTAGTAGCGAAGATAAAAGTAAAAATGGAAAAAACAAAGAGAATAACGCCAAAATAGAAGGAAATTTTTCTTATAGACACCTTTTTACTCAAAAAATAGACTATAAACCCTGTAATGGCCAATGCAAACACAATAATAGTCATTATGCTCCACCCATTTATATCCATAAGCGATACTATTTGCTTAAACCAGGTAACAATAAAAAGTTCATTCACTATAGAAACCTTATCTACAGTTTTGGTTCGTGCAAGTTCCAGATTAAACTGTACATCTTTATCGGACGGATCTAAAATATGAGCTCTCTCATAGCAGAGAATAGCTTTTGAAATCTCGTCAACTTTAAGATAAGCATTACCTAAATTCATATATAAGGTGGCAGATATACCTTCATTCTCTATTACCTGAGAATAGAGTTCTATAGCAGACATATAATCAGCCTCTATATATGCACTATCAGCTTTTGCCAATATAGCATCTACATGAGAAACTTCCTGAGCATTTATTGAGAGTGGCATTAAAGTGCCCAACAACAATGAAAATATTGCAAATATCTTTTTCATACTCTATAAATCGTTATTTAATAGCATTTTCCATCTGACTAATCACATTCACAGCCTCTTCATAGATAGCATCCATACGACCTTCGTCATTGCCCGGTGCATATTTTGCAAATTCACAATCGTCCAAAAGTTTTATTGTCTGCCCTATCAAAGCATCGGTTACTCCCCTGCCCTTCAGTTCATTGCCTACATTGTCTTTAGACAATTGAGCAACAGGAATCACTAACTTATCACCAAAATATCCCCACAATGCACGCAACACTTCATCGTAGAACTGATCTTTATTGTTATTGGCCATCAGTTTCTTGGCAACCTTCAAACGTTTAACTGCTGTAGAATTAGCCTTTTTTCTCTTAGTCTTAGCCATGTTTGCATTATCTGCTATGCTCTTTCTTGCTATAAATACAACAGCCAGGAGTATTATTAACGGAATTAACAAACATATATAGAATGCAAATGAACCAAAGAAAACCTGATTGGTCTTTATTAGTTTTGTACCTGTTGTATGGAAACGCACATCTTCGCCAACAAAACGAAGTTCTTCTTTGCTTACATATCCTCCTACTCCGGTTGTTTGTGTTGCATCGCTACCGGTTCCTTTAGCCACGTTAAGCACATATTCTTTTGTGGTTAAAGTCTTGTAGGTTCCCGATTTAGGATCAAAATACTGATACTCCATTGCAGGAATCTTATACTCTCCGGCAAATCTTGGAATAGCCAGATATTCATAAACCTTATTACCTGTCTGACGTCCGTTCTTTATAGTATATTTATTCTCTACCTTGGGATCATAAATATCAAAATCCTGCGGGAATTTAATTTCAGGAGTCTTCACCAATTTTAAATTACCTGTACCGGAAAGTACTACCTTTATGGTAACAGCTTCATTTGCTGTCAGTTCTGTAGTATTAATATCAGAACTTATAGAGAAATCACCTACACCGCCATAAAAGTTACCATTTTTACCTGCAGGTAATGCCTCTACCTGAATAATCTGTTTATTGCTGACAAGTTCTTTCTTTATATCAATGTATCTGCCGGCATTAAATATGGCATCGAACATATCTGTTGCCTGAACCGGAATAGAAATAATACCCTCAAATGTAGTTGCAGGAATCTCTAATTCACCTGACTGCTGTGGGAACAACACATACTGGCTCCACAATAGTGTCTTATAGTTTCTGCCATTATAATGTTCCAACTGAAATTCCTTCTGACGTGGCAATTCCACCTCCTGAACATGAAAATTCTTCAAGTCAGGCATATTTGTTGTCAAATTTGTCAAATTCAGCGAAGTACTGACATATACTTTGTAGGTAAGCAATAAAGCTTCTTGTTCATACACCTTCTTTTTATCGACAGTAGCCAACATAAAAAGGTCATCTGCACCTATCGATGCAGGATTAGAACTCTGTGCTGAACCGTAATTTCTATTTCCCGATTGCTGCTGTTGCTGACCGGAAGAAGAACTGTTATTATCCGGAGGAAGCACTTTTATAGTCTTACTGCTTGACTGGATAGTCTTTTTATCTACCACAACTGATGCAGGTTTAATGGTAAATTCGCCCTCTTCTTCAGCTATCAGAACGTATGTATAAGTAATTGATGCAGAAGAAGTTCTCTGTCCATTAATAATCTGCATGCTACTCGATGTAGATGTACTTGGACCACTCAGTTCCGTCAATCCTTCAAAAACAGGTGCACGAAAATCCTTTGCCTTGTTGGTATTAACCACAAACGAAACTCTGAACCTTTCACCTTTAACTACCGCATTTGGTGCCTGAACCGTAAGTGTAACATCCTGTGAATATGCGCCTACTGCCACAAACAACAGCAATGACCACAACACCAACACCTTGTTAAATACCAATTTCAAACTCTTCATATACTTATTACCAATCTTTATCCAATTCACCGCGAGGTTGTACCTGCATCTGTTTCATAACTCGTTCCTGCAACTCTTTTTCATCCTGCATGGCAGCATCTAACAACTGTTCAGCATTTTCACGCGACATCTGTTCCTCCTGCTGTTCTTCCTGTTGTTGCTGCTGTTGCTGTTCTTCATTTTGCTGCTCCTGCTGCTGTTCCTCATTCTGCTGCTCATCCTGTTGCTGTTCCTGCTGCTGTTGTTCATCTTCCTGCTGGTCTTCACCTTGACCCTGTTGCTGTTTCAACTGTTCTAAAGCATGAATAAGGTTATATCTTGTTTCATTGTCGGCAGGATTGTTTCGCAATGCCTCTTTATATGCAGCTATTGCATTTTCATAATCTCTGTTACTATGGAACAGAACTCCGGCATTATGATAAGTACTTGCCAACTTCTCTTTGCACTCTTTTATATCCTTTTCAGTAGCATTCTCATCCAACATCAATCGTTCCTTTTCAACTTCAAGTAGTGTGGCTGCATTCTGAAACTGCTTTAATGCCTCCTGACCTTTTTGCTGTTCAATATAGGCATTACCCAAATTGTACATAGCTTCGGCCGATGATGAATTCTGATCTATTGCCTTTAAATAATTCTCTTCTGCTTTTAGAAAAAGGCTATCTTCGTACAATTTATTACCTTTACGAACATACTCTCTATCAGTACGTTGTGCATACAACGACACAGAAAACAGAAGTACAGACACTATAAGAATATATCGTTTCATCTCTATTTATTAATACTGAAAAGTTTAACATTTTTCAATCGGGCATTTCTACCTTCCGAAATGAACAATTCAAGTAACAGTAAAACAAGTGCCATCCATGCCACTATCTGGAATTGTTCATCATAATCGGTATAAATAGTGGTTTCCACATCACTTTTAGCCAGTTTATCAAGTTCTTGTTTAAGAGCTTTTTCGGCTGCATTAGTATTATCAACATAAAAATATGCTCCATTACCTGCTGCTGCCAGTTCTCTACACATAGCTTCATTAAGTTTAGTAACCACTACATTACCATCCTTATCCTTACGGAATTCATTAGCCCTGTCACCCGGAATTGGAGAACCTGATGGTGAACCAACACCTAACACATATACCAAATAACCTTTGTCGGCAGCAGCCTTAACAGCCTCTACAGCACCAGCTTCATGGTTTTCGCCATCGGTTATAAGTATTATAGCCTTCCCCACTCCATCATTAGGGGTAAAACTTCTGGTTGCCAAATCTACGGCATCTTTAATATTTGTACCTTGACGTGCTATCAATGAAGGAGTTATACTATTAAGAAACACTTTTGCCGATATATAATCATTTGTTATAGGCAACTGTACGTATGCATCGCCGGCAAATAGAATAAGTCCCACCTTATCATCCTGAAACTGATCAACCAGATTAGATACAATACGTTTCGATTTCTCCAATCTGCTGGGTTGAACATCATCGGCCAACATAGAATTTGAAATATCCATAGCAATTATTGTCTCAATACCTGTTCTGGTAACAGTTTCTTGCTTTGAACCAAACTGAGGTCTTGCTATAACAAAACAACTTAAACCGAAAACAGAGAACAGAAGCCAGAATTTCAAATTCTGTCTGAACAGAGAACTGTCAGGCATCAACATATCTACCAGTTCTTTATCACCGTAGCTCTTTATACGTCTTTTCCTTATTATTCCGGAAACAATATGCAGTACTACCAACAGAGGCAGAACCAACAATAAATACAGATATTCTGGATGTGCAAATCTAAACATAACAACTAGCAAATTTCACTTTAAGGAATAGTCCTTAAAATAGTCTGTTTCAACACTATAGACAACAATAATGAAATAAGAAGAACCCAAGCAAACGGTTCAAAAGCCTCGTTATTTCTACTAAACTCCTTAACCTGCAATTTAGTCTTCTCCAACTGATCAATCTCCTGGTAAATCTCCAACAGACGGCTGTTGCTATCTGCTCTGTAATAAATACCATTTGTATTGATTGCTATCTGTCTCAACATATCTTCATCTATCTCAACAGGTACATTCACATACTGTACAGAACCACCGTATGTCTGCATTGGATATGGAGCAGTACCATTAGAACCCACACCAATTGTATAAACCCTTATACCAAAGGTATTTGCCATTTCTGCAGCTGTCAAAGGCGATATTTCTCCCCTATTATTCGAACCATCGGTTAAAAGTATAACCACCTTCGATTTAGCTTTGCTGTCCTTTAGTCTGCTTATGGCATTAGCAAGGCCCATACCTATTGCAGTACCATCTTCCACTGCCCCGGCCAGAACAATGTCACTACTTACACTGTTAAACAGGTTTAGCAACATTGCATGATCTATAGTCATAGGACACTGCGTATAGGCTTCACCGGCAAAAACAGTCAAACCAATATTATCATTAGGACGACCATTGATAAATTCGGCAGCAACACTTTTTGCGGCTTCCAATCTGTTGGGTTTCAAATCTTCTGCCAACATACTGGTAGAGATATCCACACACAGCATAATGTCAATACCTTCAATCTCTGAATCTTCCCATTTGTCAGTGGTCTGCGGACGTGCCAATATAAATACCAGCATAACAAATGCCACCATTTTCAATACAAAAGGCAGATGAACCAAATAATACTTATAACTTTTTGGTACGCCTTTGTATATATCTGTAGTAGGAACATTAAGCAGAGGACTGCTTTTTCTACCCTTTAGAACATACCACAATACAAATGGTATAACTAACAGTAACAGAAGTAGATATATATTGTTCGCAAAAGTCATAATTTAAAAGAATAGGTAATATAACTGACTAATCACTACATACAAGGCAAACATAGCCAACAAAGCAGTTATCACTATAACTGTCAACAATGCCATTCTTGCCCCCTTACTACGTTTCTCTTCAACAACAACACGCTCTTCCTTAGGCTGTTTTTCCTCTTCATTAGGCTCTACCATAGTATCGTTAACAAAGTCAACAGCACTAAGCAGGTTTCTATCATTTTCATTCAACATTGGCTTAAATTTGGCAAACTTCACCAAATCGGCCATCTGTAACAACTCCATCAAATCATTCAACGACTCTTTCTGCTGATGCTTAAGCAATTCATTATATATTTCAGTCGATGTCATTTCTGTTGCATAGAAACCAAACCTATCATTAATATATACACGGATAATATCAGTCAAATCAGTATAATATGATTTTGCATCATCACCATACGACATTCGGTTCAATTTCAGTTTCTCAATATCGGCCAAAGCCTTGACATGTGCAGGTATCTTGGGTTCTATCTTGACAACACGTATAATTGGTTTATTGTCTCTATACCTTATTATTAAGAAGACCACCAACACCACCAATAATATCAAAGCCACCCCGCCAAATACAGAGAGCTTTACATCTTGCCATTTCAGAGGCATCTGCATAATACTTTTTGGACCAATAAAAGCATCAGGCTCATTACTCTCCAAATCGAACATAAAGAAAGCTAAAGCCAAACCATCAGAACTGTATGGAACAGAATCTACATACACCTGAAATGGTGGAATAAAATAGAATGCCGAATCGAACGATGTAACAGTGTAGTGCCTAGTTACAGTCATACGTCTCTTCTTATTTACATATTGGGTATCTGTCACTACAGGCTGTAAAATCTCAATACCTGTAATCAGAGTATCGGAAAAGAGCGGAAAATCCACCTGCTGATCAGCATCACATGTAACCTCAAGATGAATTTTTGTCTGGTCTCCAACAAGCAAATTAATAGAATCAGACGTAGCAGTAACAAGCACATTTGCCATTACAGAAGCACTCTGTACTGCTAAAAACAGTGTCAATATGAATAATTTCAGATATCTCATATCAATTTCTTATAGCAAACAATCCCATAAGCGATTTTACATAGTCTTTATCGGTTCTTATGGAAACAGAATCAACCTTACTTCTTGTAAAACAGTCTTTTAAGTACTTTTGATTCTCTTTCCAATATGTGGCATGCGCATTACGAATAGCCTTTGATGACGTATCTATATATACATCTTCGCCACTTTCCAGGTTCTTTATACGCATTAAACCAACATCTGGCAACTCTTCGCTTCGTTTATCGTAAATCTGAATAGCTACAACATCATGTTTTCTGTTGGCTATAGAGAGTGCATTCTTATATTCACCACCACCAATAAAGTCACTGAGAAGAAAGGCAGTACAACGTTTCTTGACAGCACCAATAAGAAATTCCAACGGAACCGATATATCAGTACCGGTACTCTGTGGAACAAAATCCAGAAGTTCTCGTATTAAATACAAGATATGCTTCCTACCCTTCTGAGGAGGAATAAACTTCTCTATTCTGTCCGAAAAGAAAACCAAACCTACTTTATCATTATTCTGAATTGCAGCAAATGCCAATGTTGCAGCAATTTCTGTCAATACATCCCGTTTCTGCGAAACCGAAGTACCATACAACAGACTGCTGGAAACATCCACCATCAGCATAACCGTCAATTCACGCTCTTCTTCGTAAACCTTAACGTATGGCTTATTCATACGGGCAGTAACATTCCATTCAATATCTCTTGCGTCATCTCCGTACTGGTATTCACGTACCTCCGAAAAGGCCATACCACGTCCTTTGAACGCAGAATGATACTGTCCCGCAAAGATATTATTAGATAAACCTTTGGTTTTAATCTCAATCTTACGGACCTTTTTTATCAGATCACCGGTTTCCATTTCTCAGATATCAAGGAACTTCTACCTTATTAAGAATTCTGCTTATCAGTTCGTCCGATGTAACATTGGTAGCCTCAGCTTCGTATGACAAACCAATACGATGACGCATAACATCATGTGCTATGGCTCTAACATCTTCCGGAACAACATAACCTCTGCGTTTAATGAAAGCATACGCACGTGCAGCCAACGCCAGATTAATAGAAGCACGAGGCGAACCACCAAACGAAATCAGCTCTTTAATCTCCTTCAATCCATACTTTTCAGGATATCTGGTAGCAAACACAATATCGGCAATGTATTGTTCTATCTTTTCGTCAATATAAACCATATCAACCACACGGCGTGCATCTAAAATTTCCTGGGTGGTCATAACAGGTTTGATGGAACCTATTTCGTGATGTATATTCTGATGAATAATCTTTTTCTCCTCTTCTATAGTAGGATAACCTATTACTGCTTTCAGCATAAAACGGTCAACCTGTGCTTCAGGCAGCGGATATGTACCCTCCTGTTCAATAGGGTTCTGTGTAGCCATAACCAGGAAGGGCTTTGGCAAAGTAAATGTTTCACCGCCCAATGTCACCTGACGTTCCTGCATGGCTTCAAGCAATGCACTTTGCACCTTTGCAGGCGCACGGTTAATTTCGTCAGCAAGAATAAAGTTGGCAAATATAGGTCCCTGTTTAGCCACAAATGAATCCTCTTTCTGATTATAAATCATTGTACCTACCACATCGGCAGGGAGAAGATCGGGGGTAAACTGAATTCTATTAAAACTTGCGTCAATCAAAGATGATAAAGTCTTGATTGCCATAGTTTTTGCCAATCCGGGTACACCTTCCAACAGAATATGTCCATCAGACAACAAGCCTATAAGCAATGACTCAATCAGATGTTTTTGTCCTATAATGACCTGTTCCATACCGGTCATTAGGTTTGTTACGAATGCACTCTGTTGTTCAATGCGTTCGTTTAGTTCTCTAATATCAATGTTTGTACTCATAAAACCATTTAACTTTTGTCACTTCCACAAAGATACTTCATTCAGACTTGATAAAAAATACAATTTGTATTAAAATACTTTTACTTACACCGAATTTAAGAAATCTTAAACTGAATGTAAAAATTACTTATTTTCCAATTTTGGAATAAGTATCTTCATTCCCGGACGTAACTTATTGAAATCATTAAAGTTATTGTATTTTACTATATAAGGCCACAATTTTTTTGTTCCATAATACCTTTTAGACAAAACAGTCAGAATTTCATCCTGTTGCAGTGTATGCTCTGCAAGCAGACCAACTATAACATAATTATCAGTATCATCAACTGTAATATCTGCCAAATCTCTCTTTTCATCTTCTTCAACCAACTTAATATCCTGTTTGACAATTGGATTGACAACTGCAGTAGGAGCACTCTCCTTTTTAACTGCTACAGGTTTTGGTTCTGTTTCTGTTTGAACCTCTTGAGGTGTCTGAACAGGAGTTTCGTCCAATTCGGTTTCAGTGTTATTTACAGAACTTTTATCTTCATCAAAACTATTTGTTGACCTGTCTGTTATTATCTGTTCTGTAACCACATTGTTACGTGCAGAATTATACTTATGCTTAACATATTGTTGTAATATTAATGGCCAGAGCATATATACCAACAATAACAAAGCCAGAATAACTGATGCTAATGTTATTACAATCTTTACACCGGCAGAATTCTTCTTATTATTAACAGATTCATTTACAGCAGTTTCAGCACCTATAGTTGCAGTAATCTCTTTCGGTGCTGTTTCCGGTTCAGGTTCTGCTTCAACTTCAGTTTCAGGCTCTACTGACGGTTCAGTTTCAAGCTCAGATTCCGTTTCTGTTTCAAGTTCAGATTCCGTTTCTGTTTCAAGTTCAGATTCCGTTTCTACTATTTCCTGTTCCACTATTGGCTCTGACTCAGGTTCTGATTCAGTTTCTTTTTTAGGTTCCTCTTGTTCTAACTTCACTTCTGTTTCTGCTTCACACTCAGCTTCAACTTCAGTTTCAGACTCAGTTTCTGCTTCAAGTTCAGATTCCGTTTCTGTTTCAAGCTCAGGTTCCGTTTCTACTACTTCCTGTTCCACTACTGGCTCTGACTCAGGTTCTGATTCAAGATCTAGTTTAGGTTCCTCCTGCTCGTTATTAGCAACCTCATTCTTATCCTCGTAGTAGCCTTGCTCTTCTATGGAATCATCCGCAATATCAACAGTTTCCACAGTCTCAACCGAATGCGAAATCATTTCTGCCTGATAATCAGACAATACCATAGTTTCAAATGCAGCAAAAGGCTTATTGATAATATCCTTAAGAGCAGCTTCAGGTGTAAAAACAACCTTTACGTATCCATCTATCAGAATACGTTCGCCGGTATTCACATTAACACTTTCACGTGCCTCAACATTAACCGTTTTGAACACGCCCAAACCCTTAACCTTAACCTGTTCACCCTTTAAAAGTTCCTCTTCAATTATATCAAAGAAACATTTAACAAACAATTCTGATTTGGATCTGCTCAAATCACTTATTCTATAAAACAGTTCAGATATCTGTTTCTGATTCAGCCTTGCATTCATAACTTCTTACCATTAAGTTTTTCTTTCAACATTGAACCCGGCTTAAAAGTAAGAGCCAATTTCGGTGGAATTAACATACGCACCTTTGTAACAGGGTTTACTGAGATTCTTTCATTCTTTTTACGAACCTCAAAAACACCAAATCCGGACAGACTGATAGTATCACCCTCCTGCCACTGCTTTTGCATAATGTCCAACAACTTCTGCGACAGGACCTGCGATTCTTCCACTGTCATATCGCATCTTTTGGACAGCTCATCCAGAAACATCTTGTTGTTCATATATCAAATCAATTATCTTCTACAACCAAACCGTACAGATCAAAATCATCGGCTTCAGTAACACGAACATTATAAAAGTCACCTATAACCAATTCATTATCAGCCTTAATCAACATCTCCGGATCCACATCGGGCGAATCAAATTCCGTCCTTCCTATGTAGTAATCGCCCTCCACACGATCTATAACAGTTTTATATACCTTGCCTATTTTGGAAACATTTATATCGGCCGAAATATTCTGCTGAATACGCATCAACTTTGACAAACGCATCTGCTTTATATCTTCATCCACATCATCCTTATAATGACGCGCTGAATAAGTTCCCTCCACTTCACAATACGCAAATGCCCCCATACGTTCAAAACGCATCTCCTTAACAAAATCCACCAACCGGTTAAAATCATCTTCAGTTTCACCGGGAAATCCCACCATCATAGTGGTGCGCAAATGAATATCGGGCACTTCATTGCGTATCTGTAACAACAAATTACGAGTCTGTTCAGCAGTAATATTTCTATGCATACGCTCCAGAACAGGATTACTAATATGCTGTA
Organism: uncultured Bacteroidales bacterium; assembly: GCA_937916465.1. Taxonomy (GTDB): domain Bacteria; phylum Bacteroidota; class Bacteroidia; order Bacteroidales; family Bacteroidaceae; genus Colenecus. The sequence continues at coordinate 59,773 of CALFTK010000019.1, forward strand.
GGGCCAAATCCATATAGTTGCAAACATTGCTGCGTTCACGCATCACCTGCAACAGTTCCATAGGAAAATCATTTGGATAGCCATAGTGCAGACGTATCCACTCCAGACCATCAAGATCAGATAGCCTACGGGTTAGATCGGCAATCTTTGAACCACCGGCAGTATCACAGCCATAATAGGTTAAATCTTGGGCTATCAGCTGAATCTCTTTAACACCTTTCGATATAAGATATTTTGCTTCCGATATTATATCTTCTTGATTACGAGAACGATAGCCACCCGTCATTAAAGGGATGGCACAGTAGGAACAACGTCTGTCACAACCTTCTGCAATTTTAAGATATGCATAATGCGCCGGAGTAGTAATAAAACGTTTGTTCTCCAAATCAGTATGCCATGCACCGTTTAAATCGGCTATCAAATTCTTCCAGTCAAATTTTCCGTAAAATCTATCAACTTCGGGTATCTCCACTTCCAGTTCCTTTCCAAATTTCTGAGAAAGACACCCCATAACATAAAGAGCCTTTATTACACCCTGTTTTTTCAGCTCACAACAATCAAGAATCATTTCTACCGATTCTTCCTGAGCATCGCCTATAAAACCACAGGTGTTAATAACCACAATATCCGCATCAATTTGCTGCGGATCGTGGCGAACAGTATAACCTTCGGCCTGCAACTGCATCATCAACTTTTCAGAATCAACCAGATTCTTTGAACATCCCAAGGTTATAACATCTATTCTCTTCATATATTACAAATATCAGATATTGAACAGAGAATCAACAAATTCGCGTTTTGAAAAGACTTGTAAATCGTCCATACCTTCACCCAAACCAACATATTTGACAGGTATGTGGAATTGATCCGATATACCTATTACCACACCGCCTTTTGCAGTGCCATCCAGTTTGGTTATAGCCAGTTGTGTAACTTCAGTAGCCTTTGTAAACTGTTTAGCCTGTTCAAAAGCATTCTGACCGGTAGAACCATCCAACACCAACAGAACATCATCAGGTGCACCATCTACAACCTTCTTCATAACATTCTTAATCTTGGTAAGTTCATTCATAAGTCCAACCTTATTGTGAAGGCGGCCTGCTGTATCTATAAGCACCACATCGGCATTATTTGTTACTGCCGATTGCAGAGTATCGTATGCTACTGATGCAGGATCGGAACCCATAGACTGATGTATTACCGGAACATCTACTCTACGCCCCCACTCCAGCAACTGCTCAATGGCTGCAGCACGGAAAGTATCAGCAGCTCCCATATACACCTTCAATCCGGCTTTTTTGAACTGATAAGCCAATTTACCTATAGTGGTAGTCTTTCCCACGCCATTTACGCCAACCACTAAAATAACGTATGGTTTTCTACCCTGTGGTACGGTAAACTGTGCATTGTCATCATTTCCACTTTCAACCAGCAATTCCGAAATCTCGCTTCTCAGTATCTTATTCAGTTCATCTGTATTCAGATATTTATCTCTTGCTACACGTTCCTCTATACGTTTAATAATCTTCAAAGTAGTCTCCACACCTACATCCGATGTTATCAACACCTCCTCCAAATTATCCAACACTTCATCATCTACAACGCTCTTGCCCATAATGGCGCGCTGTATTTTAGAAAAAACGCTTGTTTTTGTCTTCTCAAGTCCCTTATCCAGAACCTCTTTCTTATCCTTTGAAAAAAACGAAAATAGTCCCATCTCTATCTCTGTATTGTTATCTATGTAAGTAGCCTCTTTCTACTACAAAAGTAATAAAAAACGCATAAATTGTAAAATCAATAGAGTTTAATTTTTCATTATCAGCTTATTATAACCACACATAAAAATCCTGCAATTAAAATCAATGAAAAAATCTAATAAACAAAAGAGGGAAATAGCAATGCTATTACCCTCATATATTGTATTTTAGCTTTAAAATACTAGAAATTACTTCAAAGCTTCTTTCAACTGTTCATCAGTAACAATCTGCTCTGTAAATGTATAAGCTCCGGTCTTAGGTGATTTAACCATCTTGATGAGCTTAGCCATTGAAACCTTACCCTGACGAAGGGTTGCAACTACTTTCTTTGCCATCGCTAATACGTATTACTTAATTTCTCTATGAAGAGTAACCTTCTTAAGAATTGGATTATACTTTTTCAACTCAAGTCTCTCAGGAGTGTTCTTCCTGTTCTTTGTAGTGATATAACGAGAAGTACCCGGCATACCGCTCTCTTTGTGCTCAGTACATTCAAGAATAACCTGAACTCTATTACCTTTAACTTTCTTTGCCATAATTCTTTACTCCTTACTTAAGTGTTACGCGATTATTCTTATATCTTTCCAATCGCAATAGCCTTTAGCCACAGCCTCTCTTAGAGCTGCATCAAGTCCCTTCTTGTTAATAATTCTCAGGCCAGCAGCGCTGAGACGAAGGCTAATCCAACAATTTTCCTCTACATAGAAAAACTTCTTAGTGAAAAGGTTAACATCAAATGTTCTCTTTGTTCTTCTTTTTGAGTGAGAAACATTATTGCCAACCATTGCCTTCTTACCTGTAATCTGACAAATTCTTGACATTTTTATATAATTTTTATTCGTTTTCTTATACTTCTCTCAAAACAGGGTGCAAAATAACTACTTTTTTTTGATACTTCCAAACAAAGCACCCATATTTTTCATTTAATAATGTGTTTTTTGGCACTTCCGCACCAATATTTCCACATTATAGCCTGCTATTTGAATAAATAGGCACATCAATACCGCAAAAATCGCCTGCCAAATACTTATAGTGACCGGCTACTGCTATCATGGCAGCATTATCAGTTGTATATGAAAAGCGCGGAATAAAAACCTTCCATCCAAATCGTTTGGAATAGTCCAAAAATGCGTTTCGCAACCCCGTATTGGCCGACACACCTCCTGCCACAGCCACCTGCTTAATGCCTGTATCTTTAGCTGCCTGCTTCAATTTCTTCATCAGAATCTCCACAATAGTACGTTCAAGCGATGCACACAAATCCTCTTTATGCTGCTCAATAAAATCAGGATCATCCTTCACCCAATCTCTTAGATTATACAAAAAAGATGTTTTCAGACCACTAAAACTATAGTCATAACCCGGAATATTAGGTTTACTGAAAGTAAATGCCTTAGGATTACCTTGACGGGCATATTTATCAATAATAGGACCACCCGGATAACCGAATCCCATCACTTTAGAACATTTGTCCATAGCTTCGCCTGCTGCATCATCTATGGTCTGCCCTATAATCTCCATTTTACTGAATGAATCCACTCTTACAATCTGTGAATTTCCTCCTGAAACCAACAGACATAAGAACGGGAACTGTGGCACCTCTATCTCTTCGCCCGGTTGTTTAATAAAATGCGCCAGAATATGCCCTTGCAAATGATTCACTTCAATCATAGGCAAATCCAACGACCTGGCAAACCCCTTTGCAAACGACGTTCCTACCAACAGCGAACCCATCAGTCCCGGACCACGTGTAAAAGCCACCGCACTAAGCTGTGAACGCTCCACACCCGCTCTTTTCAAAGCAGTATCCACCACAGGTACAATATTTTGCTGGTGAGCACGCGATGCCAATTCGGGCACCACCCCACCATACTCTTCGTGAACACCTTGACTTGCCACCACATTCGACAACAATTCACCATTTCTGATAACTGCAGCCGACGTATCATCACACGAAGACTCTATACCTAAAATCACAACATCATCCATATCGTACATCTGTTTTACAGATTATTCGGCAAAATTACAACTAAAAGATTAAATTGACAAAAATTCACCAAAAATGCATTTTTTTACGCTATCTGTGAATAAAAATTCAATCTCATTAAACAAATTTCATCCATTTACACTACTTTTACAGCACAAAATGATAAATAAACCACTTAATATGATTTGGAACAGCAAGTATGAATGTATGTCGCGCGAAGAGATGCGCGAACTACAGGGAGAGAAATTGAGAAAAATAGTGGCTCACGCTTATCATAACTCACCTTTTTACAAGGCCCGTTTCGATGAACACGGAGTAAAACCTGAAGACATCAAGACAATAGATGACATTGTCAAACTGCCTTTTACCACAAAACAGGATCTAAGAGACAACTATCCATTCAATATGATGGCAGTCCCTATGAAAGATATATTGCGTCTGCATGCATCATCGGGAACCACCGGAAAACCTATCGTAGTAGGATATACCCAGAAAGACCTTGACAACTGGTCCGAAGGTGTAGCACGCTGTCTAACCGCATATGGTCTTGACAGTTCCGATATGATACAGGTATCATACGGCTACGGACTGTTTACAGGAGGTCTGGGCGCTCATGACGGTGCATATAAAATAGGTGCTGTAGCACTGCCAACCAGCAGTGGCAACACTCAGAAACAGTTGCAGCTTATGCAAGACTTTGGTTCAACAGCTATAGCATGTACCCCATCATACGCGCTCTACATGACAGAAGAGATACGCAAACAGGGTATAGACATGAATAACATTAAGCTGAAAGTAGGTGTATTTGGTGCAGAACCCTGGACAGACAACATGCGTAAGGAGTTGGAAGAGAAACTACACATAAAAGCATACGACATATACGGACTTACCGAAATTAGCGGACCCGGCGTAGGTGGCGAATGTGAATATCAGAACGGAACCCACCTGTGGGAAGACCTCTTCTATCCGGAAATTGTCGATCCTGTTACACTGCAGCCTGTAGCTCCCGGCGAAAAGGGCGAACTTGTATTCACCACATTAGACAAATGGGGAATGCCTATGATACGTTACCGCACCAGAGACCTTACCAGCCTGAACTACGAAAAGTGTGAATGCGGACGTACAGCAGTAAGAATGTCAAAAATCATGGGAAGAAGCGACGACATGTTAATAATCCGTGGCGTAAACGTATTCCCATCGCAGGTAGAATCCATACTGCTTGAATTCCCTGAATACGAACCATACTTCTTCATTGAAGTTGACCGCGTAAACAACACTGACACCTTTGTAATACAGGTAGAAGTTAAGCCTGAATACTACACAGACCAGATAAACCAGCTAATAAAACTGCGTCAGCGTCTGGCATCGAGAATACAGAGCGTAATTGGCATACAGCCCGACATCAAGATAGTAGAACCAAACACCATAGAACGTTCTACAGGAAAGGCCAAACGTGCCATAGACCACAGAAAATTTGAGTAACAACCCCAAAACAGATATGCTATGTTAATTAGACAACTATCAATATTTCTAGAGAACAGACAGGGCAAATTTGCAGAAATAGCAAGACTGCTGGGTAACAACAACATCAACATGAAGGCCTTTACCGTATCGGAGAGCGATGATTTTGGCATAGCCCGCATCATTGTAGAAAAAAACGATATAGACCGCGCCTACAACCTGCTTAAAGCCAATTCATACGCTGTAAGCATACACCACGTAAACTATCTGAACAGCCCCAACAAACCGGGAACCATGGCCATAGCAATGGAAGAACTGAGCAAAGCCGGTGTCTCCATAGAGTATATGTACGCATTTGCCGATGACGACAGCCATCTGAGCCACCTTGTAATCCGTACAAACAACGACGAACTGGCCACACAGATATTGTCAGAGATAGAGTAAAAAATGGGTGGAGCAATGGAATAGAACAAAATAATTCATTACCTTTGCACCACCTTTAAGGAAAGATGCCAGAGTGATCGAATGGACCGGACTCGAAATCCGGCGTACGGGTCTCCCGTACCGTGGGTTTGAATCCCACTCTTTCCGCAAACAAAAAAACGCTAAAAAAATGTCAAACTCGTTTGAACATTTTGAAAAGCGTTTTTTTTGTTTGTTAGGACGCCTGCGGCGGCATAAGGGATGAACGAATGAGACAACTTTAGTTGGCGAATGAAGTTAATCCCACGGAAAGAGTGTGATTCCAGGATGAACGAATGAGACAACTTCAGTTGGCGAATGAAGTTAATCCCACGGAAAGAGTGGTCTTCAACCACAGACGCCTGCGGCGGCATAAGGGATGGGCAAGCGAGACAACTCAGTTGGCGAGCGAAGCCAATCCCACGGAAAGAGTGTAATTCCAGGATAAACAAGCGAGACAACTCAGTTGGCGAGCGAAGCCAATCCCACGGAAAGAGTGTGATTCCAGGATGGGCGAAGCCAATCCCATAGGAAAGAGTGGTCTTTCCAAATTTTTCACTATCTTCGCAGAAAGAATAAAGAATATGGAGAAAATAAGACAATACTTCCCCACACTGACAGAGCAGCAATACAACCAGTTAGACGCTCTTTACGAACTATACACTGACTGGAACAGCAAAATAAACGTAATCTCACGCAAAGACATAGAAAACCTCTATCTGCACCACGTACTACACTCTTTAGCCATAGCAAAAGTAACAACCTTTGCTCCAGGCACCAAAATAGCCGACATAGGAACAGGAGGCGGTTTTCCTGGCATACCATTGGCAATCATCTTCCCAGAAAGCAAGTTCACACTGATAGACAGCATAGGCAAGAAAGTACGTGTAGCGGAAAGCGTAGCAGAAAGCATAGGGCTGAAAAACGTAACCTGTCAACACGAACGAGCAGAAGAAGAAAAAGAGAAATTTCACTTTGTAGTAAGCCGTGGAGTAATGCCCCTACCCGACCTCTGCAAAATATGTAACAAGCTGATAAACAAGAAAGAACAGTTCAACGCCTACCCAAACGGCTTAATATGTCTAAAAGGAGGCGATCTCTCTGGAGAAGTTCAGAACTACCGTAACGTAGCAGAAATAGTAAACATAAGCAACTATTTTAACGAAGAGTTCTTTAACGATAAAAAAGTAGTTTACGTACAGATATGAAAATCAAACAGTTTCAGTTTAACGACATATCCGTAAACACATACATAGTTTGGGATAGTCAAACCCTTGATGCAGTGATAATTGACCCCGGATGTTACTATCCGCAGGAAGAACAGACACTGAAACAGTTTGTAGAAGACAACAAACTGAACATCAACCACATACTAAACACCCATCTGCATTTTGACCACATATTTGGAAACAACTTTGCAGAAGAGACCTTTGGAGTAGCAGCCAAAGCTCATAGTGCAGATATGCCCTGGTTACTACAGATAGGCAGACGCCTGGCATCGTTCGGCATACAATACAACAAAAGCGTAAACCCCATCAAACCGGAAAACTTCCTTCAGGAAGGCGATACCGTCAGTTTTGGCAGACATACATTCAATATACTACACATACCGGGACATTCACCCGGCAGTTTAGTGTATTACTGCAAAGAAGAGAACACACTCTTCTGTGGCGATGTACTATTCAAAGGAAGCTTAGGCCGATACGATTTTGCAGACAGCAACGGCACAGCATTAGTACAGGGAATACGCCAAAAGTTATTCACCCTACCGGACAACACCGTAGTCTATAGTGGTCACGGACCATCCACCACCATTGGAATAGAGAAAGTTTATAACATAATACATTCACTATGAAGAGATTAACAATATCAATAATTGCAGTCATCATCACCATAACAGTGGCAGCTCAGGCACCAAAATCGCCTATTCAGTTTGATAGTTACGAACACAACTTTGGAAAGATAGAAGAGAGAGATGGTGTAGTAAAACACACCTTTATCTTTATGAACACATCAAACCAAAGCACCACCATAAGCAACATATTAACCAGCTGCGGTTGCACCACAGTATCCTATTCCACCGAATCTATAGCACCCGGAGAAACCGGTGAACTGACAGTAAGTTTCAACCCGGCGGGAACCGAAGGGGAAGTTATACGTGAACTGGAAGTATTTACCAACCAGGGCAGAAACATAGACCGCCTACTACTGATGGCCGACGTCATCCCCACCCCATTAGGTTTGGAAGAGCGATACCCCAGACCATTGGCAGAAGGAATCAGAACAGAAACCCTGCAGACCAATTTTGGATTTATGGAACATGGCAAATCAGAAACAAAGAGCATCATGCTTGCCAATATAGGTAGAGAAACCACAAAAATACGTGTAGAGAACAGCAACAAAAACAGTCTTCTCACCATAGAGGCCCCAACTGCCGTAAAACCGGAAACCGTAGAGAGTGTAAACGTAACCTACAACATCCCTGCAACAGGAAACCTCTACGGCACACTGCGCGATACACTCTGGATCTATGCAAACGATATTCGTAGCCAGAACCCCATAATAGTAACATCCATCTGTACTGACAAATTCAACAACTATAATAACGAAGACCCCAAACCATCAATCAGAATAGAACCTTCGCTGGTAGATCTGGGAGCAAGACCAGTAGGCAAAACAGCTAAAGGCAGTTTCATAATAGAGAACACCGGCAAATCAGATCTTATAATAAGAGATGTGGAGACACTTGGCGAATGTACAACTCCGCTAAAAGCAAACACCACTATCCAACCCGGACAGACCATTACAGTATCTGTAACTATGACAGCAACTGCCCATAAAATGGTAAGCAGCCTATCATCAATAAACATCACCAGCAATGATCCGGTTCGCCCCTTCCGCGAAATCCGCATCAGACTCCAAACCAAATAAATAAGGTCTAATGGTCCTTATGTTAAAAGAGGATGCACCTTGCGGAGCATCCTCTTTAACATAATAGGACCATCATATATTTATTCCCAATCCCAAGGGAAACGCTCTATATCATCCTCTTCCAACAGCGTACCCATTTGAACCTCAATAATCTGCAACTGTGAAACAGCCTTAACAGCGTGCATCTGTCCACTCTTAATATGAACCACATCACCACGTTTCACCTTTACAATCTCTCCGTCCAAAGCCAGAACACCATCACCATCAACAAAAGTCCACACTTCGTCACGCAACTTATGTCTCTGATAACTAATACTGCATCCCGGTCTCAAGATAAGCTCTTTGGTCAATGATTTGTAACCATCACCATAACGTTTTGTACCCATAACCTTATAGGAACCCCATCTACGCTCCTCATACATGGGTCGGTCAGCCAGTTTGGACACCTTATCTTTAATGCCCTCTGAATAATCCTTACCACAGACCAAAATACCGTCGGGACTGCAAACCACAACCATATTATTCAATCCGTCACAGAATATTGGCAAACCCAACTCATTTACAACTATGGAATTACTATTATTGTCGCCACAGGTCACATTACCAATATAATCTTCTGCAATCTCTTCCGACAAAGTATTCCAGGTGCCCAAATCTTTCCATTTGCCACCAAACGGAACCACAGCAATAGACAAAGCTTTTTCTACCACTTCGTAGTCAAAACTTATCTTTGGGAACGCGCCATACTGTGCTACTACTTCTTCATATGAACTGGCTGTAATGTATTTGCTTACTATACTGCGCACATAGCCCAGTCTGAAAGCAAAGACACCACTGTTCCACATTGCTCCTCTTGCCAAAAGTTCTTCAGCTCTTGCCCTATCCGGTTTCTCCACAAAACAGCTAACCATGCGTACAGCATCGTTGTTGCCCTCCTCAGGAACAATATATCCATATTTTGATGCCGGGTATGTAGGTTTAATACCCATCAGCACCAAATCGGCCTTATTCTGCTCCACGGCATTGACCATATTACCTATAGAATGGAAAAAATCATTCTCAGTATATGGATCGCAAGGCATAATCACCACCACTTCATCATCGGGACAACCCTTCTGTAATGACAGATATGAAACCGCCAGTGCTATAGCCGGAAAAGTATCTCTCCTTTCAGGCTCGGCTACCACATCAACACCATTACCCAACTGGTTTATAATCATATCACGTTGAGTCTTGCTGGTAGCTATAGTAACACTACTTGCCAAATTGGTCTCTCGCACCTGTCTTACAACACGTTGCAGCATAGATTCCATAGATCCATCATCTGCTTTCAACAGAGGAAGGAACTGCTTGGAACGTGTATTATTGGAGAGCGGCCAAAGCCTCAATCCCGATCCACCGGACAAAAGAACTAACTGCATTATCAAATATATTTAAATAATATCCAACACATTATGATACTCCAAATCCAGAGCCTTAGCTACATTTTCGTTGGTACATTTGCCGCAATATACGTTAACGCCCTTAGCCAGACCGCTATCGCGCCTTATAGCCTCTTCCAGACCAAGGTCTGCCATCATCATACCGTATTTGAAGGTAGCATTTGCCAGAGCCACTGTTGATGTGTAGGGAACAGCACCCGGCATATTGCCGACACAGTAATGAACTATGCCCTCTTCAATGAAAACAGGATCATCGTGAGTAGTGACATGCGACGATTCACAGCAACCGCCCTGGTCTATAGCTATATCCACTATCACTGCTCCTTTCTTCATATCCTTCAAGTGTTCGCGACGTACCAATTTCGGAGTTCTTCCACCTGGAATCAGTACAGAACCAATAACCAGGTCAGCCTCCTTCAAAGATTTTCTTATATTCGCCTCTGTACTGTAAAGAGTTGTAACACTGGCGCCAAAAATATCTTCCAAATATGCCAGACGGTTCAAATCAATATCAAGCAGAGTAACTTCAGCATCAATACCCACTGCTGCCTTTGCAGCGTATGTACCTGCTATACCACCACCCACTATCACAATCTTACCACGTTCTACACCTGGAACACCACCCAGCAATATTCCGCGACCGCCATAGCTCTTTTCTATGTACTTAGCACCTTCCTGAATACTCAGACGTCCGGCAATCTGGCTCATAGGACGCAAACAAGGCAAGTTACCTGCTTTATCTACAATAGTTTCAAAAGCAACACCCTTAACCTTCTTATCCATCAAAGCCTTTGTCAAACCCGGATTAGGTGCCAAATGAAGATAGGTAAACAATATCTGATTTTCACGTAAAAACTTATATTCGCATGGTTCAGGTTCTTTAACCTTCCATATCATATCCGATTTTTCGAATACTTCGGCAGGTGAACCTAAAATCTGTGCTCCTGCTGCTACATAATCATCATCTGAGAAACCGGCTCCTTCGCCTGCATGAGTTTCTACATACACAGTATGTCCTTTTGCCACAAAAGCAGAGACATTATCCGGAGTCAAACCAACACGATATTCGTGGTTCTTAAGTTCTCTTGTTGTTCCAATCTTCATATTTGTACTTTTTAAGGTATAACTATAATATATATATCACAGTGCGAAGATAGTTCAAATCTTTGAAAGAAGCACCCAACAATTAACTTTAATTACATAGCCAATCAGTATTTTTCAATCAAATAATCTGCCACAGCCTGATATGCGGGCAGTGAATAAGGATCATTGGCAGCATTCGATGCAACAGGCATTGAAGCCAACCTTACCAGCACCATTTCGGCAGCCATATCTATGTAGATGGTCTGACCATATACACCGCGGGCACAAAATGCTTTATCGGCATTATTGGTTACCCACCACATATTCCTATATCCCCAACCTTTCAAGTTTGGATAGGACTCTTTGTCAAACCGGTCATTGTCGGCATTTTTCAGAATATCGTCAACAACCTGTTCGGGTAAAATCTGTTTACCATTAAACCAACCTCTACGACGCACCATTTCGCCAAACATAGCCAAATCGCGTAAATTTGCATTGAATCCACCACCTGCAAAGGCTATACCACGCGAATCAACCTGATAATAGCCATCGTAGTTCGCGCCCATAGGAGCCCAAATCTTTTCTGAAAGCAAATCAGGAATACTTTTTCCCGTAGCGCGGGATATAACCCAGCCCAATGCATCTGTATTTACAGTCTTGTAAGCAAATTTCTTACCATGTTCACCCTTCTTCTTAATCTTCTCCAGATACTGGTAATAATACATTGCTCCCTTGTAACCTTCCGGTTTCTGCAAATTTCCCGATGCAGAATACTCCCAAATATCAGCATTTGGATCGGAATAGTCTTCACTGTAGTTTAGAGCCGTGGTCATGTCAAGCAGATTACGCACAGTGGCATCGCCAAAAGCCGATTCGGCCAGTTCAGGAACATATTCAGAAACCTTTTTGTTTTCGTCCAGTACCCCTTCTGCCACTAACATAGCTCCCAATGTTCCGGTAAATGTTTTACTTACCGACATTACCGAATGGATACCGTCAGGTTTCAATGCGCCCTGATACTTTTCGTAAATAATTTTACCTTTGTGCAAAATAATCACACCATCTACATAGTTTTTGTCCAGAAAATCCTGCCAACCTACGGGCTCTGTTTCAAACAGAGGGACGAATTTAATCTTCTCAATCCCGGGATCTAAAGATTCTCTAAACCTGTACCTCTCTTTTGTGGCACATTTCACCACTTTAGTAGGTACGAACTGTCTCATATTACACACTGTGTAACGTAAAGCCGGAAAGTTAAAAAACGAACCATCGGCTGCTTCCACCACCATATCGTCCATAGGTGGGAATCCCTGCATCCAACCCATAACCATAGGGTCGGATTCTTTTTGTGACAACTGCTGAGCAGATGTCACTACGCACATTACTGATGCGCCGCAAACAAGAAATATTCTTTTCATAATAGGCTTCATAAGTCTATTCCATTTTTGAATTATGGCGTAAAAGTATAGAGTTGTAAAATACGTTATTCTCTGAAACCCAACTTTTTTTATGGCTATAAATTTATTTAACCACAGTGCATTTTTCTTTACAAAACAATCTCTAAATATTAATTTTTAATAACTGAAACTTTTTTTAAATAGTGGAACTGAGTAGAGTTTATTGTAATAGGAAGTAATTTCAATAGTTTACAACGAAAACCAAGTCCCCCCAACGCCTTCGGCGTCGGTCCCCCCCGTTCATAGGCCA